>JAPLSJ010000118.1 GCA_026398695.1 Arenimonas sp.
GCGGCAAGACCGCGCTGTTCAACCGCCTCACCGGCAGCCGCCAGAAGGTGGCGAACTACGCCGGCGTCACCGTCGAGCGCAAGGAAGGCCAGTTCAGCACGCCCGGCGGCCGCCGCGTGCGCGTGCTCGACCTGCCGGGCGCCTACAGCCTGGACGCCGCCAGCCCCGACGAAGCGATCACGCGCGACCTGTGCAGCGGCACGCTGGCGGGCGAGGCGCGGCCCGACCTGCTGGTGTGCGTGGTGGACGCCACCAACCTGCGCCTGCACCTGCGCTTCGTGCTGGAACTGCGCCGCCTGGGCCAGCCGATGCTGCTGGTGCTCAACCAGATGGACCTGGCCAAGCGCCGCGGCATCGTCATCGACACCGCGCTGCTGCAGCAGCGGCTCGGCATGCCGGTGCTCGAGACCGTGGCGGTGCAGGCCGGTGGCACCCGCGCGCTGCTGGCGGCGCTCGACCAGCCCGCGCCGGCGCCGGGCGCGGCCAATGACCACGACGACGGCGACCTGCACGCGCAGGTGTCGGCGTTGCTGGCCGAAACGGTGACGATGCCGGCACGCACCGACCAGCTGGACGACCGCCTCGACCGCTGGCTGCTGCACCCGGTGCTGGGTTTGCTGATCCTGGCGGTGGTGATGTTCCTGATGTTCCAGGCCGTGTTCGCCTGGGCCGCGCCGGTGCAGGACCTGTTCGCCGGCGGCATTGCCTGGGTGGGCGCGGCCGTGGGCGAGTGGCTGCCCGGCGGCCCGCTGCGCAGCCTGGTGCAGGACGGCCTGTTCTCGGGCCTGGGCACCGTGGTGGAGTTCCTGCCGCAGATCCTGCTGCTGTTCGCCTTCATCCTGGCGCTGGAAGAATCGGGCTACCTGCCGCGCGCCGCCTTCCTGCTCGACCGGCCGATGCGCGCGGCGGGCCTGACCGGCCGCTCGTTCATCCCGCTGCTGTCGAGCTTCGCCTGCGCCATCCCCGGCATCATGGCCACGCGCTCGATCCAGGACCCGCGCGACCGCCTCACCACGATCCTGGTGGCGCCGCTGATGACGTGTTCGGCGCGCCTGCCGGTGTACACGCTGCTGATCAGCGCGTTCATCCCGCGGCAGGACGTGCTGGGCTTCTTCAACCTGCAGGGTCTGGTGATGTTCGGGCTGTACGCGGCCGGCATCGTCAGCGCACTGGGCGCGGCCTGGGTGATCAAGGCGCTGCGCCGCGACGACGGCGAGCACGTGCTGCTGCTCGAACTGCCCAGCTACCGCCTGCCGCACCTGCGCGACCTGGCCATCGGCCTGTGGGAGCGCGCCAGCATCTTCCTGCGCCGCGTCACCGGCATCATCCTGTCGCTCACCGTGTTGCTGTGGTTCCTGTCCACGTATCCGGCGCCGCCCGAGGGCGCGGTGGGCCCGGCGATCGACTACAGCCTGGCCGGGCGCATCGGCCACTGGATGGAGCCCTTCTTCGCGCCCATCGGCTTCAACTGGCAGATCTGCATCGCGCTGATCCCGGGCCTGGCGGCGCGTGAAGTGGCCGTGGCCGCGCTGGCCACCGTGTACGCCATTTCCGCCACGGGCGACGACGCCACGGCGCAGGCGCTGTCGCCGCTGATCGCCGCCGACTGGTCGGTGGCCACCGCGCTGTCGCTGCTGGTCTGGTACGTGTACGCGCCGCAGTGCCTGTCCACCATCGCCGTGATCAAGCGCGAGACCAACAGCTGGAAGCAGGCGGGCATCGCCACCTTCTACCTGTTCGCGCTGGCGTACCTGGCCTCGTTCATCACTTACCAGGCCGCGAGGGCACTGCTGTGAGCGCGCTGCTGCAGGTTCTTGTGGTGGCGATCGTGGTGCTGTTCGCCGCGCTGTCGCTGCTGCGCCAGCTCTGGCCGCGCGGCGCGTGGCAGGCGCAGGCGCGGCTGTCGTACGCCTTGGAACGCGAAGGCCGTCCGGCCTGGCTCAAGCGCGTCGGCTTCGCGCTGCGGCCGCCGATGCAGGCCACGCAGGCCGCGTGCGGCAGCGGCTGTTCCAGCTGCCGCGCCTGCAAGTAACTACATCCGGAACACGCCGAAGCGCTCTTTCTCGATCGGGGCGTTGAGGCTGGCCGACAGCGCCAGGCCCAGCACGCGGCGCGTATCGGCCGGGTCGATGATGCCGTCGTCCCACAGGCGGGCGGTGGCGTAGTAGGGGTGGCCCTGGCGTTCGTACTGGTCGCGGATGGGGGCCTTGAAGGCTTCCTCTTCCTCGGCGGTCCAGGCCTTGCCCGCGGCTTCGATGCCGTCGCGCTTCACGGTGGCCAGCACGCTGGCGGCCTGTTCGCCGCCCATCACGCTGATGCGGGCGTTCGGCCAGGTCCACAGGAAGCGGGCGCCGTAGGCGCGGCCGCACATGGCGTAGTTGCCGGCGCCGAAACTGCCGCCGATCACCACGGTGAACTTGGGCACGTGCGAGCAGGCCACGGCCGTCACCATCTTGGCGCCGTCCTTGGCGATGCCGGCGTTTTCGTACTTCTTGCCGACCATGAAGCCGGTGATGTTCTGAAGGAACACCAGCGGGATGTCGCGCTGGTTGCACAGCTCGATGAAGTGCGCGCCCTTGAGCGCGCTCTCGGCGAACAGGATGCCGTTGTTGGCGACGATGCCCACCGGGTAGCCGTGGATGTGCGCGAAGCCGCACACCAGCGTCTTGCCGTAGCGCGCCTTGAACTCCTGGAACTCGCTGCCGTCCACCACGCGAGCAATGATTTCGCGGATGTCGAAGGGCTTGCGGGTGTCCTTGGGGATCACGCCATAAAGCTCCTCGGCCGCGTATTTGGGCTCGCTGGGCGGCTGCACGGCCACGGCCAGGGTCTTCTTGCGGTTGAGGTGGCGGACGATGTCGCGGGCGATCTGCAGCGCGTGCTGGTCGTTTTCGGCGAAGTGGTCGGCCACGCCCGACACCGAGGTGTGCACGTCGGCGCCGCCGAGGGATTCGGCGTCCACCACTTCACCCGTGGCGGCCTTCACCAGCGGCGGTCCGCCCAGGAAGATGGTGCCCTGTTCGCGCACGATGATCGATTCGTCGCACATCGCCGGCACGTAGGCGCCGCCGGCGGTGCAGCTGCACATCACCACGGCGATCTGCGGGATGTTCTTCGCGCTCAGCCGGGCCTGGTTGTAGAAGATGCGGCCGAAGTGCTCGCGGTCGGGGAACACCTCGTCCTGCAGCGGCAGGAAGGCGCCGCCGGAATCGACCAGGTAAATGCAGGGCAGGTGGTTTTCCAGCGCCACTTCCTGGGCGCGCAGGTGCTTTTTCACCGTCATCGGGAAGTAGGTGCCGCCCTTCACCGTGGCGTCGTTGGCCACCACCACCACTTCGGTGCCATGGATGCGGCCGATGCCGGTGATGACGCCGGCGGCCGGCGCCGCGTCGTCGTACATGCCGCCCGCGGCCATGGCCGAAAGCTCCAGGAAGGGCGAGCCGGGGTCGAGCAGGGCGCTGATGCGGTCGCGCGGCAGCAGCTTGCCGCGCTCGGTGTGCTTGCGGCGGGCGGCGGCACCGCCGCCCAGGGCGACGCGGGTGAGCTGGGCCTCGAAGTCGGCCACCGCGGCGCGCAGCTGCGCGGCGTTGTCCTGGAACTCCGGGGCGCGGGTGTCGATCTGGCTGGTGAGGATGGGCATGCGCGGACGCTCGCTGGTGTAGGCGTGGAGTTTACGTTCCGGCGCCAGCCCAGCCTAGCTTCACGCGCACAAAAGAAAACGGGCGCGACTTGCGTCGCGCCCGTTCACTTCAAGCTTGCAGCTGAAGATTACTGACCGTCGGCGGCGTCAGCAGCTTCTTCGGCGGTGTCAGCAGCTTCTTCGGCAACGTCGGCAGCGGCGTCGGCCATGTCGGCGGCGGCGTCGGCAGCGCCTTCGGCGCCCGCTTCCACAGCGTCGGTGGCTTCAACAGCGGCGTCGGCGGCAACGTCGGCGGCGTCCGCAGCGACTTCGGCCGAAGCCTCGGCAGCGTCGGCAGCAACGTCGGTCGCAGCGTCGGTGGCAGCGGCAGCAGCGTCGGTGGCTTCGGTGGCGGCAGCGTCGGCAGCGGCAGCGGCATCGGTAGCCGCGTCCGTCGCCTGCTCAGCCTGGTTCGAGCAGGCGGCCAGGGCCAGGCCCAGGGCCATGGCGAGCAGGGTCTTGTTCAGGGACATGTGTGTTTCCTCGTCTAGACGTTTTTAATAACAGAACGTGCGCCAAATGCGCACGTGGCGTGAAGCATGACAAGAACTAGCCGATAGTCAAGTGCAACTTCGGCTTAACGAAATTTTACACCGGCGGCCGGTCCGGGCCGCCGGGCCCGTTCAGGCCAGTTCGATGGCGATGGCAGTGGCTTCGCCGCCGCCAATGCACAGCGCGGCCACGCCCCGCTTGCCGCCCCGGCGCTGCAGCGCATGGAGCAAAGTCACCACCAGGCGGGCACCGGAAGCGCCGATCGGGTGGCCCAATGCGCAGGCGCCGCCGTTCACGTTGAGCTTGGCGTGCGGGATGCCCAGCTCCTTGATCGGGGCCATCGCCACGACCGCGAAGGCCTCGTTGACCTCGAACAGGTCCACGTCGGCCACCGACCAGCCGGCCTTGGCCAGCACGGCCTGGATGGCCGACACCGGGGCGGTGGTGAACCACTCGGGGGCCTGGGCGTGGGTGGCGTGGGCGACGATGCTGGCCAGCGGCACCAGGCCCTGGGCCTTCGCGGCCGACTCGGAGGCCAGCACCAGGGCGGCGGCGCCGTCGTTGATGCTCGACGAGCTGGCGGCGGTGATGGTGCCGTCCTTCTGGAAGGCCGGGCGCAGGCTGGCGATCTTGCCGATGTCGCACTTGCCGGGCTGCTCGTCTGTGTCCACCACCACGTCGCCCTTGCGGCCGGCGACGGTGACGGGGGCGATCTCGTCCTTGAAGGCGCCGTCGGCCTGGGCGGCCAGGGCGCGGCGCACGGACTCGGCCGCGAACGCGTCCTGGTCCTCGCGGGTGAAGGCGTACTTGCCGGCGCACAGCTCGCCGAAGGAGCCCATGGGCTTCTTGTCGTAGGGATTGGTCAGGCCGTCCCAGGCCATGTGGTCGAGCATTTCGGCGCTGCCGAAGCGGATGCCGGTGCGCGAACCGTTGAGCAGGTGCGGCGCATTGGTCATCGACTCCATGCCGCCGGCCACCACCACGTCGGCCGAGCCGGCCTTGATCAGGTCGTGGCCCAGCATCACGGCCTTCATGCCCGAGCCGCAGACCTTGTTGATGGTGGTGCAGCCCGCGCCGGTGGGCAGGCCGGCGCCCAGCGCCGCCTGGCGGGCCGGGGCCTGGCCCAGGCCGGCGGGCAGCACGCAGCCCATGATCACTTCCGACACCTTGGCGCCGTCGACGCCCGACTGCGCGACCGCCGCCTGGATGGCGGTGGCGCCCAGCTGCGTGGCCGGCACGCCGGTGAACTGGCCCAGCAGGGCTCCGAGGGCAGTGCGCTTGGCACCGACGATGACGACCTTGGACATGCGAACTCCGGGTGTTGGCTGGGTGGGAAGCCGACGATTATAGCGCCGCTCCCAGCAGGAGGGCCTTCAGATCCGACGCTCTTGTGGGAGGGACTTCAGTCCCGATGCTCTCGGCTTCGGGCGATCGGGACTGAAGTCCCTCCCACAAGGAAGCTTCAGCTGCGGCCGTCGAAGAGCTCGCGGCCGATCAGCATGCGGCGGATCTCGTTGGTGCCGGCGCCGATGGCATACAGCTTGGCGTCGCGCAGGATCCGGCCGGTGGCGTATTCATTGATGTAGCCATTGCCGCCCAGGGCCTGGATGCCTTCCAGGGCCACCTGCACGGCCGCTTCACTGGCGTGCAGCAGGCAGCTGGCCGAATCGATGCGGCTGGAGTGGCCGGCGTCGAAGTCGCGCGCCACCTGGTAGGCGAAGGCGCGGCTGGACTGCAGCGCGGTGTACATGTCGGCGATCTTGCCCTGCATCAGGCCGAAGGTGCCGATGGCCTGGTCGAACTGCTTACGCTCGCGAACGTAGGGCAGGGCGATGTCGAGCGCGGCCTGCATCAGGCCGATCGGGCCGCCGGTGAGCACCAGGCGTTCGGTGTTCAGGCCGCTCATCAACACCTTGACGCCCTGGTGCACTTCGCCCAGGACGTTTTCGGCGGGGATGGCGCAGTTCTCGAACACCAGCTCGCAGGTGTTGGAGCCGCGCATGCCCAGCTTGTCGAGCTTCTGGGCGGTGCTGAAGCCCGGCATGCCCTTCTCGACGATGAAGGCGGTCATGCAGCGGCTGCCGGCTTCCTTGCCGGCGGTGCGCATGTAGACGATCAGCACGTCGGCCTCGGGGCCGTTGGTGATCCACATCTTGCTGCCGTTGGCGATCCACTGGCCGTCGCGCAGTTCGGCGCGGCAGCTCATCGAGCCCACCACGTCCGAGCCCGCGCCCGGTTCGCTCATCGCCAGCGCGCCCTTGAGCTCGCCGGTGCACAGGCCGGGCAGGTACTTGTGGCGCTGTGCCTCGCTGCCGTTGGCGTAGAGATTGGCCACGCACAGGTTGCTGTGCGCGCCGTAGCTCAGGCCGACCGAACCCGAGGCGCGGGAGATTTCCTCCACCGCCACGGTGTGGGCCAGGTAGCCCATGCCGCTGCCGCCGTACTCGGTGGGCACGGTGATGCCCAGCAGGCCCAGTTCGCCCAGCTTGGGCCACAGGTCGGCGGGGAACAGGTTGTCGTGGTCGATCTGCGCCGCCCGCGGGGCGATCTCGGTGTCGGCGAAACGCCGCACGGCGTCGCGCAGGGCATCGAGGTCTTCACCGAGCGGGAACGTGCGCATCAGTTGCCCCTGCGGCCCTGGAAGCGCGGCGCCGGGGCGCCCAGGTGCGGCAGGCGCAGCTTGCCGATGGCGGTGATGCGCTCTTCGGCCATGCGGTCGGCGGCCTTGTTGGTGGGGATGCCGTCGCGCTTGGCGATCTCGAAGATGCGGCCCAGGTTGTAGTAGATGGTGCGCATCATGCGCATGGCGCGCTCGCGGTTGTAGCCGTCGATCTCGAGCGAGACGTTCATCAGGCCGCCTGCGTTCACCGCGTAGTCGGGTGCGTAGAGGATGCCCTTGTTGGCCACTTCCACGCCCATCTCGTCGGTGGCCAGCTGGTTGTTGGCGGCGCCGCAGATGATCTTGCACTTCAGGCGGGGCAGGGTCTTTTCATTCACCGTGCCGCCCAGGGCGGTCGGCGAGTAGACGTCGGCGTCCACGTCGTAGATTTCGTCCAGGGCCACGGCCTCGCAGCCGAACTCGTCCACGGCGCGCTGCACCGAGTCCTTGTTGATGTCGGTGACGAACACCTTGGCGCCGCGCTCGCGCAGCAGCTTCACGAACTCCATGCCCACGTGGCCCACGCCCTGCACGGCGTAGGAGTAGTTGCCCACGTCCTCGTTGCCGAACTTGACCTGCAGCGCGGCCATCAGGCCCTGCAGCGTGCCGTAGGCGGTGAACGGCGACGGGTCGCCCGAGCCACCGTGCACCTGGTGCACGCCGGTGACGAATTCGGTTTCACGCAGCACGTATTCCATGTCGTTGACGTCGATGCCGACGTCCTCGGCGGTGATGTAGCGGCCGCCGAGCGAATTGACGAAGCGGCCGAACGCGCGGAACAGCGCCTCGGACTTGTCCTTGTTCGGGTCGCCCCAGATCACCGCCTTGCCGCCACCCAGGTTCAGGCCCGACACCGCCGCCTTGTAGGTCATGCCGCGGCTCAGGCGCAGCACGTCGTTCAAGGCCTCCGCCTCGCTGGCGTACGGCCACATGCGCGTGCCGCCCAGCGCGGGGCCCAGCACGGTGTTGTGGATCGCGATGATGGCCTTCAGGCCCGCGTCCTTGTTGTGGCAGAACACCACTTCCTCGTGGCCCGAGGTGGAGATGGTTTCAAAGATCATTTCAGGCTCCGGTCCGGCGGCGGAAACCGCGGCGCTGCGCGAATGCAGGCGTGCGAGGTTACTCGAAGAGTTATCCGCAAGTGATTGAATTTAAAGGTCCATGCGCCGGGTAGAAATCACTCCCCGGGGTCTGGGCGCGCCGTAGTGTAAAGCAATCGCTCTAATCGGACAGGGCGCCGGTCCACGGGCCCGGGAACCGCCGGGTGGCCTGCCGTTGGCCGGTCCCGCCCCATGCCCGCGTTCCCTTAATTGCTTGGCAATCTTGTCACTCCCCGGAAGATCGCCAGCCTCCAACCCTAGAGCAGGGTTTCTTGGGCGACCGCAGCGCGGTCGCCCTTTTTTTTCCGCGCCCGGCCCCCTTCACGCCGCATGGCCCGGCCATCGCGTTTAGTATCGGGTCACCCGACCTGCGGCGCCCCATGGCGAAAGCTTCCGCCCTTCCTGCCGCCAACGCCTTGCCCGATGCGCCCGATGAAGCGGCGCTGGTGGCGCTGATGGGCCGCATCCGCTTCGGCGACGCCGAGGCGCTGGGCCAGCTTTACGACCTGGCGCTGGGCCGCGTCTACGGCCTGGCGCTGCGCGTGCTGCGCCAGCCGCAGGACGCCGAGGAAGTGGTCAGCGACGTCTTCCTGCAGGTCTGGGACCAGGCCGTGAGCTACTGCCCCGAGCGCGGTAGCGTGATGGCCTGGCTGCAGACCCTGGCCTGGAGCCGGGCCGTCGACCGGCAGCGTCGCCTGCGCCGGCAGCGCCTCGAACAGCCGCTGCATCCGGAAGGCGAGCTGGACGCGTATTCGTCAGGTGAAGACAATCCGGCGGACGCCATGCTCGAGCACCTGGGCAACGTGCAGGCGCTGCAGCGGGCCTTCCAGCACCTGACCCCGGTCCAGCGCACCGTGCTGGAACTGGCCTACCACGAGGAGTTGTCGCAGCCCGAAATCGCCGAGCGCACCGGCCTGCCCCTGGGCACGGTGAAATCGCACGCACGCCGCGGCATGGCCGCGCTGCGCGACGCGCTGCACGACGGGAAGGACAGCCCATGAGCCCGCACAAGCCCCAAGACAACGACACCCTGCTGGCCGCCCTGGCCGGCCTGGTGCCCGAGCAGGCCCCGGCCCCCGAGGCGTCGGCGGCCCTGCGTGCCCGCATCCTGGCCGACGCGCGCCGCATGCGCACCCAGGTGATCCGCGCCGACGAAGGCCAGTGGGTGCCGTTCGTGCCGGGCATCCGCATCAAGACCCTGCGCCGCGACGAGGCCGAAGGCACCCAGACCAGCCTGTGGCGCATTGACCCGGGCGCCGTGGTGCCGCCGCACCCGCACACCCGCGAAGAGGAGTGCATGGTGATGGAGGGCTCGGTGGTGCACGACGGCGTCGAATACTTCGCCGGCGATTTCCTGCTGGCCCCCGTGGGCGAGCGGCACCATCCGTTCCTGGCCCCGAACGGCGCGCTGCTGCTGATCCGCAGCGAGCTGATTCCCGACCCCGAAAAGCTGGCCAGGCTGGCGGCGGAGAATAAAAACGCCTGAGCTGCATCCGGCCGGCCCCCGGCCTGCGTAAGCCCCGGAGTACGCCTGTTGCGTGCTTTCCGGAGTGCCACCGCCATGCCGCGTTTGCTTGCCAGCCTGCTGGTCACGCTGTTCCTTGTGTTGATTTCGCTGGCGGCGTCGGCCGCCGCGCCCGCGCCCACCGCCGCGCGCCCTGCGGCTTCCGCCAGCGCCGCCGACATGGCGCGCCTGGCCCGCGAAAACCCCATCCCGGTCTGGAGCCGCGCCGGCATCCTGGTGGAGCAGGGCGGCCGTGCGCTCTACACCTTCGCCAACGACAGCACCGGGCAGAGCGCCTGCGATCGACCGTGCGAAGGCCTGTGGCCGCCGCATTACGCCCAGGCCGGCGACAAGCCTGTGGGCCCGTTCACCATCGCCCGAAGCTTCGACGGCCGGCCGATGTGGGCATGGAAAGGCAAGCCGCTGTACCGCTGGATCGGTGACCGCAAGCGCGGCGCGGCCGGTGGCGACGGCGTGGCCGACGTGTGGTTCCTGGTGAAGGTGCCCGCCGAGCTGGCCAGCCAGGTGGTGCCGTACTTCCCGATGCCGATGCCGCGCGCCGGCACCATCCGCACCGTTTTCCCCAGCGAATCCGCATCCAACCCCGCCACCCCGAGGACTTCCCGATGAACCGTGCCCTGCACGCGATTCCCCTTGCCGCCCTGTCCCTGGCCCTGATGGCCGCCAGCGGGTGGGCCCACGCGCAGGACACCGACACCGACAAGGACGACGACCGCCTGACCACCAGCGGCAAGCTGCTGCTCACTGGCGGCGTGAGCCAGATCGAAGGCTCGGCCGGCGGTGGCCTCACGCCCTGGGCCGTGATCGGCGGCTACGGCACCCGCGACGAGATCGGCGCGAACGCCTTCTACACGCAGGTGAACCTCGACGACTACCGGCTGCAGAGCTACGGCGCGCTGGTGGGTTTCTACGACCGCGTGGAGCTGAGCTTGTCGCGCCAGAAGTTCGACACGCAGGCCGTGGGCGGCGCGCTGGGCCTGGGCGATGGCTTCACCTTCACCCAGGACACGATCGGCGTGAAGGTGAAGGTGGCCGGTGACGCCGTGCTGGAACAGGACTCGTGGCTGCCGCAGATCGCGGTGGGCGCGCAGTACAAGCGCAACGACCAGGCCGCGGTGCTGGCCTTCGTGGGCGCCAAGGACGACAGCGGCGTGGACTACTACGTCAGCGCCACCAAGCTCTATCTCTCGCAGAGCCTGCTGCTCAACGGCACCGTGCGGTTCACCAAGGCCAACCAGTTCGGCATCCTGGGCTTCGGCGGCGACCGCAACGACAGCTACCGGGCGCAGTTCGAAGGCTCGGCCGCCTACCTGCTCACCCGCAACCTCGCGGTGGGCGCCGAGTACCGCACCAAGCCCGACAACCTGGGCATCGCCGGCGAAGACGACGCGTACGACGTGTTCGTGGCCTGGGCGCCCTACAAGAACGTGTCGCTGACGGTGGCCTACGTGGACCTCGGCAACATCGTCATCCGCGACGACCAGCGTGGCGTGTACGCCTCGCTGCAGGTCGGCTTCTGAATCCCCTGGAGAACCGCATGAATTCCCTGACCCGCGTCCTGTTCGCCCTGATGATCGTCGCCGCTGCGCCGGCGTTCGCCCAGCAGCCCGCCCCCGTGAGCGCCGAGGAGCAGGCCATCCTCGACGAGGAAGCGCGCCTGGAGGCCGAGGAGGCCACGGCGGAAGCGTCGGCCACCGCCAACGACCCCACCGCACCCAACCCCGCGCCGGCCTTCCCGGAGCTGCGCCCGGTGCTGGACGAGTTCGGCGGTGAAGCCGGGCTCACGGCGCTGATGGAGACCTTCATGGTGGGCCTGGTGGCCGACCCGCGCACGAAGCCTTTCTTCGCCAACGCCGACCAGGAGCGCGTGAAGCGCCAGCTGACCGAGCAGTTCTGCGTGATCCTGGGCGGCGACTGCACCTACAGCGGCCGCGACATGCGCAGCGCGCACGTGGGCCAGAACATCGACCGCGGCCACTTCAACGCGCTGGTGGAAATCCTGCAGGTGGCGATGGACCAGCACGGCGTGCCGTTCCGCGCCCAGAACAAGCTGCTGGCGAAGCTGGCGCCGATGCACCGCGAAGTGGTGACGGAATAACCACGCCGCCGTTGCTCCTCGTAGGAGGGACTTCAGTCCCGACGCTTTTCGGCGAAGGGCGTCGGGACTGAAGTCCCTCCCACAGGGGGTTTTGGGCGGTGGTCAGTCGAGGGTTTCGGCGGCTTCGACGCGGTTCTTGCCGGACTGCTTGGCGCGGTAGAGGGCCGCGTCGGCGGCGGCAAGCAGTAGTTCGGCG
>JAPLSJ010000001.1 GCA_026398695.1 Arenimonas sp.
CGCTGCATGCGCAGTCGCTGCTCGACGAAGTGGGCGTGCTGGAACCGATCGAGCCCGGCCGCCGCGGCGGCGACTTCGACGACGGCCGCTACCGCTGGGAAATGGACATCACCGAAGTCGAGGATCCGGCCCCCGCGGGCATCTCCGACCCGAACGCACCCGTGGTGGAAACCGTGGGCCTGCAGCGTCCCTCCGAGCCGGTGCTGTATCGCGTTGCGCTGGAAATGGCCTGGGGCGAGGACGATCTCGAGCGCCGCATTTCCTTCGTCACGCTGCGCGCGCGCATGCCGCCCACGCCGCTGGAGCCGATCCCGTGATCCGCGCCCGCGGCTTCAGCCTGGTGGAGGTGCTGCTGGCCACGGCGCTGCTGGCCACCGGCATCGCGCTGGCGTTCGCCACCTTCGCCAATGCCGCCAAGGCCACCGAGCGCGCCGAAGAGATGGCCCAGCGCAACGAGCGCCTGCGCGCCGTGCAGGCCTTCGTGCGGCGCCAGGTGGAGAACGCGCTGCCGCTGCCCTACGAATTCACCGAGTCCACCGGCCAGGCCACCGTGTTCGAGTGCGACGGCCAGGTGCTGCGCCTGGTGGCCAACATGCCCGGTTACCTGTCCCGCGGCGGCCCGCAGCTGCAGACCTTCGAGCTGGTGCGCGGCGAAGGCGGCCTGCGGCTCGAGTTCACCCACCAGCTGCTCACGCCCGATGGCCCGCTGGACGCCGAGCGCGAGCCGGAGGTGCTGCTGGACGGCATCGCCGAGGCGGTGTTCGAAGTGCGCACGCTCGACAACGACGGCAAGCCCGGCGACTGGTCCGACGACTGGCGCACCAACGACCAGTTCCCGCGGCTGGTGCGGCTGTCCATGCGCATGCGCGACGCCCGCGCGCAGTGGCCCGAACTGGTGGCCGCGCCGCGCCTGGCGCAGGCGCCGCTGCCCTCGTACGTGGGCGTGCCCATCCAGGACGAGCAATGAAGCGCGCCGTCCGCGGTGCCGCCCTGCTGCTGGTGCTCTGGCTGCTGCTGCTGATGGCGGGGCTGGTGGCGGTGTTCGCGCTCACCTCGCGCACCGAGGCGCTGCAGGGCAGTGCGCTGCGCACCCAGGTGGCCAGCCGGCACGCCGCCGAGGCCGGCATCGAACTGGCGGCGCTGCGCCTGTCGGGCACCGACCCGGCCACGATGTGGATCCCCGACGCGCGGCCCTATCCCTTCGATTTCGAAGGCTACAGGGTGCAGGTGCGGATCCAGGACGAGGCCGGCAAGGTGGACCTCAACGCCGCGGATGCGGCGCTCCTGACGGCGCTGATGGCGGGCCTGGGCGTGGAGATCGACAAGGCGCGCAACCTGGCCGCGGTGATCCAGGACTGGCGCGATGCCGACGACCTGCTGTCGATCGAAGGCGGCGCGGAAGACCGCGACTACGCCGCGGCCGGCCTGCCTTACGGCGCCAAGGACCAGCCCTTCACCACCATTTCCGAACTGCAGCAGCTGCTGGGCATGGACCTGGACACCTACCGGATGATGGCGCCGCACGTCACCGTGTTCAGTGCGCGCCCGCGGCCCGAGGCCGGCCTGGCGCAGCTGGCCGTGCTGCAGGCCATGGGGCTGGCACCCGACCAGGCCGCCCAGCTGGTGGCGGCCCGCGAGGCCTGGCAGCCGGGGATGCCGATGCCCACGCTGCCCGATGGCACGCCTATCGCCGTGATCGGGTCGGGTACGTATAGTGTGGCCAGCCGCGCCACCCGTCCCGACGGCAACGGCGTCGAAGTGACCGCCGCGCTGAGGATCGGCGCGGGCCTGGGCTTCGGCCAACTTTATGCGCCGCTGTCCTGGCGGACGGGAGAACCCGACTGATGCCCGCCGCCGACCGACTTTCCAGCTTGCTCGAACCCATCACGCTGCGCCTGGCCCGGACTTCGCTTCCGGCCCGCGGGCGCGAGCTGGCGTCGGCGCTGCTGTCGCTGCTGCCCACGCGGCTGCGCGCGCTGGTGGAAGGCGACGACCAGCGCCTGTTCCTGCTGCGCCACGGCGATGAAGTGGAGCTGGTGGCCGCCGGCCGCCGCGGCGACACCGCGCTGGGCCGCCTGCCGCTGGACGATGCCGGCGTGCTCGACGCCGCCCGCCACCGCCTCGACGGCCATGCCGTGCCGCGCTGGCTGCTGCTGCCGGTGTCCCTGGTGCTGCGCCGCAACCTGGCGCTGCCGGTCGCCGCCGAAGCGCGCCTGCGCGAAGTGCTGGCCTTCGAACTCGATCGCCAGACGCCGTTCTCGGCCGACCAGGTGAGCTACCAGGGCCGCGTGCTGTCGCGCGACGCCGCCACCCAGCAGCTGGCCGTCGAGCTGCTGGTGCTGCCCAAGTCGCGGCTTGATGCCGAACTGCTGGCCCTGGGCACGCTGGGCGCCGACCTGGCCGGCGTGGACGTGGTGGACGCCGATGGCCGCCGGCTGGGCGTGAACCTGCTGCCCGAAGCGCGCCGCGAACACCACCACGACCCCGTGCGACGCCTCAACGCCACGCTGGCCGCGGTCGCGGTGGTGGCGCTGTTCGCCACCCTGCTGCTGACGCTGGCCAACCGACGCGAAGTGCGCGACGACTTCCGTGCCCAGGTCGAGGCCGCCACCATCGAGGCGCGCCAGGCCCGCCTGCTGCGCAACCAGCTGCAGGTGTCGGCGCAGGCGGCGAATTTCCTGGCGGCCACGCGCGCCAGCCGGCCCACCATGCTCGAAGTGCTCGATGACCTCACGCGCCGCATTCCCGACGACACCTCGCTCGACAAGCTGTCGATCAACGACGACAACCTGGTGATGGTGGGCCACAGCAATGCCGCGCCGGCGCTGGTGGCCCTGCTGCAGGAATCGCCGCTGCTGGTGGAGCCCGCGCTGTCGGGCGCCGTGCAGGCCGATCCGCGCACCGGCCGCGATCGCTTCACCCTGAAGGCGGGCATCGCCGTCAAGCCCAGCCCGGAGGCCGCCGATGCGCCCCGTCCCTGAGCGCGCCCGCATCCTCGCCATCGCCGCGGTCGTGGTGGCCGTGGCCTACCTGGTGCTGCTGCACTGGTGGTGGACCGCGCCGATGCTGGCCATGGGCGACGAAATCGCCACGCTGCGCGACGAAGAACTGGCGCTGCGCATGGAAATCTCCCAGCGCCCCGACCTCGAGCGCGAGCTGGCGCGCGTGCGTGAGTTCGAAGCCGGCAACCCCGGCTTCCTGCCCGAGACCAACAAGCAGCTGGCCACGGCGTCGCTGGTGCAGCGCCTGGAGTCGGTGGTGGCGGCTGCCAGCCCGGAGCCGGGCCGCTGCCAGATCACCGCCCGCACGCCCTCGGAAGCGCGCACCCAGGAACCCTTCATCCGCGCCACCGTGCAGGTGCGCCTGCGCTGCGGCGTGGCCGAACTGGGCGCGGTGCTGCATGCGCTGGAAAGCGGCAGCCCGCAGCTGTTCGTCAACAACCTCGACCTCCTGTCGCGCACCAGTTACCTGGGCGCCGGCCCCGAGGGCGGCGGCGTGGAAGTTGGCTTCGACCTGTACGGCTACCTGAGCACTCCCTCGGAGGTGCCGCGTGATTAGCGCCCTTCGTCCCGCCGGCGCCGTGCTGGCCGGCATCGCCGCGTGGGCGCTTTGCCTGGTCGTGCTGGGTCTGCTGGGCCTGGGAGGGCGGGTGGGTCCGCACCCGGCCAACGGCGCCCTCAAGCCGCCGCTGCCGGTGGTGACGCTGGACGCGGTGGGCTCGCGCCTCGGCCCGGCCAGCGACTACATGGAAGTCGGCAGCCGGCCGCTGTTCAGCCGCGACCGTCGCCCCGCACCGATGGCCGCGACCACCGGCGACGCGCAGGTGCCGCTGGAGGTGAACCTCACCAGCGTGCTCATCACGTCCGGGCTCAAGCTGGCGATCGTGCAGAACATCAGCGACGGCCTGAGCCGCCGCGTGCGCCTGGGCGACGTGCTGGAAGGCACCGCCTGGCGCCTGGTGCAGCTCGAACCCCGGCGTGCGGTCTTCGAAGGCCCCGAGGGCCAGCGCGACCTCGCGCTGCGCGTCTTCGACGGCGCCGGCGGCCAGTCGCCGACGCCCCAGGCCGGGTCCGGCGTGGGCGGCCCGGTGGCCGTCCCCGCTGCCGACAAGCCGTCGTCCGCGCCCGGTGCGCCGGGCGAGGTCGCCACCACGAGTACCGCTGCACCGGGCACTGCGCCCGCTCCGCCGACGGTTGCACCCGTCACCCCCGACGAACAGGTCGAAGCCATCCGTCGCCGCATCGAGGCCCGGCGCGCCATGCGGGCCGCCGAGGCGGCGGCAGAGCAGGCGGCTTCGGAAAATGCAAACAGGTAAAGTGAAGCGATGACCAGACTCCCGTCCGCCGTGCCCGCCCTGGGCCTCGCCCTGATTGTTTTCATTTCGGGCTGCGCCACCGTCGCCGCGCCGCAGGTCCGCCGTGGCGACGACCCGCTGGCCGGCACCGAACCGGCGCGCCCCGCCGACACCACGGCCACCACGCCGGCGGCGTCGGGCGGTCCCGCCCAGGCCAACGGCGCGCGCCTCACGCCCGGCACCGGCCAGGTGATCAACCAGCGCCTCGCGTCGTCACCGGCGCCGTCGCTCGATTCCACCGGCGAGGCCACCTTCAACTTCGAGGGCGAGTCGGTGCACGCGGTGGTCAAGGCCATCCTCGGTGACATGCTCGGCCAGAACTACGTGATCGCGCCCGGGGTGCAGGGCACCGTGACCCTGGCCACGCCCAAGCCGGTATCGCCGGCACA
>JAPLSJ010000064.1 GCA_026398695.1 Arenimonas sp.
CAGGAACTTGGCGCGCATCGCGTCCTTGTTCGGGTTGTCGGGCGCGATGCTCACCACGTCCACCGACTTGAAGCCGTTCTCTTCGACCAGCTGGTCGATGTCGGCGCGGTAGGCCGCCATCACTTCGTCGGGCGTGGCGCCGGGCTGCACCGGCTGCGCCGCCTGCCACTGCTCGAAGCGCACGCCGATCTGCCGCAGCTGCGCGGCGATGGCCGCCAGGTCGGTGCTGGCGAACAGCGGGGTGGCGGGGTCGGTGTCGTTGAAGATCCGAAGGCGGCTCATGCGTGCAGTCTCCTCAGGTCGAGCTCGCAGGCGAACAGGAATTCGAAGGCTTCCAGGTGGCGGCGCGCCTCGGCCATGTCGCGGCCCCAGGCGTACAGGCCGTGGCCGTCTATCAGGTAGCCCCAGAGCGGGCCGGCGTCGAGCAGGGTTTCCACCTGTGCGGCGAGTGCGGGCATGTCCTGCGTGTTGGGCAGCACCGGCACTTCGATCGCCATTTCGTGGGTCTGGTTGCCGGCGAACGCCTTCAGCAGTTCGTAGCCTTCCAGATGCATGCGGCCCTTCGGCGCGAACAGTCGCGAGCACACCGTCTGCACGCGCGAGTGCGTATGCAGCACGCAGCCGATTTCCGGGTAGCGCGCGTAGAGCTGGGTGTGCAGCAGCGTTTCGGCCGAGGGGCGGTGGGACGTGGCCACGGGCTGGCCGTCGAAGTCCACCACCATGATGTCGGCCACCGTCAGCCGGCCCTTGTCGCGGCCCGAGACAGTGATGGCGGCATGGCGATCGTCCATGCGCATCGAGAAATTGCTGCTGGTGGCCGGGGTCCAGCCCAGGGCCGAAAGCTCCCGGGTGTTGGACACGATCTCGAGCGCGCAGGTGCCCAGGCGGGCGGGGTCGTAGGGGAGGTTTTCCATGCCCGGAAGTCTAGCCCAAGCCGCCGGCCGGCGAGGCTTGACCTGTGTCAACGCTGCATTCACCCGGGAGGACTAAACTGCGCTCCAGCCATCGGACTCCTCCGTAGCCAATCGAGTGAACCCATGAACAGCCAGAACCCGTCCCGCCGTCGTTTCCTGATCCAGGCCGTCGTCGCTGCCGCGGCCATTCCCTTCGTCGCCTCCGGCGTGATCGGCACCGCGCAGGCGCAGGCCCTCAAGCCGCTGCCGGCCGACAACGCCCAGGCCGTCGCGCTCAAGTTCATCGCCGACGCCACCAAGACCAAGGAAGCCAACTTCAAGCCGGGCTCGAACTGCGGCAACTGCCAGTTCTTCACCGCCGCCACCGGCGCCTGCACCCTGTTCCCGGGCTTCAGCGTGCCGGCCGCCGCCTGGTGCAGCGCCTGGGCCAAGAAGGCCTGAAGCCACCCCGGGCCGCTTCCCTCGGGGGCGGCCCCAGGTGCCACCCGCCCGGCGGCCTCGCCCGGCGGGCTCCGCCCGTCTCGCCTCCTGAGACCGGCCGCCCCGTAGAATCCGGGTTCAGTGATCCGCACGCGGCCTTCGGGCACCGCGGGTCCCACGGTCTGTCGGAGCGGTGATGGCGATTTTTTCCTACGTGATGGTGTTCCTGCTGCTGGTGGCCGTGGTGCTGCTGGTGGTGCTGCTGCGCCGCAATCCCGCCGCCGGCATGGCCGCCGAACTCGAGGGCCGCCTGGCGGCCCTGCGCCAGGACCTCGACCGCATCGAACGCGGCCTTCGCGACGAACACCGCACCGGCCGCAGCGAACAGCAGCAGGCGCTGTCGGGCTTCGACACCCGCCTGGGCCAGTTCACCGAGCGCACCGAAGCCGGCCTGCAGGCGCTGCGCCAGAACCTGGGCGACGACGCCCGTCGCGCACGCGAAGAGGCCGCGCAGGGCCAGCAGCGCTTCGGCGAAGGCATGCAGCTGCGGCTAGAGAAGCTCACGGAAACCACCGAGCGCCGCCTGGGCGAAGTGCGGCTCACGCTCGAGGGCAAGCTCAAGGACATGCAGCAGGACAACGCCGCCAAGCTCGAGCAGATGCGCCAGACGGTGGACGAGAAGCTGCAGGCCACGCTGGAGACGCGGCTGGGCGAGTCGTTCCGCCAGGTGTCCGAGCGCCTCGAGCAGGTGCATCGCGGCCTGGGCGAAATGCAGTCGCTGGCCACCGGCGTGGGCGACCTCAAGCGCGTGCTGGGCAACGTCAAGACCCGCGGCATTTTCGGCGAGGTGCAGCTGGGCGCCATCCTCGACCAGATCATGACCGCCGAACAGTTCTCGGCCAACGTGGCCACGCGGCCCGGCTCGGCCGAACGCGTGGAGTTCGCCGTGCGCCTGCCCGGCACCCAGGACGACCCCAACAGCCAGGTGTGGCTGCCGATCGACGCCAAGTTCCCGCGCGAGGACTACGAGCGCCTGCTCGACGCCCAGGAGCGCGCCGACGGCGACGCCGCCGCGCTGGCCGGGCTGGCGCTCGAGCGCCGCATCAGGGAAGAGGGCAAGTCCATCGCCCAGAAATACGTCGAGCCGCCGTTCACCACCGATTTCGCGCTGCTGTTCCTGCCCACCGAAGGCCTGTACGCCGAGGTGCTGCGCCGCCCGGGCCTGGTGGAGGCCATGCAGCGCGACCACCGCGTGGTCATCGCCGGGCCCACCACGCTTTCGGCCCTGCTCAACTCGCTGCGCATGGGCTTCAAGACCCTGGCCATCGAGCAGCGTTCCAGCGAGGTCTGGCAGGTGCTGGGCGCGGTGAAGACCGAGTTCGGCAAGTTCGCCGGCGTGCTGGAGAAAACGCGCAAGAAGCTCACCGAAGCCACCAACGTCATCGACCAGGCCGACGTGCGCACGCGCGCCATCGAGCGCAAGCTGCGCAGCGTCGAGGCCAGCACCGCCGAGGAAAGCCTGCGCCTGCTGGGTGATCTGTCGGGTGGCGATGCCCCCGAGGCCGAGCCGGACGGCGAGGGCGAGGCCGAGGGCGAGGGGCGTCCGGACTAGCCACGGCGGCGCGGAGCGGCGTGCCCGCTTCATGACGATTCGTCCTGTGGGCATGACGTCGCGGGCGGGCCCTTCACGGCCTGGCCGCGGCGGTTTTCAGTAGACTCGCGGCTCGCCTGATGGATGCCCGCGCATGCCCTTTCGATTCGCCCTGACCCTGATGCTGTGGCTGGTTGCTGCCTTCCCCGCGATCGCCCAGGCCCCGGCCGCCGAGCCGTCCCTGGACCAGCGCATCGACGCCTGGTTCCGGCCGATCTCCGACGCGGTGTCGGGCGTGATCTTCCACACCGTACGCGTGGGCGGCACCGACGCGGCGCCGGTCACCTTCCCGCTGATCCTGGGCTGGCTGATCCTGGCGGGGCTGGTGTTCACGCTGTACTTCCGCTTCATCAACGTCACGGGTTTCGTGCACGGCTTCCGCCTGCTGCGCGGCAAGTACGCCGAGCCGGGCTCGCCGGGCGAGGTCAGCCACTTCCAGGCGCTCACCTCGGCGGTGTCGGGCACGGTGGGCCTGGGCAACATCGCCGGCGTGGCGGTGGCGCTGAGCATCGGCGGCGCGGGCGCCACGTTCTGGATGATCCTGGCCGGCCTGCTGGGCATGAGCACCAAGTTCGTCGAGTGCACGCTGGGCGTGAAGTACCGCATCCAGAATGCCGACGGCACGGTGTCGGGCGGGCCGATGTACTACCTCAGCCGCGGCATCGCCGAACAGTATCCGCGCCTGAAGGGCCTGGGCCTGGTGCTGGCCGGCGTGTTCGCGGTGTGCGTGGTGCTGGGCGCCGTGGGCTCGGGCGCGATGTTCCAGGCCAACCAGGCGTTCGCACAGTTCCATGCCGTCACCGGCGGCGACGCGGGCCCGCTGGAAGGGCGCGGCTGGCTGTTCGGCATCGGCATCGCGGTCCTCACCGGCGCGGTGTCGCTGGGCGGCATCAGCCGCATCGGCCGCGTCACGGCCGGGCTGGTGCCGGGCATGGCGGTGCTGTACGTCGTGGGCTGCCTGGTGGTGATCGGCGCCAACCTTGGCCAGGTGCCGGCGGCATTCGGCGCCATCATCGATGGCGCGTTCACGGCCGAGGGCGTGCAGGGCGGCGTGCTGGGCGCGCTGATCCAGGGCTTCCGGCGCGCGGCGTTTTCCAACGAGGCGGGGCTGGGATCCGCGGCGATCGCACACTCCGCCGTGCGCACCCGCGAGCCGGTGACAGAAGGCTTCGTAGCGCTCTGGGAACCGTTCATCGACACGGTGGTCATCTGCACGATGACGGCGCTGGTCATCATCATCTCCGGCGAGCTGGCGGCACTGCAGGGCTCGGCCGTGGGCGGCACCGCGCAGGGCGTGCAGCTGACCTCGCAGGCCTTCGCCACGGTGTCGTCGTGGTTCCCGTACGTGCTTACGGTGGTGGTGTTCCTGTTCGCGTACTCCACCATGATCACGTGGGCGTACTACGGCGCGAAGGCGGCCGGCTACCTCACCGGCGAGTCGCGCGCGGTGCAGGTGCTGTTCAACCTGGTGTTCATGGTGATGGCGGTGATCGGCTCCACGGTGAGCCTGGGCAGCCTGATCGACTTCGCCGATTCGCTGCTCTTCATCATGGCCATCCCGAACCTGATCGGCGTGTACCTGCTGATGCCAGTGGTCAAGCGCGACCTCGCCAGCTACCTGTCCCGGCTAAAATCAGGCGAGATCAAGCCGGCGGCTGCCCGGGCCGGCTGATCGCGCGCACACCTGTGTTTTGTTCCGCCGCCCTTGGGCGCCAGGCCACCTTCCTTACGACGCCATGACCACTCCACTTCCCCTGCCGCCGCCGGAACTTTCGCTCGGTGAGCAGCTGCAGGGACTGATCGACCAGTTTCCCGACGAGGGCGTCAGCCTGGGCGGGCTGCTGGATGTCTTCGGCGACGAAGGCCTGCTGCTGCTCACGGCCATGATGGTGCTGGTGTTCCTGGTGCCTGTTTCCATCCCCGGGGTCAGCACGGTGTTTGGTGCGGCGATCCTGATGGTGGGCGTCAGCCGGCTGACCGGGCGCGCCCTGTGGCTGCCGCGACGGCTGCGCGATCGCAGGTTGCCGGGTTCACGCGTCCGCGTGGCGCTGGCGGGGGGGCTGACGTGGGTGAAGCGGTTCGAGCGCATCAGCCGTCCGCATCGGCTTCGTCGATTGGCCGAGCAGCGCGGCTGGCTGGTCGTGGGCAACCTCGCCTTCATCTGGGCGGCGCTGCTGCTGATGGCGCCCCTGGGCCTGCTTCCGTTCAGCAATACGCTGCCGGCGCTGGCGCTGCTGTTCTATTCGATCGGATTCATCCAGCGCGATGGCGGCGCGGTGCTGGCCGGGCACGTTGCCCTGGTCGCATCCGTTGCGTATTTCGGCGCGGTGCTGGCCGGCGGCGGTGCGGCCATCGCCGCACTGTTCGCCTGAGGCGCGGGCGGCTCAGCCCGTGCGGCGGGTGAAGACGCGGAACAGGATCCACGAGGCCAGCGCCACGGCCAGCGCGCCGGCCGTGGTGGTCCAGCCCGAGGCGTAGAACAGCAGGCCGCAGGCGAGCAGGGCGCCCAGGCCCAGCAACTTGTCCGTGAAGCTGGACGGGCGGCCGGGCGTGCCCACCATCAGGCTCAGCCCCGCCGCCACGTAGGCCATCACCACCAGCAGCACCACCATGCCGATGATGGTTTCGAACTGGCCCGCCACCGTGGGCGCCAGCGTGACAAAGGCGATGCCGGTCATCGCCACGGCGACGATCAGCAGGCCCCAGCCCGCCGAACCATTGGTCCGCAGGCGGCCGAAGATGCCGGGCAGGTAGCCGCGCTGCGCGGCACGCGCGCCCGATTCACCCGACACCAGCATCCAGCCGCCCAGCGTGCCGGTGGCCTTGATGGCCGCCGCCGCGGCGATGACGGGAATGGCCCAAGGCCCGAAGATGTGGCCCGCCACCAGCGCGAACGGCGCGCTGGAAGCCGCCAGGTCGGCGGCCGGGACGATGCCCATCACCAGCACCGACGAGGTGAGGTAGACCACGCCCGCGATCAGGATGCCGCCCAGGGTGGCGCGCGGCACGTTGCGGTCCGGGTCATCCACCAGGCCCGCCACCATCGCGCCGGTTTCCAGGCCCACGAAGGCCCAGAAGATCGGCGCCAGGTTGCCGATCACCACCGCCGCGTCGGACTGGCCGGTGACGTTCCAGGCCTCGCGGTACAGGCCGGCGTCGAAATGTCCCCAGCCGCCCAGCAGCACCGCGGCCACCGGCAGCAGGCCGAACACCACGCAGAAGGACTGGAATTTTGCGACCTGGCGCGGCCCGAGCAGGTTGATGGCGAACATCAGCCAGATCAGCCCCACCTGGCCGGTGATGCGCACCGTGGTGTCGGTGCCGTCCAGCGGCAGCAGCGTGACCATGTAGCCGAAGGCCGCCACCGCGATGGCGTTGTTGCCCATCCACGACGAAGACCAATACAGCGACGTGGCCAGGAAGCCCATGTCGCGGCCCAGCGCCGGACGCACGTAGTCGTCCGGGCAGTTGAGGTTGGGGTAGTCGCGGGCGAGGCGGGCGAAGGCGCCGCCAAGGATCACCGCGATCACGGTGCCCAGAAGCCAGCTCAGGGCGGTGACGCCGCCCTGGCCAGCCAGCGATGCGGGCAGCAGGAAAAAGCCCGAACCGATCATGTTGTTGGCCACCACGAAGGTGGCCAACAACACGCCTATCTTCTTCGGCGCCACGGTGCTCATGCGCCGAAGGCCCGGGTCAGTTGGCGGCTTCGGTGCCGTTGGCGAGGTGGCTGCGGCGATAACCGTAAGCGTAGTACACGATCAGGCCGATCACGGTCCAGCCGGCAAACATCGACAGCGTGTAAACCGACAGGTTGAAGAACAGCAGCAGGGTTCCGGCGATCGCCAGCGGGCAAACCACCCACACCATCGGCGTCCGGAAGGGACGCGGCCGGTCCGGCTGGGTCTTGCGCAGGATCATCACGCCAACCGCGACCATCAGGAACGCGAACAGCGTGCCGGAGTTGGAGATGTCGGCCAGAACGCCCACCGGGAACATCGCGGCGAACAGCGAGACGGCCACGCCGGTGATGATGGTGATGACGTGCGGGGTGTGGAACTTGGGGTGGATCTTCGACAGCGCGTTCGGCAGCAGGCCGTCGCGAGCCATGGTGAAGAAGATGCGGGTCTGGCCGAACAGCATCATCAGGATCACCGAGGGCAGGGCCAGCGCGGCGGCGATGCCGATCGCGTTGCCCCAACCTTCAAAGCCCAGCATGCGCAGCACGTGGGCCAGCGGCTCCTTGCTGCAGACCAGGGCATCGGAGCCCTTGCAGGCCGCAGCCAGTTCGGCGCTGCCCGGCAGCAGGGCGAGCCCGTCCGGCCCCATGATGGGCTGCGAACCCACCGCACCGACGGCGGCGTAGCCCACCAGCAGGTAGAACACGGTGCACACGGCCAGCGAGCCGATCAGGCCGATGGGGATGTTGCGGTTGGGGTTCTTGGTTTCTTCGGCCGCGGTGGACACCGCGTCAAAGCCGACGTAGGCGAAGAAGATGGACGCGGCGGCGCCCAGCACGCCGATACCACCCATCGGGCTACCCCAGCCGGTCGGCATGAAGGGTTCGAAGTTCGGGTCCTTCACTGCCGGGAAGGCGATGATGATGAAGGCGGTGAGGGCGATGACCTTGATGGCCACCAGCACCGCGTTGACCTTCGCGCTCTTGGACGTGCCGATCACCAGCAGCACCGTCACGGCCAGGGCGATCAGGAAGGCCAGCACGTTGAAGGTGCCGCCGTCCCAAGGGCCGGTTCGGAGGAACTCTGGCAACGGAATGCCTGCACTGATCAGCAGGCCGTTCATGTAGCCGGACCAGCCGACCGAAACGGCGCCGGCAGCGACCGCGTATTCCAGCACGAGTGCCCAGCCGACGATCCATGCCAGGCCTTCGCCGAGCACGCCGTAGGTGTAGGTGTAGGCGGAGCCCGACACCGGGATCATGGACGCCAGTTCGGCATAGGCCAGTGCGGCGAGCGCGCAGACGACGGCGGCGATGATGAACGCAATCATCATGGCCGGGCCGGCCTTCTGTCCGGCTTCGGCGGTCAGCACGAAGATGCCGGTGCCGATGATGGCGCCGATGCCCAGCAGAGTCAGCTGCACTGGGCCGAGCTGGCGCTTGAGGCTCTTCTTCTCGGCCGTCTCAAGAATCTGGTCTAGCGACTTGACTCGCTTGAAAAGCATCACGTACTCCCCTGGATCGAATGGTGCGGGCCAGCATGCCGAAGGGGCGGCTGGCTCTGAATTGGCCGCGACCCCTGGTCGCGGGCGGCGGGTAACCTTAGCCCAGCCGACGGGGGGCCACAAGCCGTTCAGCGCCCGTGACGGCGGGCTATGCTGTGCGCCCTTCCACGGCGCTCGACCATGCCCAAACGCCCGTTCGAACTGGACTCCGCGCTCGCCGCCTACCGCCGCCGGCACCCGTCCGAGGCCGACGCCTGCGGGCTGTTTTCAGGCTTCCTGGCCACGGACGGCGCGCTGTTCGAACGCAGCCATCCACCGGGGCATTTCACCGGTTCAGCCTGGCTGGTGAGCGCCGACGGCGAGCGCGTGCTGCTGACCCACCACCGCAAGCTCGGCCGCTGGCTGCAGCTGGGCGGCCATGCCGACGGCGACGCCGACCTGGCGCAGGTCGCGCTGCGCGAGGCGGAGGAAGAGTCGGGGCTGGTGGACCTGGTGGTGGACGCGGCCATCTTCGACCTCGACCGCCACGCCATCCCGGCGCGCGCCAGCGAGCCCGGGCACTGGCACTACGACGTGCGCTTCGTGGTGCGCGCGACGGGCAGCGAAGACTTCGCGGTCAGCGAGGAGTCGCTGGCGCTGGCGTGGAAGCCGGTGGCGGAGATGGCCGCCGATCCGGCTTCGGATGAATCACTGCGCCGGATGGCTCGGAAGTGGCTGGAGCTCAAAGCGGCCTGAGGCAAGCAACCGTCCATGGTGCGCTGCCGTTCGCCATCCATGGCTCACCCGAGCCTGAGCCACGACAGTCCCCCGGACTGTCGAAAGCGGCTCAGACTCGACCATTGAATTCGCCGGTGACGGTGCTGACCCAGATCTTTTCGCCGTTGGTGATGTACTCGGGCACCATGATTTCCAGGCCCGTGCTGAGCTTGGCCGGCTTGGGGCGCTTGGTGGCGGTGCCGCCCTTGAGTTCCGGCGGGGTTTCGATCACTTCCAGCGCCACGCTGGGCGGCAGCTGCACGGCCACCGGGGCGTCTTCGATCAGCTGGATGTAGCAGCCTTCCAGGCCTTCGGTGATGTAGCCGGCGTTGTCGCCCACCACGTCGGCGTCGAGCTGGTAGGGCGTGTAGTCCTCGGCGTCCAGGAACACGAAGGCCTCGCCGTCCTTGTACGAATAGGTGCACATGCGGCGGCTGAGGTCGACTTCGCGCAGCTCGTCGTCGGCGCCGCAGCTGAGGTCGAACTTCACGCCGCCCGGCACGCTGTACAGCGTGAAGCGGAACTTGACGTTGCCGCCGCGGCCCTGCGGCGAGCTGCGCTCGATGTCACGCACCTGGTACACGGTGCCGTTGTGCTCGATGACGTTGCCTTTCTTGATGTCGCCAGCTTTCATGGGGTGCTCTCGGGAAGGATTACTTGGGGGCCAGGCGCACGGCGCCGTCCAGGCGGATGGTTTCGCCGTTGAGGTAGCGGCTGCCCAGGATGAAGGCCACCAGGTCGGCGAACTCGCCGGGCTGGCCCAGGCGCGACGGGAACGGGATGGACGCGCTGAGCGACTGCTGCACGGCCTCGGGCATGCCGTCCACCATCGGCGTCCAGAAGATGCCCGGCGCGATGGTGTTGACGCGGATGCCGAAGCGCGCCAGTTCGCGCGCCATCGGCAGGGTCATGGCCACCACGCCGCCCTTGGAGGCGGAGTAGGCGGCCTGGCCGATCTGGCCTTCGTAGGCGGCCACGCTGGCGGTGTTGATGATCGCGCCGCGCTCGCCGTCTTCGCCGGGCGCGTTGTGCTGCATCAGGTCGGCGGCGGCCTTGGCCACGTTGAAGCTGCCCACCAGGTTCACCATCACGGTGCCGGCGAAGTTCTTCAGCGGCATCGGCGCGTCCTTGCCCAGCACGCGGCCGGCGCCCAGGATGCCGGCGCAGTTGATGGCGGCGTTCAAGCCACCGAGGAATTCCCTGGCGGCGGCGACGTTGGCGGCCACGTTGGCTTCGTCGGTGACGTCGGTGCGGAAATAGCGCGCGTTGGCGGCGCCGAGTTCGGCCACGGCGGCCGCGCCCTTGTCGTCGTTGATGTCGAACAGCGCGACCTTGCCGCCGCCGGCGACGAGCCGCTGGGCCACGGCCAGGCCGAGGCCGGAAACGCCGCCGGTGATGACGGCGCGGGTGTCCTGGATCTGCATTCGGGGGTCTCCTTGAAGACCCCGGATTCTAGCAGCGCGGCCCGGGCCCGGGCAGGGCCGGGCCGGCTTTCAGCGGGTCGCCTCGACGAACTCGGGGTCCACCAGCAGCACGCCGATCAGCTTCTGCAGCGTGGCCACGTAGTTCTCCATCGCGGCCGGCACCGCCACCATGCCCATGAACGAGGACTCCCATTCATGGTCGGCCTGCAGCGGCTTGTCGTAGGCCACCGCGCCGTCGCGGGTCACCACGAAGCGCGCCCGGATCGAGGCCTTGCCCGTGCGGGCGCCGGACGCATCGAGCTGGTTGGCCAGCAGCACGCCGCTGATGCGGGTGCCGGACGCGGCGTCGAAGCGGCCGCCGTTGCGAAGCTCCGCTTCCAGCGCCTGCTGCAGGTACGTGGTGTAGGTGCCGTCGCTGCCGCCGGACATGCTGTTGCCGCGCAGGCCCAGGCGGGTGTTGGCCACCTTGGGCGCCGCCTGGAAGGCGTCCACCGCCAGCTTCGCACCCGGCTGGGCACGCAGCGCCATCAGGTTGTCGTTGCCGGGGGCATAGGTGGGTGCGGGCGTGTGCACGCAGCCGCCCAGCAGGAGCAGCAGCGCGGGAAGCGCTGCCGCCAGGGCCCGCGGGGCCCGCATCAGTCGAGGGCCTTCTTGTCGGCCAGCTGCTTGATGAGGTTCCACATCAGCTGGTCCATCACCGTCTCGGCGCCCTGCTGCATGGTGACCGGGGCCAGGCCCTCGGGACCGGCCTTGTTGCCGATGGTGGTGTGCAGCGCGTGCTTGGCCGTGGCTTCGGTGGTGGTGCCGTTGCGCTGGTACTTGGCGGTGGCGACGTAGCCGTCGGTGACCATGCTGCCCACCGCGCCGAAGGTGAGGCCGGTGCCGAAGCCCTTGGCGGCGGCGTTGTCGGTGATCGGCACGTTGTCGATGACCACGGTGAGCAGGCCGGCGTCGGCGCTGTCGGAGGCGTTGGCGGTGACGGCGCTGAACACGCCCGACTCGCTGGCCACGGCGATGATGCGCGGCTTGATCTGGGAGGTGGCCGAGGCGTTCACGGCACCCTTGGTGCGGAACTCGAACGCCACCTGCACCGGGCGCGGCGTTGCCGGCGCGACCAGGTCGGCCTTGCCGACGGTGGGCAGGGCGGGGTCGACATAGGACTTCATGGTCAGGCAGCCCGACAGCAGGGCAGCGGTGGCGGCAAGGGCCAGGCCGCGGGTGGCGAATCGGGCGAAGGTCTGGATGGTCACGTGGTGTTTCCCCTGGAGTCCGTGGAGGTATCGAAGGGCCGGCGTCGCGCCGGCCGTCGGGGAATATAGAGGACGGACATGGGGTGGCCGCAAGGCCCTTGGGTTGGGTAGGGCGTCGGGCCTGAAGTCCCTCCCATCAAGTCAGAGGGTGAGGAGGTAGAACCGGTTGCAGCCGAAGTGTCCGGTGCTGCCCATCGGGCCGTCCAGGCGCTGGAAACCGGTGCGCTCGTAGAGCTTTTGCGCCTCGTCCATGCCGCGCAGCGTTTCCAGGTAGCACTGCCGGTGGCCCAGCGAGCGCGCGGCGTCCAGGCAGCGCGCCATCAGCGCGGCGCCGGCGCCGCGGCCGCGCAGTTCGGGCAGGAAATACATCTTGCGCAGCTCGCACACGCCTTCCGGGCCGCCGTCGAGCGGCGCCACGCCGCCGCCACCGAGCACGCGGCCCGCCGACTCCACCACGAAGTAGGCGGCGCCGGGCCGGTCGTACGCGGCGTGCATGGCCTTCACTTCCGGGTCGTGGATGGCGAAGCCCGGGCCGTCGGCGCCGAACTCGGGCATCACGGCCTGGATGATCGCCGCCACGGCGGCCTCGTCGGCGGGCGTGATGGGTCGGATGCGGAAGTCGTTGACGGTCACGGTGCCTCGGCGTCGTACAGGCCGACCTGGCGCAGGTGGGCGATGAAATTGTCGGGCTCCAGGCCCGGACTGAACAGGAAGCCCTGGCCGCTGCGGATGCCCAGCCCCAGCAGGAAATCGCGCTGAGCGGTGCCTTCGATGCCCTCGGCCACCACCTCCAGGCCCAGGCCGCGGGCAATGCCCGCCACCGCCTGGCAGATGGCCACGTCGGACGGGTTGCCGGGCACGCCCTGCAGGAAACTCTGGGCCAGCTTGAGGCCGTGGATCGGCAGCCGGCGCAGGTAGTTGAGTGCGCTGTAGCCTTCGCCGAAATCGTCGATGGTGAGCACCACGCCCAGGTTGCGCAGCGCTTCGAAGGTGGCGTGGGTGTCGGGGGCGTCCTCGATCAGCACGCGCTCGGTGAACTCCAGCTCCAGCGACGAGCCCGGCAGGCCGTGTTCGGCCAGCGCATGGGCGATGGTCTGCACCAGGTCCTCGGTGAGGAACTGGCGGTAGGACACGTTCACCGCCACGCGC
>JAPLSJ010000122.1 GCA_026398695.1 Arenimonas sp.
AGGCCGCGGGCGCCGGTCTTGCGCTTGAGCGCGCGGCGGGCGATGGCCATCAGGGCGTCCGGCCTGACCTCGAGCTCGACGCCCTCCATTTCAAACAGCTTCTTGAACTGTTTGGTGATGGCGTTCTTGGGCTCGGTGAGGATCTTGACCAGCGCGGCCTCGTCCAGCTCTTCCAGGGTGGCGACCACCGGCAGGCGGCCGACGAATTCCGGGATGAGGCCGAACTTGATCAGGTCCTCGGGCTCGACTTCGGCCAGCAGCTTGCCGATCTCGATCTTGCGCTCGCTGGACTTGACCTTGGCGCCGAAGCCGATGCCGCCCGACTCGGTGCTGCGCGCCTGGATCACCTTGTCCAGGCCGGCGAACGCGCCGCCGACGATGAACAGGATGTTGCGCGTGTCCACCTGCAGGAATTCCTGCTGCGGGTGCTTGCGGCCGCCCTGCGGCGGCACCGAGGCCACGGTGCCCTCGATCAGCTTGAGCAGCGCCTGCTGCACGCCCTCGCCCGACACGTCGCGGGTGATGGACGGGTTCTCGGACTTGCGCGAGATCTTGTCGATCTCGTCGATGTACACGATGCCCGACTGCGCCTTCTCGACGTCGTAGTCGCACTTCTGCAGCAGCTTCTGGATGATGTTCTCGACGTCCTCGCCCACGTAGCCCGCTTCGGTGAGCGTGGTGGCGTCGGCGATGGTGAACGGCACGTTGAGCAGGCGCGCCAGCGTCTCGGCCAGCAGGGTCTTGCCCGAACCGGTGGGGCCGATCAGCAGGATGTTGGACTTCGACAGTTCGATGTCGTCGTTCTTGATCCGGCTCTCGATGCGCTTGTAGTGGTTGTACACGGCCACCGAGAGCGTCTTCTTGGCGCGCTGCTGGCCGATCACGTACTGGTCGAGGACTTCGAGGATTTCGCGCGGCTTGGGCAGGTGGCTGCGGGCGGCGTGCGCCTTCTCCTCCAGCTCTTCCCGGATGATGTCGTTGCACAGCTCCACGCATTCATCGCAGATGAACACGCTGGGCCCCGCGATCAGCTTGCGCACCTCGTGCTGGCTCTTTCCGCAGAAGGAGCAGTAGAGGATCTTGGTGCTGTCGCCGGTACGGCCCTGGCGGTCTTCGGTCATGCTTTCGCTGCCCTGATGGAATGGGTCTGAATCGAGAATATCACAGGCCGGAAGACGTCAAGCCCCGGTCCGGACGGGCCGGAACGGGGCGTGAAGACGGCGCCTGCGGCGTGGATCAGGAGGCCTGGACGGAGTCGTCGGGGCGGCGGTCGAGCACCGCGTCCACGATGCCGTAGGCCTTGGCGGCCTCGGCGTCCATGAAGTTGTCGCGGTCGGTGTCCTTGGCGATCTGCTCGATCGGCTGGCCGGTGTGCTTGGACAGCACGCTGTTCAGGCGGTCGCGCAGGGTCAGGATCTCGCGGGTGTGGATCTCGATGTCGCTGGCCTGGCCCTGGTAGCCGCCCAGGGGCTGGTGGATCATCACGCGCGCGCTGGGCAGGATGTAGCGCTTGCCCTTGGCGCCGGCAGCCAGCAGGAAGGAACCCATGCTGGCGGCCTGGCCGACGCAGATGGTGCTCACGTCGGGCTTGATGAACTGCATCGTGTCGTAGATCGCCATGCCGGACGTGACGATGCCGCCCGGCGAGTTGATGTACAGGCTGATGTCCTTCTCGGGGTTCTCGGCCTCGAGGAACAGCATCTGGGCAACGATGACGTTGGCGACGTAGTCGTCGATGGGACCGACCAGGAAGATCACGCGCTCCTTGAGGAGGCGCGAGTAGATGTCGTACGCCCGCTCGCCGCGGCTGGTCTGTTCGACCACCATCGGCACCAGGTTCAAGCCCTTGATCGGATCCATGCCCACGTTCCTCCGTTGGGGTCGCCTCAGGCGACCGGACGCATCAGTTCGGCAAAACTCATCGCTTTCTCGGTGGCTTCGGCGCGTTCGGCGATCCAATCGATCACCTGCTCTTCCATCACCCGTCCGCGAAGGCTGGACATGAGGTTGGGGTCGTTGCGGTAGAGTTCAATGACCTGCTGCGGATCTTCGTAGGTCGAGGCGATCAGCTGCAGCGTCTCGTTCAGGCGGGCCTGCTCGAGCTTGAGGCTGTTCTGGCGGGCCACTTCGCCCACCAGCAGGCCGGCGGCGACGCGGTTGCGCGCGGCAGCCATGAACGCCTCGGCTTCGAACTTCGGGTTCTGCTGGCCCTGCTGGCGAGCCTGCTGCTCGGCGGCGGCGGCCATCTGGCGGGCCTCGGTCTGGATCAGGCGCGGCGGCATTTCGGTGTCGGCGTAGGCACCCACCAGCTTCTCGGCCACTTCGGCGCGCAGGCGCTGCATCAGGTTGCCCTTGAGCTCACGCTCGAGGTTGGCGCGAACTTCCTGGCGGAACTGGTCCAGCTTGCCGCCCTTGATGCCGAAGCTCTTCACGAAGGCCTCGTCCACCACCGGCAGGTTGGCCACGGACACCTTGGTGACCTTCAGCGTGACCTTGGCGGCCTGGTTGGCCAGTTCGGCCACGCGCCAGTTGCCCGGGAAATGGATGTCCACTTCGCGCTCGTCGCCGGCCTTCATGCCGGCCAGCTGCGACTCGAGCTCCGGGTACATCACGTTCGAACCCAGCACCGTGGCGCCGCGGTCGGCACCCTCGGCCGGGTAGCGGCCGGTGGACGTGACGGCGAAGGTTTCCACCGTGACCAGGTCGCCCGGCTCGGCGGCACGCTCGACGGCGTCCCACGTGCGGCGCTGCTGGCGCAGGGTTTCGATCATGCCGTCGATGTCGGTGTCGCTGATGCTGGCGCTGACGCGCGAGATCTTGAGCTGGGCCGGATCGACCTTGCCGAAGTCGGGAACGACTTCGAAGACGGCGCTGTAGCGGATTTCGCCGGCGTCACCGGCCGGTTCGGCCTTGACCTCGGGGTTGCCGGCCACGCGGAGGTTTTCCTTGGCGATGGCTTCGCCCAGGCTCTCGCGGATCAGGTCGCCGTAGGCTTCGTTGCGGACCTGGCCGCCGAAGCGCTGCTCGATGACCTTCGCAGGCACCTTGCCGCGGCGGAAACCCTTGAGGCTGGCGGTACGCGCGATTTCCTGCAGCCGCTTGCCAACCACGCCCTCGAGGCGCTCGGCGGGCAGGCTGACGGTGAGGCGACGTTCCAGATTGGCGGTGTTTTCGAGCGAAAATTGCATGTCAACTCCTGCGACCGCGCCATTTTTCGGGCGCTAGAAATGAAAAAACCCGCAGAGCCCCGAATCATCCCCGCGCCTCCGTTGCCGGATGGTGCGAAAGGAGAGACTCGAACTCTCACGGGTTGCCCCACTGGAACCTAAATCCAGCGCGTCTACCAGTTCCGCCACTTTCGCAACGCCGCGCGGTTTCGATTCAATCGGGAAGATTGGTGGGCCGTGAAGGATTCGAACCTTCGACCTATTGATTAAGAGTCAACTGCTCTACCAACTGAGCTAACGGCCCGTAATCTTCCCGCAGAAGCGGCTTGCGACGCGGCATTATGCCGCAACATTGAACTGGCTGGAACTGGGGTGGAAGACGGGACTCGAACCCGCGACCCTCGGAATCACAATCCGATGCTCTAACCGACTGAGCTACATCCACCACATTGTGACCTATTGCCGCACCACCCCACCTTCCCCGCCTGGCGCGCCCGGCAGGAATCGAACCTGCAACCGCCGGCTTAGAAGGCCGGTGCTCTATCCGATTGAGCTACGGGCGCCTGCCGGGATGATACCGGCCGTGCCCGTCCGCTTCCATGCGCGGTGGCAGTGTTGTCCGGGATGACGCCAACCTGGTCGGGGCAGAGGGATTCGAACCCACGACATCCAGCTCCCAAAGCTGGCGCTCTACCAGGCTGAGCTATACCCCGGCGGTGAAGCCCGGCACCCTGTGGAGGCGCGCCGCACGAGTTCCAAATGTACGGCGGTTCAGGAACCCGGCACAAACCGCCGGTTACCTTTGCCGCCGAACAAAAAGGGTGCCGAAGCACCCTGTCTGCATTAGTGGCGCGCCCGGAGAGATTCGAACTCCCGACCACCAAGTTCGTAGCCTGGTGCTCTATCCAGCTGAGCTACGGGCGCGCAGAAGCGAAATTATGGGGGACGTTGCCTGAATCGTCAATGCCTTTGCACCAATCAATTCGTGACACGTCCCTTGCACACCTTTCCAGTCCTGGCGGAGTGAGAGGGATTCGAACCCTCGATCAGGCTTTTGACCCGATACTCCCTTAGCAGGGGAGCCCCTTCGGCCACTCGGGCATCACTCCGGAACTGGACCCGGCGACATTCTTTCGAGTCTCGCCGGCCGCATAGGATAGCCCCTCAATCGGGCTTGGGTAAACCCGTTTGATCATCGCCCGCGGGCGAGGCGTCATCCTTCTGGATGCGCTGGAAGATTTCCTCGCGATGCACCGCGACATCCTTGGGCGCCGTGATGCCGATGCGCACCTGGTTTCCCTTGACGCCCAGCACGGTGACCGTGACCGAGTCGCCAATCATGAGGGTCTCCCCGACCCGTCGCGTAAGAATCAGCATCGCCTTCCCTCCCGATACATCCTTGCACCGGCCCGCGCATGCCCTCGGCATGACGCGGTTCCCCGCCGCACGATAGCGGCTGTCCCGATGGTAGTGCGCGCCCGCGCGGGGCGCAAACGCGCCCTGCCCGGCACTCAGCCCAGCTTTTCCGCCACCCAGGCCGGAACGCCCGCCAGGGCCGCCACCAGCGCGGGGCCGTCGGGGCCGCCGCCCTGCGCCATGTCCGGGCGTCCGCCGCCCTTGCCGCCGATCTGGGCGGCCACGTGCGACAGCAGCTCGCCGGCCTTGACCTTGCCCAGCGCCGAACCCTGCACGCCGGCCACCAGCGACGCCTTGCCGTCCTCGGCCGAGGCCAGGACGATCACGGCATCGCCGAGACGGCTCTTGAGCTGGTCCACCGCGTCACGCAGCGATTTGGCGTCCAGGCCTTCGATGCGCGCGGCGACCACCTTGACGCCCGCCACCTCCGGCGCGGACGCCGCGAGGTCGGCGGTGGCGCCGGCGGCGGCCTTGGCCTTGAGCGACTCAAGTTCGCGCTCGAGCTTCTTCTGGCGATCGAGCAGCTGGCGCAGCTTGTCCACCACGTCCCCGGCGTTGCCGCCCAGCAGCTGCGCGGCCTCGTCCAGGCGCCGCTCTTCGTCCGCGATGTAATCGAGCGCGCCGGCGCCGGTCACCGCTTCGATGCGGCGCACGCCGGCGGCCACGCCGCCTTCGCTGACGATCTTGAACACGCCGATGTCGCCGGTGTGGTGCACGTGCGTGCCGCCGCACAGTTCCGTGGAGAAACCGCCCATCTTCAGCACGCGCACGTGTTCGCCGTACTTCTCGCCGAACAGCGCCATGGCGCCGAAATCAAGCGCTTCCTGCATGCCCATGTGGTGCACTTCGGCCTCGGCGTTGCGGCGGATCTCGGCGTTCACGATGGCCTCGATGCGCGCCAGGTCGGCGGCGGGGATGGCCTGGAAATGCGAGAAGTCGAAGCGCAGGCGGTCGGGCGCCACCAGCGAACCCTTCTGGGTGACGTGTTCGCCCAGCACGTCGCGCAGCGCGGCGTGCAGCAGGTGCGTGGCGGAATGGTTGAGCACGACCGCCTGGCGGCGATCACCGTCCACGCGCGCCGAAAGCCGGTCGCCCAGCTTCACGCTGCCGGTGGCGAGACGGCCCAGGTGGCCATGGAATGCGCCGGACAGCTTGAGGGTGTCGCGCACTTCGAACGCGACGCCCTGCGCCTGCACCAGCGTGCCGGTATCACCCACCTGGCCGCCGGATTCGGCGTAGAACGGCGTGCGGTCGAGCAGCACCAGCGCCTCGTCGCCCGCCGCGATGGCGTCCACCGGCTTGCCGTCGCGCAGCAGGGCGACGACGCGGCAACCGTCGGACTCCAGCGACTCGTAGCCCAGGAAATCACTGGGCTTGAGCGTGGCGATCAGGTCGGCGGGAAGCGCGGTGCCGCCGGCAAACTTGCTGGACGCACGGGCGCGGTCGCGCTGCTGGCCCATCAGGGTGTCGTACTCGGCCATGGCGCCGTCGGCCAGGGCCCAGCCCTTGTCGGCGTTTTCGCGCAGCAGGTCGGCGATCAGGTCGGGCGGGCAGCCGTAGGTGTCGTGCAGCTGGAACAGCTGGTCGCCGCGGATGCGGTTGGCCGAGGCCGCCAGGTAGTCGTTCAGGCGCGCCATGCCGGCGTCGAGGGTCTGGCCGAAGGCCGTTTCCTCGGCCTTGAGGGCCTGTTCCACCAGCGCGCGCTTGGCCACGAGTTCGGGATAGGCCTCGCCCATCACGTCCACCAGCGGCTGCACCATGCGCCAGAACTTGCCGTCGGCGCTGAGCCCGTCGAGCTTCCAGAAATGGCGCACGGCGCGGCGGATGATCCGGCGCAGCACGTAGCCGCGGCCTTCGTTCGACGGCAGCACGCCGTCCACGATCAGGAAGCTGCAGGCGCGGATGTGGTCGGCGATCACGCGCAGCGACTTGTGTTCCAGGTCGGCGGTGTGGGTGAGCGCCGCGGCGGCCTTGATCAGGTGCTGGAAGAGGTCGATCTCGTAGTTGCTGTGCACGTGCTGCAGCACGGCCGCCACGCGCTCCAGGCCCATGCCGGTGTCCACGCAGGGCGCCGGCAGCGGCACCAGCGTGCCGTCGGGCTGGCGGTCGTACTGCATGAAGACGTTGTTCCAGATTTCGATGAAGCGGTCGCCGTCCTCGTCCGGGCTGCCCGGGGGGCCGCCGGCGATGTGGTCACCGTGGTCGTAGAAGATTTCGGTGCAGGGACCGCAGGGGCCGGTGTCGGCCATCTGCCAGAAGTTGTCCGAGGCGTAGGGCGCGCCCTTGTTGTCTCCGATGCGGATGATGCGCTCCACCGGCAGGCCCACTTCCTTGTGCCACAGGTCGAAGGCTTCGTCGTCGGTGTGGTACACGGTGACCAGCAGGCGGTCCTTGGGCAGGCCCCAGACGCCGGTCAGCAGCTCCCACGCGTACAGGATGGCGTCGCGCTTGAAGTAGTCGCCGAAGCTGAAGTTGCCCAGCATTTCGAAGAAGGTGTGGTGGCGCGCGGTGTAACCCACCTGGTCGAGGTCGTTGTGCTTGCCGCCGGCGCGCACGCAGCGCTGCGAGCTCACCGCACGGGTGTAGCTGCGCTTCTCGGCGCCCAGGAACACGTCCTTGAACTGCACCATGCCGGCGTTGGTGAACAGCAGGGTCGGGTCGTTGCCCGGCACGAGCGGGCTGGACGGAACGACTTCATGGCCCTTGGAGCGGAAGAACTCGAGGAAGTCGCGGCGGATGGTGTTGCTGGTCTTGGTCATGGACGGCGTTGGGCTCTGGAATCTCAGGGTGCAAGATTACCAGCCCGCAGGCCGCTGCCGGAGCGCCTGGGCTCAGTCCACGCTCTCGAAATCGTCGTCCGGCCGGGCGCGCACGGCCGCATAGGTGCAGTTCTGGTCGAAGCCCCGGCGAAGCAGGAAATCCACGGCCTTGCGCCGTTTGGCCGGGTCGGCCAGCTGTTCGGGCCGGAAGCGCTTGTCCACCAGCGCACGCGAGGAGGCGGCCCAGTCGGTTTCGCATTGCTCCAGCGCGGCCTCCACCTGGTCCCGGCTGAGCCCGTGCCCCGCCAGCTCCTGGCGGATGCGGACCGGGCCGTAGCCCGAGGCCGCGCGGTCGCGGGCGAACGAGGCCGCGAACCGGTCGTCGTCCTGGTAGCCCAGACCCGCCAGCTTCTCGACGGCGGCCTCGGCCTCGGCGGGGTCGGCGCCCCGGAGCCCCAGCTTGCGCTTGAGGTCACGGCGGGAATGTTCCCGCCGGACCAGCAGCTCCATGGCCTTCTGGGTGGGGTCGGGCGCAGCCCGCGGGGGTCGCCCGCCGTAGCTCACCGACCCACCCCGCCCAGACGGCGCATCCTCAGGCCTCGATGGCCGCGTCGTTGTTCTCTTCACCGATCACCAGGCCGGGAACGAACTTGTCGCGCAGCTTGGCTTCCAGCTCCTGCGAGATGGCGGGATTTTCCTTCAGCCACTGGCGCACGTTTTCCTTGCCCTGGCCGATGCGCTCGCCGTTGTAGCTGTACCAGGCGCCGGCCTTCTCGATGAGCTTGGCGTCCACGCCCATCTCGATGATCTCGCCCTCGCGGCTGATGCCGAAGCCGTAGAGGATTTCGGTGACGATGACCTTGAACGGCGGCGCCATCTTGTTCTTGACCACCTTGATCTTGGTCTGGTTGCCGATGATTTCCTCGCCCTTCTTCACCGCGCCGATGCGGCGGATGTCCAGGCGCACCGAGGCGTAGAACTTGAGCGCGTTGCCGCCGGTGGTCACTTCCGGGCTCTGGCCCGGCATCATCATGCCGATCTTCATGCGCAGCTGGTTGATGAAGATGACCATGCAGTTGCTGCGCTTGATGTTGCCGGTGAGCTTGCGCAGGGCCTGGCTCATCAGGCGTGCCTGCAGGCCCGGCAGCTGGTCGCCCATTTCGCCCTCGATTTCGGCGCGCGGGGTGAGCGCGGCCACGGAGTCGATGACCACCATGTCCACCGAGTTCGAGCGCACCAGCATGTCGGCGATTTCCAGCGCCTGCTCGCCCGTATCCGGCTGGCTGACCAGCAGGTCGTCGATGTTCACGCCCAGCTTGACCGCGTAGGTGGGATCGAGCGCGTGCTCGGCGTCGATGAAGGCCGCGGTGCCGCCGGCCTTCTGGCATTCGGCGATGACCTGCAGGGTGAGCGTGGTCTTGCCCGAGGATTCCGGACCGTAGATTTCGATGACGCGGCCCTTGGGCAGGCCGCCGATGCCGAGCGCGATGTCGAGCATCAGCGAGCCGGTGCCGATGACTTCGGCCGGCTCGGTGCTCTTGTCGCCCATGCGCATGACGGCACCCTTGCCGAACTGCTTTTCGATCTGGCTCAGGGCAGCAGTGAGGGCGCGCTTCTTGTTGTCATCCATGGTCTTGTTCCTCGGAGGTTCGTTTTTGGTTGACGCTAGGTTAGTGGGTGCTTGTCTCACGGGCTGAGAACCTGCCCGGGACACTGAATCTGCCTGTTCCGGCTCCACCGGGGCAGCGGAGGCCGCCTCGATGCGCTGTAGGGAAAGGGACTTTTTGGCGGGCGATTTCTTCCCCCCGAAACTCAACGGTTCGGCCTGACGAGGCCGCAATAAAGCCCCTCGATGGCGAAGTCCTGGTCGGGCTTGACCACGATCGGCGCGAAGTCGGGATTGCGCGGCAGCAGGCGGATGGCGTCTTTGCCTATTTTCAGCAGTTTCACGGTGATCTCGTCGTCAATGCGCGCGACCACGATCTGGCCGCTGCGTGCGTCGTTGGTGCGGTGCACGCCGATGAGGTCGCCGTGCAGGATGCCTTCGTCGCGCATCGAGTCGCCCTTCACCTTGAGCAGGTAGTCGGGCGCGGGCTGGAAGAACACCCGGTCGAGCAGGACCATGTCGTGATGGCCGGCGTCGGCGCCGATGGGCAGGCCGGCGTCGACCTGTCCGAGCACGGGCAGGCGGAGAAGATCGTCCCCGACCGCCGGGACGAGGTCGGCGGCCGGGGACGAAATGAGACGGATGCCGCGCGCCTGGCCAGGCACGCGGCGGATGGCGCCGGCCTGCTCCAGGGCTTCGAGGTGGTATTGGGCCGCGCGCACGCCCTTGAACCCGAAGGCGTGGGCGATTTCGACCTGGGAGGGCGGCACGCCGTCGGCGTCGATGCGCTCGGCGATCATGGCGAGGATGGCTTGCTGGGTGTCGGAGATATTCATTAGTAGTAATACTACTAACACCCCTCCCCTCCCTGTCAAGCCCTCCGGAGGGCCGGCTCAGGGATCAAGCGTCTGCACGCGTTCCACCGCCTCGCGGGCCTGCTGCAGCAGGCCGGTCAGCCGGCCGCCGCACAGCCCATCCAACTGGTCCGGGCTCATCGCGGCCACGGCGCCGTCCTGCCGTGCCCGCATCTGCCACGGGACGTCGCGGCCGCGCATGGCGATCAGCGCGTGTTCGATGTCCTCGGCCTCGCCCTCCTGCGTCGGCAGCACGGGGCGCCCTGCGGCCGCCCTGGCACGGATCGAAGCGGCACGGGCCTCCCACCGGGCGACCGAGGCATCAAGCAGGGCCTCGATGTCCGCCGACTGGTCGGGCGCCCCGCGTGCCACGCAGACCCGGTTGAGCGACTGGAATCGCACGTAATCGGCCAGCACCGACTGCGCCAGGTCGGATGGGAATCGGAAGCCCGGATCGATCGGGCGGCAGCGGCACTCCTCCGGAAGGCCACTGCCGTGCGACCAGCGCTGCATCAGGGTGCAGCCGCCACTTTTGCTGGCAATGAGCGTGAGGAACAGCTGGTCCTCGATCGGCGTGGCCTGCGGGGTCTGCCCCCTGGGCACCACCACCAGGGTCGGGGAGCCCAGGAAATAGCCCTCGGGCACCACGGCTTCATGGTTGGCGCGCGCCGGATCCTGGAGCGCGGCGGCCAGCATCTTTTCGGCACGCGCCTGCAGCGTGGCCGCGCAGGCCGGGGTGTCGAGGCGGGCCAGGGGCGCGTTTTCGAAGGCGACCAGGCGCCTGCGCGCCTCGGGGACGTGGGGGCTGTCGGGGTACTCGCGCAGGTAGGCCAGGTAGGCGCCCATGTCGTCGTCGCCGGAAATGAACTCCCAGCGCGACTGGGCATTCCAGGGCGAGGCCAGGGCGGTGGCCACCGTGGCCGAAAGCAGGATGGCGGCGAACAGTGCGCGCATGGGCAGTGCGGGAAAGGACGTGTGCCGAGGTTAGTGGCCGCGCGGCGCGTCGGTCAAACCGCCAGCGCCAGCAGACCCTCGAGGGCCGCGGCCACCGTCTGGCGCCGGACCGATTCGCGGTCGCCGTCGAAATGGAACAGCTGGGCCTTCGGATAACCGCCGCGGCGCTTCCAGCCAATCCACACGGTGCCCACCGGCTTGTCGTGCGTGCCGCCGCCCGGCCCGGCGATGCCGGTGACCGCCACGGCGATGCTGGCGCCCGACGTCACCAGCGCGCCCGACACCATTTCCATCACGGTTTCGCGGCTCACCGCACCGTGTTCGGTCAGCGTCTCCGGGCGCACGCCCAGCAGCGCCTGCTTGGCCTCGTAGCTGTAGGCCGCCATGCCGCAGTCGAACCAGGCCGAACAGCCCGGAATGTCGGTGATGGTCTTGGCGATCCAGCCGCCGGTGCAGCTTTCGGCGGTGGCCAGCATGAGGTGGCGGGCCTGGAGCGCCCCGCCGACCTGTTCGGCCAAGGCGTGCAGTGCGCTGTCGTCGGGCAGGGTTTGGGCATCCATGGCCGCTAGACTATAGGGCCACCCAAGCCTTTGCCATCCGGATGTCCGTCTCGGAAACCCCCGCCCACACACCGCTGATGAAACAGTTCTTCGCCGCCAAGGCGGAGCATCCGGACATCCTGGTGTTCTTCCGGATGGGCGACTTCTACGAGCTGTTCTACGACGACGCCCGCAAGGCCGCGCGCCTGCTCGACATCACCCTGACCCAGCGCGGCGCTTCCGCCGGCGCGCCCATCCCGATGGCCGGCGTGCCGGTGCACGCGATGGAAGGCTATCTCGCGCGCCTGGTGGCGCTCGGTGAATCGGTGTCCATCTGCGAACAGATCGGCGACCCGGCGCTGGCCAAGGGCCTGGTCGAGCGCAAGGTGGTGCGCATCGTCACGCCCGGCACCGTCACCGACGAGGCGCTGCTGCAGGAGCGCCGCGACACGCTGCTGGTGGCCGTTTCGCGCGGCAAGTCGCACTACGGCCTTGCGTGGGCCGACCTGGCCGGCGGCCGCTTCCTGGTGTCGGAAGTGGCGAACGAGGACCAACTGGCCGCGGAACTCGCGCGCCTGGACCCTGCCGAACTGCTGGTGCCCGACGAAGACGGCTGGCCGACCGCCGTCACCACCCTGCCCGGCCTGCGCCGCCGGCCGCCGTGGGGCTTCGACGCCGACGCCTGCCGGCGCCAGCTGCTGCACTTCTTCCAACTCCACGACCTCACCGGCTTCGGCCTGGAAGACCGCCCGCTGGCGATTTCCGCCGCCGGCACCCTGCTGGCCTACGTCGAGGAAACGCAGAAGCAGCGCCTGCCGCACCTCACGTCGATCGCGTTTGAATCAGCCGACGACGGCATCGCGCTCAACGCCGCCACCCGTCGCCACCTCGAGCTCGACAGCCGCACCGACGGCCGCACCGAGCACACCCTGCTGGGCGTGCTCGACTCCAGCGTCAGCCCGATGGGCGGGCGCCTGCTGCGCCGCTGGCTCAACCGCCCGCTGCGCGACCGCGCCGTGCTCGGCCAGCGCCACCACGCGGTGGCCACGATGATGGACGCCAACGCGCACGAAACCCTGCGCTAACGCTTCCGCGGCCTGGGTGACGTCGAGCGCATCCTCTCGCGCGTGGCCCTGCGCTCGGCGCGGCCGCGCGACCTGTCCACGCTGCGCGACGGCCTGGGCATGCTGCCCGACCTGCGCGCCCTGCTGGCGCCGCTCGATTCCCCGCGACTGGCCGCACTGTCGGCCGAGCTGGGCGAACACGCCGGCGACGCCGCCATGCTGGCCGCCGCGATCATCCCGCAGCCGCCGGTGCTGCTGCGCGACGGCGGCGTCATCGCCGAAGGCTTCGACGCCGAGCTCGACGAGCTGCGCACGCTGTCCACCACCGCCGACCAGTTCCTGGTCGACCTGGAGGCCCGCGAAAAGGCCGCCACTGGCATCGCCACGCTCAAGGTCGGCTACAACCGCGTGCACGGCTACTTCATCGAAATCAGCAAGGGCCAGTCCGAGCGAGCGCCGACGCACTACACGCGCCGGCAGACGCTGACCGGCGCCGAGCGCTACATCACCGAGGAACTCAAGAACTTCGAGGACAAGGTGCTGAGCGCGCGCGACCGTTCGCTCACCCGCGAGAAGGTGCTGTGGGAAGGCCTGCTGGACGCGCTGAATGAAAGGCTTGAGGCACTGCGCCGCTGCGCCGGCGCGCTGTCGGAGCTGGACGTGCTGGCGGCCTTCGCCGAGCGCGCGCAGGCGCTGGACTGGTCGCGCCCCGAACTCACCGACGCGCCCGGCCTGCACATCGAACGCGGCCGCCACCCGGTGGTGGAAGCGGTGCGCAGCGAACCGTTCGAACCCAACGACCTGGTGCTGGGCGAAGACCGCCGCATGCTGGTGATCACCGGCCCGAACATGGGCGGCAAGAGCACCTACATGCGCCAGAACGCGCTGATCGTGCTGCTGGCCCACATCGGCAGCTTCGTGCCGGCGGCGCGCGCGGTGATCGGCCCGATCGACCGCATCCTCACCCGCATCGGCGCCGGCGACGACCTGGCGCGCGGGCAGTCCACCTTCATGGTGGAAATGGCCGAGACCAGCTACATCCTCCACCACGCCACCGCGCAGTCGGTGGTGCTGATGGACGAGATCGGCCGCGGCACGTCCACCTATGATGGCCTGGCCCTGGCCGAGGCCTGCGCGCGCCACCTCGCGCACCACAACCGCGCCTACACGCTGTTCGCCACCCACTACTTCGAACTCACCGCGCTGGCCGAACCGGGCAGCGGCATCGCCAACGTGCACCTGGACGCGATCGAGCACGGCGACAAGCTGGTGTTCATGCACGCGGTGAAGGACGGCCCCGCCAACCGCAGCTTCGGCCTGCAGGTGGCCGCGCTCGCGGGGCTGCCGCGGGTGGTGGTGGAGCAGGCGCGGCGCACGCTGGCCGAACTCGAGCAGCGCGGCGCGCCGCAGGCCGTGGCGAAGATGAGCCCGGCGGCGCTGGAGTCGCCGCAGCAGTTCGGGCTGTTCGCACCGGCGCCTTCGCCGGCGCTGGAAGCGCTGGCCGCGATCGATCCCGACGAACTCACGCCCAAGCAGGCGCTCGAGGCGCTCTACCGGCTCAAGCTGCTGCGCTGAATCCTCAGCGGTTGCGCTGCTCGATGGCGTCGGCCAGCCTGCTGGCCTCGGCCTGCAGGCTGGTGGACAGGGTGATGGCCAGGCCATTGGTGGCGACCCAGAAACGCAGGTGTCGAAGCAGCTCGTGCGATTCCCCGTACTCCTGCAGCACGGCCAGGGCCTCGTCTTCGCTGACCGGCGACGGGCAGTCCACCAGTTGCTGCGATTCGAACGCGTTGGCGTAGCAGTTGGTCCAGATGTATTCCTGGATGGCCCAGGGCGTCATGCCGCGCACGTGCTCGCGATACACGGGGGCCACGCCCAGCACCTCGGCGATCGAGAGCCCGGCGGTGTCGGCGTAGTGGCGCGACACCTTGGCTCGCAGCACGGGATCACGGATGAGGCCGAATTCGCCGCTCGCACGCAGTTCCTGGAACGTCGTGTCGTCCTTTCGATAGGGCCAGATCTGGCTGGCCTGGTAATAGGCCAGCACCGTCTTCCAGGCCGAGTCCTGGTAAAGCGTGCCGTGTTCGGCATGGGCCAGGGCAGCGCGGCCCTCGGCGTTCACCGACTTCCAGAACGTGACCATCGTGCCGAGGCGGAGGACGTCGGCGCGCAGTTCGTTCTGCATGCGCAGCAGGTAGTCGTCGCCGCGCGCGGCGTCCTTGCGGCCTTCGTTCCAGTTGCTGACCTGCAGCGCGATGATCACGCCCACCACTACGATCAGGATCTCCATCGCAACCGACGACCAGTCGCGGTTCCTGATCCACTGTGAGTAACTGCGCAACTTCATCGCCTTCCCCGGGGTCGTGTGCCGCCGAGTGTAGGGCAGCCGCGTTCAGAGCGCGTCGAGGTCGCCCAAAGCCTGGATCAGTCGGCGGGCGCGCTTGTCGGGCTTGCCGGCCGGCGCGCGGTAGCCGGCGTTGGCGGCGCGGCGCTCGGCGGCCAGGCGCAGCCTCGTTTCGCGCGACGCTTCCGTTTCGAGGAACAGCAGCGCCGCGGCCGCGGCCGGCCCGCGTTTGCCGCTCAACGCCACCACCTGCACTTCGAACACGTCCTCGCCGCGCTGCAGCCGCAGCGTCTCGCCGGTCTTGAGCAGGCGGGAGGCCTTCGCGGCCTGGCCCTGCACGTCCACCTTGCCGCCCTCGATGGCGGCCTTGGCCAGCGCGCGGGTCTTGTAGAAGCGCGCGGCCCACAGCCAGACGTCCAGGCGCAGGCCGGGGATTTCGGGAGAGTGGGTCATTTCTCGGGGGTCGCGTGCGGGGGCATGGCCATGCAATGGGGACGCGGGGGCCAGAAAGCAAAACGGCCGCCCTGGGGCGGCCGTTCGCTGGGAAGCTGGCGCAGGTCAGTCCTTCGAGCGACCGGCAGCCAGGTCTTCCTTGATGCGCGCCTTCTTGCCTTCCAGGCCACGCAGGTAGTACAGCTTGCCGGCGCGGACCTTGCCGCGGCGCTTCACCGACAGCGAGTCGATGACCGGGCTGTGGGTCTGGAAGACGCGCTCGACGCCGAAGCCGTGCGAGATCTTGCGCACGGTGAAGGCGGAGTTCAGGCCGGCGTTCTTGATGGCGATGACGACGCCTTCGAAGGCCTGCACGCGCTCGCGGTTGCCTTCCTTGACCTTCACGTTGACCACGACGGTGTCGCCGGGGCCGAATTCGGGCAGCTTGCGCTGCGACTGTTCAACTTCGAACTGCTGGAGGAAATTCATGGTTACACGCCTTTGATAGTTGTTTGATATGCGCGCCAGAGGCCCGGTGACCGTGCTTGGCTTAAGTGGTGCCTGGAAATCTGTAAATCAGCTCGCAAGTATAGCCTGCCAAGCCTTTGAAGGGGAAGAGGTTAGCCGCCCGCCGGGTGGTCTGCCCGCCACTGGGCGATAAACTCCCCGAGCAGGCCCCGGTCGGCCTTGTCCAGGGCCACGCGGGCCAGCAGGTCGGGCCGCCGCAGCCAGGTGCGGCCCAGGCTCTGCTGGCGGCGCCAGCGCCGGATGGCCGCGTGGTCGCCCGACAGCAGCACCGGCGGCACCCCGGCCGTGCCCTCGGCCTCGGACCGGGTGAAATGGGGGGTGTCGAGCAGGCCGTCCTCGAAGCTGTCCTGCACCGCGGAATCGGCGTGGTTCAGGGCGCCCTCCTGCAGCCGGCCCACGGCGTCCACCACCACGGCCGCGGCCAGCTCGCCGCCCGACAGCACGTAGTCGCCGATGGACAGCTCCTCGTCCACCTCGCGGTCGACGAAGCGCTCGTCCAGGCCCTCGTAGCGGCCGCACAGCAGGATCAGGCGGGGCGCTGCCGCCAGTTCCCGGACCTTGGCCTGGGTCAGGCGCGGGCCCTGGGGGCTGAGGTAGATGACCCGGGCCGGGGCCGGGTCGGCGGCGCGCACCGCGGCCAGGCAGGCCGACAGCGGTTCGGCCAGCATCACCATGCCAGGGCCGCCGCCGAACGGACGCTCGTCCACGCGGCGGTAGTTGTCGGTGGCGAAATCACGCGGGTTCCAGCCGTGCACGGACAGCAGCCCACGCTCCTGCGCCCGCCCGACCACGCCCAGGGCGGCGCTGTCGCGGATGAATTCAGGGAAAAGCGTGACGACGTCGATACGCACGGGCGGGGCCTGGCGGCGGGTCAGAAATCAGGATCCCAGTCGACCACGATCAGGCCGGCGTCGAAATCCACGGACTTGACGTACTGGTCGCTCACGAACGGCACCAGCCGCTCGCGGTCGCCCGAAATGACGATGACCGGGTTGGCGCCGGTGTCGAACAGGTGCGAAACGGTGCCCAGGGCCACGCCTTCGACCGTCTGCACCGCCAGGCCTTCCAGGTCCACCCAGTAGTACTCGCCCGGCTTGGGCGGCGGCAGCTGGCTGCGCGAGACCCAGATCTCGGAGCCCTTGAGGGCCTCGGCCTGTTCACGGTTTTCAATGCCCGGGAAAACCGCCACCAGCAGCTTGCCGGTGTCGCGGCCGCGCACGCCGGAAACCTCGCGCTCGCTTTCGCCGGAGCGGAGGATCCAGGGCTGGTATTTGAAGATGGCGTCGCGGGGATCGGTCCAGGAAAGAAGCTTGAGCTCCCCCCGGACGCCGAAATCGCCGGCGACCCTGCCCAGCAGGATGCGGCGATCGGTGCTCATGGCATCAGGCCTCGCACGGGGCGAGGCCGGGGGCTCAGGCCGCGGCCTTGGCCGAAGCTTCCTTCAGCAGCACGCGGACCTTGTCGGTCAGCTGGGCGCCGTTGGAAACCCAATGCTTCACGCGCTCGGTGTCCAGCACCACGCGCTGCTCGGTCGCGGTCGCGATCGGGTTGTAGTAACCCACGCGCTCGATCGAACGGCCGTCGCGCTTGTTGCGCTGGTCGGTCACGACGATGTGATAGAAGGGACGCTTCTTGGCGCCACCGCGGGCCAGACGGATCTTGACCATTAGGAATTCACTCTTTTCTGCAGTTCTGTAACAGTTATCCCAGCCGCATTCCGGCCGGGGGAATCGCGAATTCTAACCCCTTGTCCGCCCGAAGGAAACCCCAACGGGTGAATCCGGGGCCAGCCGCCGTGTCTCAGCGGCCAGGGAAACGCCCGGGGAAGCCGCCGCCCATCAGGCCCTTCATGCCCCGCATCATGCCCTTCATGCCGCCCTGGGACAGCTTGGACATCATCTTTTCCATCTGCTGGAACTGCTTGAGCAGCTTGTTCACGTCGGCCGGGGTGGTGCCCGAGCCCCGGGCCACGCGGGCCCGGCGCGAACCGTTCAGGAGGCCCGGGTTGCGGCGCTCCTTCTTGGTCATGGAGTTGATGATGGCGATCATGCGTGGCATTTCCTTGCCGGTGACCTGGGCCTTCACGTGGTCGGGCACCTGGCCCATGCCCGGCAGCTTGTCCATCAGGCCCGACAGGCCGCCCATGTTCTGCATCTGCTCGAACTGGTCGCGCATGTCGTTGAGGTCGAACTTCTTGCCCTTGGCGACCTTCTCGGCCAGCTTCTGGGCCTTGTCCTTGTCCACCTGCTGCTCGACCTGCTCGACCAGGCTGAGCACGTCGCCCATGTCCAGGATGCGGCTGGCGGCGCGGTCGGGATGGAACACGTCCAGGCCGTCGGGCTTTTCGCCGACGCCGATGAACTTGATGGGCTTGCCGGTGATGTAGCGCACGCTGAGCGCGGCGCCGCCGCGGGCGTCGCCGTCGGTCTTGGTGAGCACCACGCCCGTCAGGGGCAGCGCCTCGCTGAAGGCCTTGGCGGTGTTGGCGGCGTCCTGGCCGGTCATGGCGTCCACCACGAACAGCGTTTCCACCGGGTTCACGGCCGCATGCAGGGCCTTGATCTCGGCCATCATCGCCTCGTCCACGGCCAGGCGGCCGGCGGTATCGACGATCAGCACGTCCACGAAGCTCTTGCGGGCGTCGGAGATGGCGGCGCGGACGATGTCTTCGGGCTTTTGCGAGGCGTCGGAGGCGAAGAACAGCACGTCCACCTGCTGGGCCAGCGTGCGCAGCTGTTCGATCGCGGCCGGACGGTAGACGTCGGCCGACACCACCATCACCTTCTTCTTTTTCTTTTCCTTGAGGAGCTTGGCGAGCTTGCCCACCGTGGTGGTCTTGCCCGCGCCCTGCAGGCCGGCCATCAGGATGATGGCGGGCGCCGGCACGTTGAGGTTGAGCTCGCTGGCGGCCGAACCCATCACGGCGGCCATCTCGTCGCGCACCACCTTGATGAGCGCCTGGCCGGGCGTGAGGCTGGTGAGCACTTCCTGGCCCACCGCGCGCACCTTGATGCGCTCGATCAGGGCGGACACCACGGGCAGCGCCACGTCGGCCTCGAGCAGCGCGATGCGCACCTCGCGGGTGGCCTCGCGGATGTTTTCCTCGGTGAGGCGGCCGCGGCCGCGCAGGCGTTGCAGGGTGCCGGAAAGGCGCTGGGTCAGCGACTCGAACATGGTTTGGGGATCTTGCGGAACGGGGCGGCAAGTATAGCGCGGGCGGTCGCCGGGCCCGGCCCGGGCGGTTCTCGCGCCGGCAGCGCCTGTGCCAAACTCGGCGGATGCCCTTGATGATCGCCGCCCTGCTCGCCCTCGTCCTGTACGGCCTGGCCAGCCATCAGCTGGCCGGCCACGCGCGCGGCCCGAACCCCATTTCGCGCCGCTGGCTGCTGCTGGCCGTGCCGGCCGTGCTGCTGCACGCCGCCGTGCACGGCGTGGCCTGGCAGGCACTGGGTGGCCCCGAGCTGCATTTCTATGCGGCGCTGTCGCTGGTGGGGCTGGGCATGGCCGCGCTCACCACCGCGCTGGGCCCGGCGCAGCGCATCGAGGCGCTGGGCATCATCGTGTTCCCGCTGGCGGCGCTGGTGCTGGCGGCCCACGTGCTGCTGGGCGGCGGCCGCCCGCGCGCCACGCTCAGCTGGCAGCTGGAAATGCACGCGCTGTTCGCCCTGCTCGCTTACGCCACCCTGGCCGTGGCCACGCTGCTGGCGCTGATGCTGTGGTTCCAGGAGCGGGCGCTCAGGCAGCGCCACCTGGGCGGCTGGCTGCGCGTGCTGCCGCCGCTCACGCAGATGGAAACGCTGCTGTTCCGCAGCCTGGGCGTGGCCTTCGCCCTGCTCAGCCTGACCCTGCTGACCGGCGTGGTGTTCGTGGACGACCTGTTCGCGCAGGGCTTGGGCCACAAGACCATCCTGTCGATCCTGTCGTGGCTCGTACTGGGCGTGCTGCTGTTCGGCCGCTGGCGCTGGGGCTGGCGCGGCCCGCGCGCCGCGAAGCTCACGCTGGTGGCGATGGGGCTGCTGCTGCTGGCGTTCTTCGGCAGCAAGTTCGTTTACGAACTGGTGCTGCACCGGCTTTGAGGGCGGCGCTCTGCGCCCGCGCCTCACGTCGGCGGCATGGCATTACCGGGCCGTGTCCAGGCTCGCCGAGAACGCCGCGGCCGCCGCCTGCAGCGCGTCGTCCCGCACGCTGGCGGCCTCCGCATCCGCGCGCTCGCGGGCGATCGCCGCGCGACGCGTCGGCGCGTCCAGCGCCACCGCATTCGACGCCTGCAGCGCTTGCGCGCGCTGCCAGCGCGCTCGCCACGCCGTGAACATGGGATCGCCCACCGTCACCAGCGCGTCGCGCCTGGGCCGGACCGCGGGCGGCTGGAAACCCGGCGCTGCCGGAATCCGCCCCACGCCCGCCGAAGCCGCGGCTCGCGGCGCTACGGCCGCCGCGTCGGGCAGCGGAAGGTCGGGCTCAACTCCCAGCGACTCGACGGCGCGACCGTCAACCCGGAAGAAGTCCGCGACGGTGAACTGAGCCAAACCACCCGCTTGCGGGTTCATCCGACCCAGATCGACCAGGCTCTGCACGCTGCCCCTGGCGAAGGTGCGCTCACCCAGCACCGCGGCACGCCCGTGGTCCTGCAGCGCCGCCGCGACGATTTCGGACGCGGCTGCCGACTGGCTGTCCACGAGTACCGCCAGCGGCCCGGTCCAGACGGCGTCGGCATCGCCGGCCTCCACGGATATCTCGCCACCGGCCTGCCGGATCTGCACCACCGGGCGGCGCCCCAGGAACAGCCCTGCGACCCCGACGCCCTGCATCAACGCGCCTCCCCCGTTGCCGCGCAGGTCCAACAGCACACCCTGCACGTCCTGATCCTTCAATTCATCGAGCAGCGCGGCAACGTCGGCCACTGCAGCGCGGGCATCCGGGTCGCCGCGGAGGATGGCCTCGAAGTCGGCATAGAAGGCCGGCAGCGTGATCACGCCAATACGGTGCCCCCTGACCGTGATGACGGACTGCGCCGCCACTTCATCGGCCAGCTTCACCGAAGCGCGCACCAGCGCCAGCTCCCTGACTTCACCCGACGCCGAGCCCAGACGCAGCCACAGCTTCGTGCCCGCCTTGCCGCGCAGGTCGAGCACGATACCGTCGAGACGCACGCCCACGGTCTCGGTCCATGCGTCAGGTTCCTGGGCGAGGGCCAGCAGGCGTTCGCCTGGGCGAACACCCTCGATGTCGGCGGGGCCGCCGGGTACGACGCTTTGTATGACCGCAAACGGGAAGTCGCGCTTCAAGACGATGCCGACGCCCACGAGGCTGGCGTCCACCTGCAGCGACGAACGCGCTTCCCCGGGCGTGTAATAGAAACCGGCAGGATCGGCCGCGACCGCGAACGCATTGGCGAAGGCGCCGAACACATCCATCGATTCCACCTGGCCAACCTGCAGGGCCAGGCCGGCGTAGCGTGCATCCAGGGTGCGGCGTATCGAGTCCTCCGACTGACCGGACAGGTAAAGCTCGAGACGGTCGTTGCGCACCTTGCCGCGCCAGACCTCGTCCAGCGCCTCCTGGTCCACCGCTCGTGGCAGCGCGCTGCGGTCCGTGACCCATGTGCCGGGCGCAGAATAGTCGGCGGGCTCGGCCAGGCGTGCCCGCGCGAAGGCGCTGCGTTCCGCGACCCGTGCCGCGTAGGCGCCGAAGATCGTGAACGCGGGCTCGAGGTCAACGCCCTTTATCGCATCGCGGATACCCGCGCGGGCGATGCCGAGCTCCTCCAGGTCGGCGGCGTTGAGGTACATCCGCTGCGGATCGAGCGCGTCCACGTAGGCCGAAAATGTCGGCTCGACGTATTGCTCCAGCGGCCTGGCCCGAAGCGAGTAGCGCCCGTCGGTGAAGACCGCCTGCACCAGCCGCATCGACGTCGCCTGGAGCGCCTTTTCCTCATCGTCGGGCGTGGCGAGGGACGCGGCGGAAACGAAGCCCGCACCCAGCAAGCCAGCCACCAGCAGCAGGTTCCGGAGCATGGGGGCCCGCGTCGGGAAAAACAGGGCGCTCATTCGGCCGCGGCCGCCAGCGCCTCGGACAAGCGCTCCACCGCAATCACTTCCAGGTCCTTGAACGCGCCCTTCTTCGGAGCGTTGGCCTTGGGCACGATGGCGCGCTTGAAGCCGTGCGTGGCGGCTTCCTTCAGGCGCTCCTCGCCATTGGGCACGGGGCGGATCTCGCCGCTCAGGCCCACTTCGCCGAACACCACGGTTTTCTCCGACAGCGGCTTATCGCGCAGCGAGCTCAGCACCGCCAGCAGCACCGGCAGGTCGGCCGCAGTTTCCTGCACGCGGATGCCGCCCACCACGTTCACGAACACGTCCTGGTCGTAAACGCCGACGCCGCCGTGCCGGTGCAGCACGGCCAGCAGCATGGCCAGGCGGTTTTGTTCCAGGCCCAGCGCGACGCGGCGCGGGTTGGCCAGCGGGCTTTTGTCCACCAGCGCCTGCACTTCCACCATCAGCGGGCGGGTGCCTTCGCGCGTCACCATCACCGCGCTGCCGGGCTGGGGCGTGCTGCTGCCCGACAGGAAGATAGCCGAGGGATTGGGCACTTCGCGCAGGCCCTTGTCGCCCATCGCGAACACGCCCAGTTCGTTCACCGCGCCGAAGCGGTTCTTGAAGGCGCGCAGCACGCGGAAACGGCTGCCGGACTCGCCTTCGAAATAGAGCACCGCGTCCACCATGTGTTCAAGCACGCGCGGGCCGGCGATGCCGCCTTCCTTGGTGACGTGGCCGACCAGGAAGACGCTGGTGCCGGTTTCCTTGGCGAAGCGCACCAGCCGGGCGGCGCTTTCGCGCACCTGGCTGACCGAGCCGGGCGCGGCGGTGAGCAGTTCGCTCCACAGGGTCTGGATGGAGTCGGCCACCAGCAGCTTGGGCGAAGGCTTCGCCGACGCGGCCTGGCCGAGGATCTTCTCGACGCAGGTTTCGGCCAGGGCGTGCAGGTTGTCCAGCGGCAGGCCGAGCCGCTGCGCGCGCCCCGCCACCTGCGCCAGGCTTTCTTCGCCGGTGACGTAGAGCGCCGGCATGTTGGCCGACATCAGGGCAAGCGCCTGCAGCAGCAGGGTGGACTTGCCGATGCCCGGGTCGCCGCCCACCAGCACCACCGAGCCTTCCACCAGGCCGCCGCCGAGCACGCGGTCGAGCTCGCCGATGGTGGTGGACACGCGCACCTCGGCGTCCTGGCTGACGTCCTTGAGCGCCACCACGCCGGCCGCCTCGGGCCGCCCGGCCCAGGTGCCCTGCCTTGCCGCAGGCGCCGCGCCGCCGCCCTTGGACGCGCTGGCGGGCTCGATCACGAACTCGCTCATGGTGTTCCAGGCGCCGCATTCGCCGCACTGGCCCTGCCACTTGCTGGAGGAATCACCGCATTCGGTGCAGACGTAGGCGGTCTTGGCTTTGGCCATGGGGCTCGTGTCGCTGGAATGAGCCGCTACTGTAACCGCGCGCTGTCGCCTGGGATGAGACGGCGGGAAAGAAAAAGGCCCGCTGGAGGGCGGGCCTTTCCTGCTGCTAACCACTGCCCGCATGCGGGTCCAGAGGCTTCGCGGCTGCGATACGGGCGGACGAGCCGTCCATACCACTCCTTGGTGCCGGAAATAGGAATCGAACCTACGACCTACGCATTACGAATGCGCCGCTCTACCAACTGAGCTATTCCGGCGGAAGCCGCGAATTCTAGGGCCCGATGGGCCCCCGGGTCAATTCACCAGGGTGATGCGCAGTTCCTTGGGCAGGGCGAACACCACGTTTTCGGGTTCGCCCTCGAGGTGTTCGACCGTGCCGGCGCCCAGCTCCTGCAGGCGGTTGACCACGCCCTGCACCAGCACTTCCGGGGCCGAGGCGCCGGCCGTCACGCCCACCCGGGCCACGCCGGTGACCCAGGCCGGGTCGATGTGGCTGGCGCCGTCGATCAGGTAGGCGCGGGCGCCCTGCTTCTCGGCCAGCTCGCGCAGGCGGTTGGAGTTGGAGCTGTTCACCGAGCCGACCACCAGCACCACCTCGCAGCGGCCGGCCAGCAGGCGCACGGCGTCCTGGCGGTTCTGGGTGGCGTAGCAGATGTCGTCGTGCTTGGGGCCCTGGATGGCCGGGAAGCGGGCCTGCAGGGCGGCGATGATTTCGCGGGTGTCGTCCACCGACAGCGTGGTCTGGGTGGTGTAGGCCAGCTGGTCGGGCTGGTTCACCTGCAGGGTGGCCACGCAGTTCAGGTCTTCGACCAGGTAGATGCGGCCTTCGCCGAACTCGCGCTTCCACTGCCCCATCGTGCCTTCCACCTCGGGGTGGCCGGCGTGGCCGATCAGGATCACGTCGCGGCCGGCGCGGCAGTGCCGGGCCACTTCGATGTGCACCTTGGTCACCAGCGGGCAGGTGGCGTCGAACACCTTCAGGCCGCGGCGCTCGGCTTCGCCGCGCACCGCCTGCGAGACGCCGTGCGCGGAGAAGATCACCGTGGCGCCGGCGGGCACTTCGTCGAGTTCTTCCACGAACACTGCGCCGCGCTGGCGCAGGTCCTCGACCACGAAGCGGTTGTGCACCACTTCGTGGCGCACGTAGATGGGGGCGCCCAGCGAGTCGATGGCGCGCTTGACGATCTCGATGGCGCGGTCGACGCCGGCGCAGAAACCGCGGGGATTGGCGAGCAGGACTTCCATGGCGTGATTATCCCGCCTTCGGGGCCGGCGTGTCCGGCTTGAAGCTGAACAGCACCAGCAGCACCGCGCCCACCACGATGGCCGAGTCCGCGACGTTGAAGGCCGGCCAGTGGTGCTTGCCGACGTACCAGTCCACGAAGTCCACCACGTAGCCGAAGCGCAGCCGGTCGATCAGGTTGCCCACCGCGCCCGCGATCACCAGGGCCAGCGGCAGCGCGTTGCGCCAGTCGGCGCGCGGCGTCAACCGCAGCCAGAGCGCCATGGCCACGCTCACCAGGGTGGCCAGCCCGGAGAAGAACCACTTCTGCCAGCCGCCCGCGTCGGACAGGAAGCTGAAGGCGGCGCCGTAGTTGTGCACCAGGGTCCAGTTCCAGAAACCATCGATCACCGGCACCGGCGTCAGGTACTCGAGATGGGTCACGGCCAGCCACTTCGTCGCCTGGTCGGCGACGATCAGCAGCAGGGACAGCCACAGCCACGTGGTGGCGTTGGGCCTGGGCGGCGAACGCAGGTCGCGCAGCACCGCCGCCAGCGAATCGCGCAGGCCCATCAGAACCACCTCCGGACTTCGCCGGCGCCGCCGATGTTGTCCACGCAGCGGCCGCACAGCTCCGGGTCGTCGGCATGGCTGCCGACGTCGGCGCGGTAGTGCCAGCAGCGCACGCACTTGGCGTGCACGGTGGAAACGGCGTGGATCCAAGGACCAGCGCCCGCTTCAGGCTTGGCCGCGACGGGCTTGAGGTCGAAGCGCGAAGTGATGAAGAAGAAGCGCAGCTCGGCGGCCACCGGCGCCAGCATCGCCAGCGTGGCCTCGTCGGCGTACAGGTCCACTTCGGCTTCCAGCGAGGCACCGATGGCGCCCTCGGCGCGCATCGGCTCCAGCACCTTGCTCACCGCCTCGCGCAGCACCAGCAGCTGCTCGAAACCCTCGGCCGACACGGCGGCGTCGGCCGGCATCGGCGACAGGCCGTCGTACCAGGTGGCGAACAGCACGTTGCCGTCGCGCTGGCCCGGCAGGTGCTGCCACAGCTCGTCGGCGGTGAACGAAAGCACCGGCGCCACCCAGCGCGTGAACGCCTCGGCGATGCGGAACATCGCGCTCTGCGCCGAGCGGCGGCCGTGGCTGTCCACCGGCATCGTGTACAGGCGGTCCTTGGTGACGTCCAGGTACACCGAGCCCAGGTCGCCGGTGCAGAAGTTCTGCACCTTGGCCACCACGGCGGCGAAATCGTAGCGCTCGTACGCGGCGGTGATCTCGGCCTGAAGCGCGTGGGCGCGGTGCACGGCCCACTGGTCGAGCAGCAGCAGCTTCTCGTTGGGCAGCAGGTTCACGGCGGGGTCGAAGCCGTGCAGGTTGCCCAGCAGGAAGCGTGCGGTGTTGCGGATGCGGCGGTAGGCGTCGGCGGTGCGCTTGAGGATGTCGTCGGACACCGACATCTCGTTGCGGTAGTCGGTGGACGCCACCCACAGGCGCAGCACGTCGGCGCCCAGCGAGTCGTTCACCTTCTTCGGCTCCACCGTGTTGCCGATGGACTTGGACATCTTGCGGCCCTGCGCGTCCACGGTGAAGCCGTGGGTGAGCACCTGCCGGTAGGGCGCCACGCCGTCCATCGCCACGCCGGTGAGCAGCGAGCTCTGGAACCAGCCGCGGTGCTGGTCGGAACCCTCCAGGTACAGGTCGGCGGGCTTGCGCAGGCCGTCTTCGCCGCGTGCGGCGAGCACGGCTTCATGCGTCACGCCCGAATCGAACCAGACGTCGAGGATGTCGGTGACCTTGAAATAGTCGCCCGCTTCGGCGCCCAGCAGTTCGGCGGCGTCCAGCGAGAACCAGGCATCGGTGCCGTGCTGCTGCACGCGGTCGGCGACGGTGCGCATGAACTCCACCGAGCGCGCATGCGGCTCGCCGGTGACATGGTTCACGAACAGCGCGATCGGCACGCCCCAGGTGCGCTGGCGGCTGATGCACCAGTCCGGGCGGCCTTCGATCATGCCGGCGATGCGGGCCTCGCCCCATTCAGGCACCCAGCCCACGCCCTTGATCGCGTCCAGCGCGTCGCCGCGCAGGTTCGCCTGCTCCATCGAGATGAACCACTGCGGCGTGGCCCGGAACGCCACGGGCGACTTGTGCCGCCAGCAGTGCGGGTAGCTGTGCGTGAGCTTGCCCGACGACAGCAGCACGCCGCGCTCGGCCAGCAGCGCGGTGATGGTGTCGTTGGCCTTCCAGAGGTACTGGCCGGCGAACAGCGGCGTGCCCGGCAGGTAAACGCCGTTGCCGCCGAGCGGATTGATTTCGGCCGCGCTGAACTTCTCCAGCAGGCCGTATTTCAGGCCCACCTGGAAGTCTTCCTGGCCGTGGCCGGGCGCCGTGTGCACGGCGCCGGTGCCGGCGTCGGTGGTGACGTGGTCGCCCAGGATCACTTCGATGGCGCGGTCGTAGAACGGGTGGCGCAGCAGCACGCCTTCCAGCGCGGCGCCGGTCGCGCGGCCCAGCACGGTGGCCTGTTCGACGCCGTAGCGCTTGAGCGCGTCTTCCGACAGCGCCTCGGCCAGCACCAGGAGCACGCGCTGGCCGCTGCGGGAAGGACCTTCCACCAGCACGTAGTCGATTTCCGGGCCCAGCGTCACCGCGACGCTGGCGGGCAGCGTCCACGGCGTGGTGGTCCAGATCGGCACGGCGACGATGGCACCGTCGGCCTGCACGCCGAACTTCGCGGCCAGCGCCGCCGGTTCGAACGCGTCATAGGCCACGTCCACCATCGGCGACACCTTGTCGGCGTATTCGATCTCGGCCTCGGCCAGGGCCGAGCCGCAGTCGAAGCACCAGTGCACCGGCTTCACGCCGCGCGTCAGGTGGCCGCGCTCGACGATCTTCGCCAGCGACCGCAGCATGTCGGCCTCGAAGGCGAAGTCCATCGTGCGATAGGGATTACCCCAGTCGCCCAGCACGCCTAGGCGCTGGAAATCCTTCGACTGGCCGGCGATCTGCTCGGCGGCGTACTCGCGGCACTTGGCGCGGAACGCCGCGGCGTCGAGCTTGTCGCCGACCTTGCCGTGCTTCTTTTCCACCACCAGCTCGATCGGCAGGCCGTGGCAGTCCCAGCCCGGCACGTAGGGCGCGTCGAAGCCCGACAGCAGCTTCGACTTCACCACCATGTCCTTGAGGATCTTGTTCACCGCGTGGCCGATGTGGATCGAGCCGTTGGCGTACGGCGGGCCGTCGTGCAGCACGAACAGCGGCCGGCCCTTGGCCTTGGCGCGGACCTGCTGGTACAGGCCCTGCTGCTGCCAGCCGGCCAGCATGCCCGGCTCGCGCTTGGGCAGGTCGCCGCGCATCGGGAAAGCCGTGTCCGGCAGGCTGATGGTGTGCTTGTAGTCCTTGCCGCCGTTCTCGGTCACGCCATTGCTCCGCTGTTTTCCCTGTCGTGGCGCAGGACGCGCCGGGCTTGCTCCGAATCGAGGTCCATCTGGCGGACCAAGGCGGGCAAGTCGTCGAATTTTTCCTCGTCGCGCAGCTTGGCGACGAACTCCACCTCGAGCCGGCGACCGTAAAGGTCGCCGTCGAAGTCGAACACATGCGCCTCGAGCAGCGGCTCCACGCCCTGCACCGTCGGCCGCGTGCCCAGGCTGGACACGCTGGCGCGCGGCTCAGGGCCGATGCCGTGCACCCACGTGGCGTAGATGCCCGACAGCGCGGGGCGCTTGCCGGCGAGGCGGATGTTGGCCGTAGGGTAGCCGAGCTTGCGGCCCAGCTGCTTGCCCCGCACCACTTTGCCGGCGATGGCGTAGCGCTGGCCCAGCGCATGCGCCGCGCCTTCCAGGTCGCCGCTGGCCAGCTGCTGGCGCAGCCCGGTGCTCGAGACCCGCTCGCCGGCCGCGTGCACGGCCTCGATGGAGCCGGCCGTGAAACCGTGCTTCGCGCCCATCGCCTGCAGCATCGCCATGTCACCGCGGCGGCCGTGGCCGAAGCGGAACTCCGGCCCCACCCAGACCTCGCGCGCGGCCAGGCGGCGCACCAGCACGTGCTCGACGAAATCCTCGGCCGACATCGCCGCCATCGAGGCGTTGAAGCGCAGCAGGCCCACCACGTCCATGCCCAGCCCGCGCAGGCCCTCGAACTTGGCGCGCGGCAGCAGCAGCCGCGGGGGCGCGCGCTCGCCGCCGAAGAATTCGCGCGGCAGCGGCTCGAAGCTCAGCGCCACGGCGGCCACGCCCAGCGCGCGCGCACGCCGGCGCACGTGGCCCACCAGCGCCCGATGCCCCACGTGGAGGCCGTCGAAGGCACCGATGCACACCACGCTGCCCTGCGGGCAAGGTGACTTGCCCTCGACGTCCCGGAACAGCTTGCTCATGCGCGAAAGTATAGCGTTTGCGGCACCTCAGGCCTCCCGCAGGTGGCGCGGGCGCACGCCGGCGAGCAGCAGGCCCAGCCCGTAGGCCAGGGCACCGGCGCCGACCACGGCGAGCAGCCAGGCGGCCCGCAGGTACCAGGGCCCGAGGGCGGCCCAGTCGCCCACCAGGTGGCGGGCGTACAGCACCGCGGCCGCCATCAGGCACGAACCCAGGGTGATCTGCAGGAACAGCCGGGGCCAGCCCCGCTGCGCCTGGTAAACGCCCTGGCGGATCAGGTACCTCCACAGCAGGCCGGCATTGACGATGCCGGCCAGGGCCGTGGCCAGGGCGATGCCGCCGTGCGCCGCGTGGTAATCCCAGTACCAGAGCGGCGTCACCAACAGCACGGTCAACACCACGTTCACGAACACCGTGATCACCGCCGCCCGCATCGGCGTGCGGGTGTCCTGGCGCGAGTAGAAGGCCGGCAGCAGAACCTTGCTGAGCATGAAGGCAGGCACGCCGACGCTCATGGCGATCACGCTGGCGGCCACCATCCTTGTGTCGCGGCCGGTGAATTGGCCGTACTGGAACAAAGTGGCGCATAGCGGTTCCGCCATCATCGCCAGGCCCAACGCCGCCGGCACGCTGACCAGGGCCACCAGCCGCAGGCCCCAGTCGATCGCCTGTGAATAACCGGGACCGTCGGTGTCGGCGAAGCGGCGCGACAGGTGCGGCAGGATCACCGTGCCGATGGCGACGCCGAACAGGCCCAGCGGGAATTCCACCAGCCGGTCCGAGTAATAAAGCCAGGCCTGCGCGTTGACGATCAGCAGGGAGGCGAACATGGTGCCCACCAGCAGGTTGAGCTGGGACACCGACGAGGAAAAGATGGTCGGCAGCATCAGCCCGAACACTTTGCGCACGCCGGGATGGCGGAAGTCCAGACGCAGCCGCGGCGCCATGCCCAGCCGGCCCAGGGCCGGCCAGAGCAGCAGCAGCTGCAGCAGGCCGGCGATGAAGACGCCCCAGGCAAGGGCGTATTCGCGCACCTCGAAGAAGGAGGCCAGCCCCAGCATCGCGGCGATCACGCCCAGGTTGTGCAGCACCGGGGTGAAGGCCGGCAGGCCGAAGCGGCGCATGCTGTTGAGCACCGCGCCAGCCATCGCGGTCATCGAGATGAAGGCCAGGTACGGGAAGGTGATGCGCAGCATGTCGGCCGTCAGCGCAACCTGCTCGGAGTCCTTGCCGGCGAACAGCAGGAACAGGCGGGCGATCCAGGGTGCGAACAGCATGCCCAGCCCGGTGATCGCCAGCACCACCGCCAGCAGCGCGCCGGCGACGTGGTCCAGGAAGTCCTGCAGGGCCTTTTTGTCGCCGCGCTGGTGCAGCTCCGACAGCACCGGCACGAAGGCCGACGAGAACGAACCTTCGGCAAAGATGCGCCGCAGGTAGTTGGGGATGCGGTAGGCGACCACGAAGGCACTGACCGCCGGGCCGGTGCCGAACAGGGTCGCCTGGAGCTGGTCCCGGGCCAGGCCGGCGAGCCGGGACAGGAAAGTCATGCCGCTGAAAACCGCGGTCGAACGCAGCAGGCCGCCCTTGCTCATGCCCCTGCCCTCCCCGCCGGACGGGGGAATTGACTCAAGCTACTGAATCCCCCATAATTTCGGGTCTTTACAGCGCCACTCCGGCCAGTCCACCGGCCTGCACCCCAAATTTCCCGCCGGTTTCCATGAATCCGGCCACCAATCATCGATTTCAGGAGCCCTCCGTGGCCAACATCAAGTCCGCCAAGAAGCGCGCCAAGCAGACCGTCGTCCGCAACGCCCGCAATTCCAGCCAGCGCTCCATGCTGCGTACCGCCGTGAAGAAGGTCATCAAGGCCCTGGAAGCCAAGGACGCCGCCGGCGCCGAAGCCGCCTTCGCGACCGCCCAGCCGATCCTGGACCGCTACTCGGCCCGTGGCCTGATCCACCGCAACAAGGCCGCCCGCCACAAGAGCCGCATCAGCGCCCACATCAAGGCCCTGAAGCAGGCCTGATCCGGCGGCGCCGCAAGGCGCCCCCTGTTCAAGCGAAGAAAGGCCGGCGAAAGCCGGCCTTTTTGTTGCCCGCGATCCGGGACCGCCGGCCAGGGCCGGCAGCTGCGGGGCTGCCGCGCCGGAACGGTCAGGCATTGCGGGTCATCTCCGCACGCGCCGCCGCGTCCTCGTCGGCCTCGGCCTGCGCCGCCTTCATGTCGTCGAAGAACTGCTGGATGGCCAGCACGACCGGCCAGGTGCCTTCGCGGCCGATGGCCGACACCATGAACCAGGGTTCTTTCCAGTCCAGCGCCTTGATCACGGCCTCGGCGCGCTCCTGGCGCTCTTCCTCGGGGATCAGGTCGGCCTTGTTGAGCACCAGCCAGCGCGGCTTTTCCAGCATTGCCGGATCGTACTTGCGCAGCTCGTTCTCGATCGCGCGGACCTGGGTGACCGGGTCGACGCCCTCGTCGAACGGGGCCATGTCCACCAGGTGCAGCAGCACGCGGGTGCGCTGCACGTGGCGCAGGAACAGGCTGCCCAGGCCGGCGCCGTCGGCGGCGCCCTCGATCAGGCCCGGGATGTCGGCGATCACGAAGCTGCGGTCCATTTCCACGCGCACCACGCCCAGGTTCGGGTGCAGGGTGGTGAACGGGTAGTCGGCCACCTTCGGGGTGGCGGACGACACGGCGCGGATGAAGGTGGACTTGCCGGCGTTGGGGAAGCCCAGCAGGCCCACGTCGGCCAGCAGCTTCATTTCCATGCGGATCTCGCGCTCTTCGCCCGGCGTGCCGGTGCCGGCCTTGCGCGGGGCGCGGTTCACCGAGCTCTTGAAGTGCACGTTGCCCTTGCCGCCCACGCCGCCCTGGGCCACCAGCAGGCGGTCGCCGTGCTCGGTGAGGTCGCCGATGATCTCGTCGGTCTCGACGTTGATCACCTCGGTGCCGATCGGCACGCGGATGGTGACGTCTTCGCCGGCCTTGCCGAACGCCTGGCGGCCCATGCCGTTCTGGCCGCGCTGGGCGCGGAACTGGCGCTGGTGCCGGAAGTCGATCAGCGTGTTGAGGTTTTCGTCGGCCTCGAGCCAGACGCTGCCACCGTTGCCGCCGTCGCCACCGTCGGGGCCGCCGAGCGGGATGAACTTCTCGCGACGGAAGCTGATGCAGCCGTTGCCGCCGTCGCCGGCGATGACCAGGATCTGGGCTTCATCTACGAATTTCACTGGGTGCTTCCCGGGCGACGGATTGAACCTATCGCCTCGATTGTGGGCCGTCCGCGCCGCGCCGTGAAGGGCGCGGGCCGGGCCAGCCGGATTCTGAAATGAAAAGCCCCGCCGAAGCGGGGCCCTTCAGGGGGAACCGGGCGGGGTTCAGGCCGCCGGGACCACGCTCACGGTGCGACGCTTGTTCGGACCCTGGACCGCGACGTCCACCACGCCGTCCACCAGGGCGAACAGGGTGTGGTCGCGGCCGAGGCCGACGCCCATGCCCGGATGGTACTGGGTGCCACGCTGGCGGATGATGATGTTGCCGGCTTCGATCGCCTGGCCGCCATACATCTTCACGCCGAGGTATTTCGGGTTCGAATCGCGGCCGTTGCGGGACGAGCCTACGCCTTTTTTCTGTGCCATGACGTTATCTCCTCAGCTCAGCCGGCGATGCCGGTGATTTCGATTTCGGTGAAGTACTGGCGGTGGCCCATCTGCTTGCGATGGTGCTTGCGCCGACGGAACTTGACGATGCGGACCTTGTCGAGGCGGCCGTGCGACTTGATGGTCGCGGTGACCTTCGCGCCAGCGACGTTCGGGGTGCCGACGGTGACGGTGTCGCCGTTGCCAACCATCAACACGCTGTCGATGTCGAAGCTCTTGCCTTCCTCGAGGTCGATCTTCTCGACCTTGAGGGTCTCGCCTTGCATGACGCGGTACTGTTTACCGCCGGTAACGATGATTGCGTACATGACCGGGATTCCTCTAGTAGTTATTTTGAGAACGCCTGCCCGCGGTCAACGGGACAGAAGCGGAATTATGGAGAAAAACCCCTTCCCGGTCAAACCCTTCGGCGAAAGCCAACGTACCAGGTACATTTTCACGGGCCGCCGACACCGGGCTGATAGACTGCTCGGTTCCTCCCTCCGGAGCCGCCCCCAGGCGCATGGACACGATCCGCATCCGCGGTGCCCGCACCCACAACCTCAAGAACATCGACCTCGACCTGCCCCGGGACAAGCTCATCGTCATCACCGGGCTGTCGGGGTCGGGCAAGAGCTCGCTGGCGTTCGACACCATCTATGCCGAGGGCCAGCGCCGCTACGTCGAGTCGCTGTCGGCCTATGCCCGGCAGTTCCTGAGCGTGATGGAGAAGCCCGACGTGGACCACATCGAGGGCCTTTCCCCGGCCATCTCGATCGAGCAGAAGTCCACCTCGCACAACCCGCGCTCCACCGTGGGCACCATCACCGAGGTCTACGACTACCTGCGCCTGCTGTTCGCCCGCGTCGGCACCCCGCGCTGCCCCGACCACCACTACCCGCTCGAGGCCCAGACCGTGGGCCAGATGGTGGACCAGGTGCTGGCCCTGCCCGCCGACCACCGCTACATGCTGCTGGCCCCGGTGATCCGCGACCGCAAGGGCGAACACGCCCAGGTGTTCGACCAGCTGCGCGCCCAGGGTTTCGTGCGCGTGCGCGTCAACGGCGCCCTGTACGAACTCGACGCCGTGCCGGCCCTGGCCCTGCGCCAGAAGCACACCATCGAGGCGGTGATCGACCGCTTCAAGCCGCGCGACGACATCAAGCAGCGACTGGCCGAGAGTTTCGAGACCGCGCTCAAGCTTGGCGACGGCCTGGCCCACGTGCAGGACCTGGACGACGCCAGCGTGGCCCCGCTGCTTTTCTCGTCCAAGTTCAGCTGCCCGGCCTGCGACTACGCCCTGCCCGAGCTCGAGCCGCGCCTGTTCTCGTTCAACTCGCCGATGGGCGCTTGCCCGTCCTGCGATGGCCTGGGCATCACGCAGTTCTTCGACCCCTCGCGCGTGGTCGTGCATCCCGAGCTGAGCCTGGCCGCCGGCGCCGTGCGCGGCTGGGACCGCCGCAACGCCTACTATTTCCAGCTGATCGCCTCGCTGGCCAAGCACTACGGCTTCGACCCCGACACGCACTGGCTGGAGCTGACCGAACAGGTGCGCCAGGCCGTGCTGTACGGCAGCGGCGAAGAGGTGATCACCTTCACCTACCTCACCGAGTCCGGCGGCCGCACCCAGCGCAAGCACAAGTTCGAGGGCATCGTGCCCAACCTCGAGCGCCGCTACCGCGAAACCGAATCGCAGGTGGTCAAGGAAGAGCTGGCCAAGTTCATTTCCAACCGCGCCTGCCCCGACTGCGGCGGCGCGCGCCTGAACCGCTCGGCGCGCAACGTGTTCGTGGCCGAGCGCAACCTGTCCCAGCTCACCCTGCTGCCGGTGGACGAGGCGCTGGCGTTCTTCTCCGCGCTCACCCTGCCCGGCTGGCGCGGCGAGATCGCCACCAAGATCGTCAAGGAAATCCGCGACCGCCTGCGCTTCCTGGTGGACGTGGGCCTGGACTACCTCACCCTCGAGCGAAAGGCCGACAGCCTGTCGGGCGGTGAAGCCCAGCGCATCCGCCTGGCCAGCCAGATCGGCGCCGGCCTGGTGGGCGTGATGTACGTGCTGGACGAACCGTCCATCGGCCTGCACCAGCGCGACAACGAGCGCCTGCTGGGCACCCTCACCCGCCTGCGCGACATGGGCAACACCGTCATCGTGGTGGAACACGACGAAGACGCCATCCGCCTGGCCGACCACATCGTCGACATCGGGCCCGGCGCCGGCGTGCACGGCGGCGAAGTGGTGGCGCAGGGCAGCTACGAGGACGTGCTCAAGGCGCCGCGCTCGATCACCGGCGCCTACCTGTCGGGCCGGCGCAGCATCGAGATCCCGAAGAAGCGCCACAAGCCCAACCCCAAGATGCAGCTGCGGCTGCTGGGCGCCAGCGGCAACAATCTCAAGAACGTCGACCTGACCATCCCCGCCAGCCTGCTCACCTGCATCACCGGCGTGTCGGGTTCGGGCAAGTCCACGCTGATCAACGACACGCTGTACCACCTGGCCGCCAACGAACTCAACGGCGCCTCGCACACCGTCGCGCCGTTCCGCGAAGTGCTCGGCATGGAGCTGTTCGACAAGGTGGTGGACATCGACCAGTCGCCGATCGGCCGCACGCCGCGCTCGAACCCGGCCACCTACACCGGCCTGTTCACGCCGCTGCGCGAGCTGTTCGCGCAGGTGCCCGAGGCGCGCGCCCGCGGCTATTCGCCCGGCCGCTTCAGCTTCAACGTGCGCGGCGGCCGCTGCGAAGCCTGCCAGGGCGACGGCCTGATCAAGGTGGAAATGCACTTCCTGCCCGACGTCTACGTGCCCTGCGACGTCTGCCACGGCAAGCGCTACAACCGCGAAACGCTGGAGATCCGCTACAAGGGCTACACCATCCACGACGTGCTGGACATGACGGTGGAGGATTCGCTGAAACTGTTCGAACCCGTGCCCACCCTGGCCCGCAAGCTCGAAACGCTGATGGACGTGGGCCTGAGCTACATCAAGCTGGGCCAGTCGGCCACCACGCTGTCGGGCGGCGAGGCGCAGCGCGTGAAGCTGTCGAAGGAACTCAGCCGGCGCGACACGGGCCGCACGCTCTACATCCTGGACGAGCCCACCACCGGCCTGCACTTCCACGACATCGAGCACCTGCTGGCCGTGCTGCACAAGCTGCGCGACGACGGCAACACCATCGTGGTGATCGAGCACAACCTGGACGTGATCAAGAC
>JAPLSJ010000099.1 GCA_026398695.1 Arenimonas sp.
ACTGGTACGAGGCGCCGGCGTCGCTCTGGGCGCGGAAGGCTTCCACTTCGCGCACTTCGTAGTCGGCCTTGGGGAAGACGTCGAAGAGCTTGGGCAGCAGCGGGCCGATCTTCTTCTGCACGTCGCGGTAGGCCTGCAGGGCCTCTTCGGGCGTCTTGAAGTAGAACTGCTCGTCGGTCTTGAGGAACTCGAAGAAGGCCGGCAGGTCGCCCTTGAAGCCGACCTGTTCGCGCACGGCGTTCATTTCGCCCAGGATGCGCGCCACTTCGTCCAGGCCGTACTGGTGGATGGCTTCGGGGCTCAGGTCGGTGGTGGTGTTGGAGCGCACCATCAGCGCGTACCAGGCGCGGCCGTCGGGCAGGTCGCTCATGCCGACCGTTTCGCGCGAAGCGGGCAGGTACTCGTCGCGCAGGAAGTCACGCATTTTGGTGTAGCCCGGCACCAGCACGTCGGTGATGGCGGCACGGTAGGCGGCGGTGAGGCGCTCGCGCTCGGCCGGCGGGAAGTCGGCCGGCATGTCCTTGATCGGGCCCCAGAACACGCTTTCCTCGGGCGTGGCGACGATGTGCGCGGCGAACTGCGGCACGATCTTCTCCACCACCGGCCGCGGCTGGGTGACGCCGGCGGCCATGCCCTTGCGCAGGTTGGCGATGACGCCGTCGTTGAGCACGGGGAAGCGGGCGATGCGGGCCAGGAAGTCGTCGTAGTGCTTGACCTCGCGGAACGGCTGGATGCCCTTGCCCGAGCCGAGCTGGGCGAAGAAGTTGCCGTGGTTGCCGAACTGGCTCACGGCCAGCATCCAGCCCGGGAAGCGGTTGGACTCGAGCGAGAGCTCGCGGTCGCTGACGAAGACGTCGCGGCTCAGGCGGTGCTGGCCCGACAGCGCGTCGCGGTCGAGCGCCTGCACGCGCGCCAGGAAATCGCGCTCGCGCGCTTCGTTCTCGGCGCGGAAGGCTTCACTGGTGAAGTCGGGCAGCTGGTCGTTGTAGCGAAGGTCGCCCAGCGCGGTGGCGAAGATCGGGTTGGCCTTGAGTTCGGCCTCGTGCCACTCCGCCAGCAGGGCGTCGAGCTGCGCGGCCACGGCGGCGGGATCGGCGGCGGGCGCGGTGGCGGCGCTTTCCGCGGCGGGTGCCGAGGGCGCGGCGGTGGGTTCCTTGCTGCAGCCGGACACGGCGAGCAGGCAGGGCAGGATCAGTACCAGGACGCGCATCACGGTTCCTTCGCTTTCGGCAGGGTGGCTTTGCGCTATCTTCGCGCAGTCGACGCCCGGAGCCTACCGATGAAAGTCATGCCTGCCGCCCTTGCCTTCTGCGCCGTGCTGCTGGTGGCGCCTGCCCAGGGCGGCGACCGCATCACCGGCCGCACCTTCGCGACCCGTTCCGAGGTGTACGCGCCCGAGGCCATGGCCGCCACCTCGCACCCGCTGGCCACCCAGATTGCGTTGGAAACGATGCGCCAGGGCGGCAGCGCGATGGACGCCGCCATCGCCGCCAATGCGGCGCTGGGGCTGATGGAGCCCACGGGCAACGGCATCGGTGGCGACCTGTTCGCCATCGTCTGGGACCCCAAGAGCGGCAAGCTGCATGGCTACAACGGGTCCGGCCGCTCGCCCAAGGCGCTGAGCCTGCGCTGGCTGCAGGCCAACGGCTACGAGGAGATGCCCCAGCGCGGACGGTGGACGCGTGGTTCGCGCTGCACGAGCGCTTCGGCAAACGCACGATGGCCCAGAACCTGGCGCCCACCGTGGCCTACGCGCGCAACGGCCACCCGATCCACGAGGTGATCGCCTACTACTGGAACAACAAGCTGGTGGAGATGTCGAAGTGGCCCGGCTTCGTCGAACAGTTCACCGTGGACGGCAAGGGCAGGGCGCCGCGCACCGGCGAGGTGTGGCGCAACCCCAACCTTGCCAACACGCTCGAGACCATCGGCCGCGAGGGCCGCGACGCGTTCTACAAGGGCGACATGGCCCGCACCATCGACGCCTTCTTCCGCGCCAACAAGGGTTTCCTGCGCTACGAGGACATGGCCGCGCACACCGGCGAATGGGTCGAGCCGGTCAGCGTGAACTACCGCGGCCTGGACGTGTGGGAGCTGCCGCCCAACGGCCAGGGCATCGCCGCGCTGCAGATGCTCAACATCCTGGAAGGCTACGATTTTTCGAAGATAACGTTCGGCAGCGCCGAGCACGTGCACCTGTTCACCGAGGCCAAGAAGCTGGCCTTCGCCGACCGCGCCCGCTGGTACGCCGACCCGGCCTTCCAGCCGGCGCCGGTGGCGCGCCTGATCTCCGATGACTACGCCGCGGAGCGCCGCAAGCTGATCGACCCCGACAAGGCCGCCAAGGCCGTGGACGCCGGCGCGCAGCTCAACCAGGGCGACACCATCTACCTCACCACGGCCGACCGTGACGGCATGATGGTGTCGCTGATCCAGTCCAACTACCGCGGCATGGGCAGCGGCATGGCGCCGCCGGGGCTGGGCTTCATCTTCCAGAACCGGGGCGAGCAGTTCGTGCTCAAGGCCGGGCACGCCAATTCGTTCCTGCCGGGCAAGCGGCCGTTCCACACCATCATCCCGGCCTTCGTCACCAAGGACGGCAAGCCGTACATCAGCTTCGGCCTGATGGGCGGCGCGATGCAGCCGCAGGGCCACGTGCAGATCGTGATGAACCTGGTGGATTTCGGCATGAACCTGCAGGAAGCCGGCGACGCGCCGCGCATGCACCACGACGGCAGCACCGAACCCGCCGGGCAGATGGTGGCCATGACCGACGGTGGCGTGCTGAACCTGGAAACCGGCTTCAGCTACGAGACCATCCGCGAGCTGATGCGCAAAGGCCACCAGATCGAATTCGCCGACGGCCCCTACGGCGGCTACCAGGCCATCAAGCGCGACCCCGACACCGGCATGTACGTCGGCGCCAGCGAAAGCCGCAAGGACGGCCAAGCCGCCGGCTACTGAAGAAATCGTACCAGGTACATTTTCAGTCTCATTGAGACTGAAAATGTACCTGGTACGTTATCCCTGGCGGGGGTAGTGGTCGTTGACGTGCAGGCGCAGGCGTTCGGCGGCGGTTTCGACGTCGGCGCAGTGCGGCAGCACCTGCGCCCAGTCGCCGGCCTTGGCGGCGGTTTCCACTTCGGCGGCGGCTTCGCCCAGCTGCTGGGCGCCGACCAGGCGCGCGGCGCCCTTCACCTTGTGCGCCTGGCGAGCCACCTGGGCCAGGTCGCCGGCGGCGCGCGCGGCCTGCATGCCCTGCAGGTCGGCGACGGTGGCTTCCAGGAAATCGTCCATCAGCGCGCGGCATTCCTGCGGGTCGCCGCCGGTGAGGGTGTCGAGCACCGAGGTGTCCAGCGGCAGCGGGTCGGTGCGCACCTGCGGCAGCGGCGCGCTGGCGATCATGTCGCCGGCCAGGGGCGCGGTGTGCGGCAGCCAGCGGCGCAGGCAGGCCACCAGCTCGGGGATGCTCACCGGTTTGGAGAGGAACTCGTCCATGCCGGCCGCCAGGCAGCGCTCGGCCTCGCCTTTCAGCGCCGCCGCGGTGAGCGCGATCACCGGCGTGCGCGGCTTGCCGCTGCGCGCCTCTTCGGTGCGCAGCGCACGCGTCATTTCGTAGCCGTCCATCTCGGGCATGTGCACGTCCGACAGCACCAGCGCGTAGCGGCCGGTGCGCCAGGCCTCCAGGCCCTTCACGCCGTCCTCGGCGGACTCGCTGGCGTAGCCCGCCAGCGACAGCTGGCGCGCCACCACCAGGCGGTTGGTGGGATGGTCGTCCACGATCAGCACCAGGCTGCGCTCGGCCATGGCCTGCGACACCGACGGCAGCGGCCTGGCCAGGAAGCCCTGGCCGGGTGCGGGCAGGGTGTCGGGCTCCAGCTCCGCCACGTCGCCGCGCGGCACCACCAGCGTGAGCCGCAGGGTGGTGCCGGCGCCGGGCGTGCTGTCCATTTCCACCGTGCCACCCATCAGTTCGGCCAGGCGGCGGGAAATCACCAGGCCCAGGCCGGTGCCGCCGAAGCGCCGCGTCGTGCTGCCCTCGGCCTGCTGGAACGGCTGGAACAGCCGCGCCTGCTGCTCGGGCGTCACGCCGATGCCGGTATCGGTGATGCGGAAGCACACGCGGTCGTCCTCGCCCTCGCGGCCGCGCCATTCCAGCGCCGCCTCCACCATGCCGGCCTCGGTGAACTTGATGGCGTTCGACAGGAAATTGCCCAGCACCTGCCGCAGCCGCAGCCCGTCGGCCACGTGCGCGGGGCCGATGCGGTCGTCCACCGTGCAGGTGAGCACCAGGCCCTTGCTGGACGCCGAGCCGGTGAAGTTCGCCACGGTTGACTGCAGCAGCTTGGGCAGCGAGATCGTGCTGGGCGACAGCTCCAGCCGGCCGGCCTCGACCTTCGAGAAGTCCAGGATGTCGCCGATGATCTGCAGCAGCGACCGCGCCGACTGCTGGATCACCTGCACCGTGCGCCGCTGGTCATCGTCGAGGCTGCTGTGCGAGAGCACCTCGAGCATGCCGGTGACGCCGATCATGGGCGTGCGGATTTCGTGGCTCATCGCCGCCACGAAGCTGGACTTGGCCTCGCTGGCCTCGCGGGCGCGCGTCTCGCTCTTGCGAAGGCGCTGTTCGAGCTGCTTGATCTGGGTGAGGTCGGTGCCCACCGCCAGGTAGCCCACGGTCTTGCCGCTGCCGTCGCGCATGGCCGACGTGGCCAGCAGCACCGGCACGTGGCTGCCGTCCTTGCGCACGAAGCTCCATTCCAGCGGCGGCGTGCCCTGCTCGATCAGCACCGGGATCAGGCGCGCGTCGGCCGGCACGCGTTCGTCGCGGGCGGCGGTGAGGTCGGCCGCCAGGCGCTCCACCTCGTCCTGCACCATCAGCCGCTCCATGCTGCGCTTGCCGATCATTTCCTCGGCGCGATAGCCGGTGAGTCGTTCGGCGTGCGGATTGAAGCTGGTGAAGCGGCCGTCCAGGTCGATGGACATGATGGCCACCCGCGCCGCCGCGAACAGCGAGCGCTGGAACACCTCGCGCTCCTGCAGCGCCGCACGCACCTGTTCGTTCCGGGCGAGCTGCTGGTTGAGTTCGGCCTCGAACTTGCGCACGTCGTCGCGCATGCCCAGGAAGGCGTCCAGCACTTCCTCCAGCTCGCCGGTCGGGCGGAACCGCGGCACCGCCTGGTAGTCGTGCCGCCGCATCTGCTGGGCCAGCGCCGTCAGGCCCTCCACGCCCTTGTAGATGTTGCGCACCAGCTTCTGGCCGACCACGCCCACCACCACCAGCGTGAAAAGGCTGAGCAGGGTGCGGATCCAGGCGGCCCTCTGCGCGCGCTGCGCCTGCTGGCGGACCTCGGCCTCGGCCTCGATCATCTCCAGGTCGCTCAGGTGCTTCATGCGCGTGGTCACCGGGTCGATGGCCGGGTACAGCTCGGTATCGGCGAAACGACCCAGGGCCACGACGTCTTTCTGCGCCAGGAGGCCGCGCAGCGTCTGCGCGGCGGTGTCGGCGCGGATGCGGGCGCGCGCGATCTGGTCGAACAGCTTGCGCTGCTGCGGGGTGTGCGGCATGGCCTCTAGCGCCGTCCAGTGCTCGCGGATGCGCAGGCGCGCGTTGTCCACCACCTGTTCGCCCTCTTCCCAGGCAATCAGGCCATTGCGCACGCGGAAGGTGGTGTCGACGATGTCCAGCCCGTAGGCGTCCGACACCGCCTTGATGCGGCGCAGCCCCGCCAGCGATTCGTCCTTGAGCTGCTCCAGCGCCAGCTGGTTGCGCTGGCGCTCGAACTCGTCCAGCGCCAGCACCGCCGCACCCGTGAACATCAGCAGGCCGAACAGGCCCAGCAGCTGCAGGCGGATGCCGAACTTGGGCCCGGGGCGCGGCATGGCCGGCCTAGTGGTGGGTCTGGCGCCAGCGCAGGATCGCGTCGGGGAGCTGTTCGCCGGGCACCGCCGCCGAAATCAGGTAGCCCTGGGCGTAGTCGCAGCCCAGGCCGGCCAGCAGCTGCCATTCCTCCACCGTTTCCACGCCTTCGGCCACGACCTTGAGGTCGAGCTTGCGGGCCAGGTCCAGGCTGGTTTCGATCATGGCGCGCTTGCGCGGCTGGGTCGGCGCACCGCTGACGAAGCCGCGGTCGATCTTGAGCGCAGAGAAGGGAATCTGCGAAAGCTGCGACAGCGACGAATAGCCGGTGCCGAAATCGTCCACGCTCAGGCCGAAGCCCTTGAGCCTCAGGCGCGCCAGCATGCCCAGGCCGCGCGCGGTGTCGCTCATCACCGAGCTTTCGGTGATCTCCAGCACCACCTGGTCGGGCGCCAAGCCGTGCTCGCGCAGCACGGCCTCGTAGCGGTCGGCCACTTCGGGGCCCGTCAGGTTCTGTGCCGAGACGTTCACCGAGATCTTCAGGTCCAGGCCCTTGGCCTGCCAGCGCTTCCACCACGCGCAGGACTGCACCAGCATCAGGTTGGTGAGTTCGTCGATCAGGCCGCCGGCTTCCATCAGCGGCACGAACACCGTCGGCGGCACCATGCGGCCGTCGGGCAGGCGCCAGCGCGCCAGCGCCTCGACGCCGACGATCTTGCCGTTGCCGAATTCGGCCTGCGGCTGGAAATACGGCACGATCTCGCCGCGCGACAGCGCCTCGCGCGCCTGCTCCAGCGTCACTTCGACGTCCAGCGCGACCACGCCTTCGCCCGCGTCGGTTTCGTACACCGACAGCACGGCGGCGAGCTTGCCCGGGGTCAGCGGCTTTTCGACGCAGCCCAGCACGCGCAGGCCCGAGGCCTTGGCCATCACCTGCACGGTGTGCAGCAGCGCCGGCTCCATCGCGCTGACCACGGCGATGGAGTGCGCCAGGCGCTCCTGGGCCACGATGCCGATGAATTCGATGCCGTCCATGCCGGGCATGTCCAGGTCCACCAGCACCACGTCGGGCGGTGCCGGCATGGCGCGCAGCAGGTCGAGCGCCTGGAAGCCGTCGGAGGCTTCGTGCAGCCGGGTGATGCCCAGGTCGGACAGCAGCCGCAGGCCCAGGCGGCGCTGGAAGCCATGGTCTTCGACCAGAAGGATGCAAAGACCCGCCAGACCCATGCCGTCTACATCCCCTGTTGATGTCGCTTCGAGTCTAACCCGCGTTTCGTTCAGCTTGGAAGTTGCCGCGCGGCACACCTTCCGGCTTGTTGGACAACGGCCCGGGCGCGGCATTCCGGCCGTCCCTGCGCGCCCCTGGCCGGACCCGGCGTGAAGACCGCCCGGCTCAAAACTGTGCTGCACCGCACATTGCTATCGGTTCGAACCATACGCTAGCGTCCGGGCAGCGGTGGCAAGGGGGACGGTTCCGGGACCCGGGACGTCGACGCCGCAGAAAGGTTTCGTCGCTTCATTTCGGACGCCCGCGCGGGTCCATGGCGTACACCAATTCCAAGGGGAGAGAACCAATGACAACTCGACACCGCAGCAATGCGGGCCGGTGGCTTCCGGCCGTGGCACTGCTGGCCCTCGCGGGCCCGGCCGTGGCCAACACGCTGAACCAGAACGTTTCCTGGACCATCGACCGGGCCGGCACCACTGCCAAGTACCGCGTCGTGGCCTACGGCGACTCGATCTACGCCGGCTACAACGGCTCGGTCAGCAATGCCGGCAAGTACTCCGCGCCCACCGTGGACGCCGAATACCTGGCCGCCCAGTGGGGCGCGGACATCGAAAGCATCCGGCGCACCAAGTCCGGTGCCGTGGCCAAGGACGTCTACGACAACAAGATCGTGGCCGAGCGGTCCTACATGCAGGCCGCGTCCACCCGCGTGGTGACCTTCGAGATGTGCGGCAACGACGGCCTGCAGGCGCGCACCAGCTTCAAGGGCCAGACCGGCACCTGCAACTACACCGTGCTCGACAATGCCGTGAACTCCTGCCGCACCTACGTGGCCGCGGGCATGGACTTCATCAACGCCAACGCCCACCCGAGCACCAAGCTCAAGGTCATCGCCAACCTGTACTACCCCGGCTACAACGCCGACAACGTGCAGAGCTCGTGCCGCGACGCCACCACGGGCCAGACGGTGAACTTGCGTGACCGCTTCCTGCCGGCCATCGCCAAGATGAACTGGAGCATGTGCAACTCGGCCCGCCTCAAGGGCTTCCAGTGCGCCGACAGCTTCGCCCAGTACATGGGCGCGGACTACGACAGCAACGGCGATGGCCAGGTGGACTCGGATGCGCTGCGCTACGTGGCCGGCGAAACCGAAGCCGCGTACCTCACGCGCATCACCTCCACCCTTCGCTCGACCCTGCGCGATGCCAACACCCACTTCGCCACGGCCTCGAGCAGCTTCGACTACATCCAGTCCGACGACACCCACCCGACCTACACCGGCGGCACCGTGTCGGCCGGCCTCTGGGGCGGCACCACCGGCACCGGCGCGGCGCGCTACACCAGCTTCACCGGTGGCAAGAGCCCGATCTGGAACGCCTTCGGCCACGAGCGCATGGGCTGGTCCCTGTCGGTCTACAGCCCGGCGGCGCCGTAAGCGGTCGCTGGTAGATGGTTGATCGCAACAGCCCGGCCACCCCGCCGTCCTCCCCGGACGGCGACGGTGTGCGGGTGATTGAAAAGGCGCGGACCGGTCGCCGGTCCGCGCTTTCCTGGTTCTACCTGCTGCTGGCCGTGATCACGGCCGTCGTGGCCTGGCGCCTGCTGGCGCCCACGCCCGTTGCGCCCCCCGTGGCGCGGTCGGAATCCGCACCGGCCCTGCCGGCCGCCCCCGCGTCGCGCCCTGCCGTGGCCGTGCCCACGCAGGCCGCCGAACTGCCCAACGGCGACCCCAACGACCTGGCCAACTACTTCCGGCCCGGCGACCCCGAACCCACCGGCGCCGAATTGATCGGCGCCCTGAACGACGTCGGCATCCGCACCGGCATCGGTGCCTTCAACCCGCCGGGCACCAGCCCGCCGCTGGAAGGCTTGGCCGTGCCCGAGGACTACGAACTGCCCGAAGGCTACGTCCGCCACTACCAGTCCACCGACGAGGGCGTGGCGATCGAACCGATTTTGATGTTCGCGCCCGACTTCACCCTTTACGACGCCAGCGGCCGGCCCATCGCCATGCCCGACAACCGCGTCGTGCCGCCCGAACTGGCGCCGCCGGGACTGCCGCCGCGCCGCGTGCGCATACCGCCGCCGACCTGACCACGTTTTACGGAGTTCCCTGACTTGACCATGGATCGGTTGCCGCTTTCGCGCTGGCGCCTTGCGGCCGGCGCCCTTGCCACCGCGCTGTTGATCGGCCTGTACGCCCGCGGCGGTGCCGCGTGGATGCTGGGCGCGGTGATGCTGGTGCCCTGGCTGCTGGCGCTGGGTGCCACGCGCACGCTCACCGGGACGCTCGCCAGCGCGCTGCTGCTGTGCGTGGCCTTCGTGGCGACCACCTTCCATTGGTTCGGTGCCGCCATCGGTGGCTTCACCGGCATCGGCGCAGTGCCGGGCACCGCGCTGCTGCTGGTGCTGGCGCCGGTGATGCAGCCGCAGGTGCTGGCGTTCGCGCTGGCGCGGCACCTGGCCGGGCGGCGCCACGGCCCGCTGCTGCGCGCGCTGGCCGGCGCCAGCGCCTGGGTGGCGTGCGAGGCGCTGGTGCCCAAGCTGCTGGGCGACACGCTGGGGCACGGGCTGTTCCCGTCGGCGCTGCTGCGGCAGGCGGCGGACCTGGGCGGTGCGGCGGGGCTTACGTTCCTCCTGATACTGGTGAATGAAGGCATCGCGCTGGCCATTGCGCGACGCGGCCGCGGCCTGCGCGCCATGCGGCTGCCGCTGGCCGGCGCCATCGCGATAGTTCTGGCCATGGCCGGCTACGGCGCCATGCGCCTGCCCGGGCTGCTGGCGCCGCCGCCGGCCGACGCGCCCAGGCTGCGCGTGGCGATGGTGCAAGCCAGCATCACCGACTACGAGCGCCTGCGGCAGGAGATCGGCGCCTACGGCGTGGTGCGAAAAGTGCTCGACACCCACTACGCCCTTTCGCAGTCGGCCGTGCGCGACCACGGCGCCGACGTGCTGCTGTGGTCGGAAACCGTCTACCCGACGACGTTCGGGCAGGCGCGCAGCGAGGACGGCGCGGCGCTCGATGCCGAGATCCAGGGCTTCGTCGAAGCGATGGGCGTGCCGCTGGTGTTCGGCACCTACGACATCGACGGCATCGGTGAATACAACGCCGCCGCGTTCGTCGAGCCGCGCACCGGCCTGATGGGTTTCTACCGCAAGACCTACCCCTTCCCGCTCACCGAACACGTGCCGGCCTGGCTGGACGGCCCGGGGCTGCGGCGCCTGCTGCCGTGGACCGGCGGCTGGCAGGCGGGCTCGGGCGCGCGCGTGCTGCCGCTGCGCGCCGCCGACGGCCGCGAAGTGAACGTGCTGCCGCTGATCTGCCTGGACGACGTGCACACCGGCCTGGCCATCGACGGCGCGCGGCTGGGCGCGCAGGCGATCCTGGGCATGTCGAACGATTCGTGGTTCACCGATTACCCCGTGGGCGCGCGGCTGCACCTGGCGGTGGCGGCGTTCCGCAGCATCGAAACCCGGCTGCCGCAGGTGCGCGTCACCACCAATGGCCTGAGCGCGGTCATCGACGCCACCGGCGAAGTGCTGGCCAGCACCGACATCGGCGTGCAGGCGGTGCTGACCGCGGAACTGTCCGCTTACGATCCGGCGCCCACGCTGATGGTGCGCTGGGGTGACTGGGTGGGCCGGGCGGGGCTGGTCTTCCTGCTGGCGCTGGCGGCAACGGCGATTTGGCACCGGCTGCGGGTCGGCGCTCGCGCCGCCGATGGCGCGACCTTCGCCGCCGACGCCGCGCTGCTGTCGCCCGCGTGGCGCGTGGCCGCGGGCGCGCTGCGCCTGTGCGCCGTCGCCGGCCTGGCCTGGCTGGCGCTGGACATGCTGCTGCGCATCGGGATGCAGGTGCAGTCGCTGTCGCAGCTCAAGCTGTTCGGATTGGCGGTGGTGCTGCCGGCGCTGGCTGCATGGGCCATCGAGCGCGGGTTCGCGGCGAAGCTGCGGATCGAAGCGGGTGCGCTGGTGCTGGACCAGCGCGGCCAGCGCATCGAGATCCCGCTGGCGTCCATCGCTGCGCTGCACCCGTGGCGCCTGCCGCTGCCTCGCGCCGGCGTGCAACTGCAGCTGGCCTCGGGCCAGCGCTGGTCACGGGGCCTGGTGCTGGCCGATCCGCTGGCGCTGCAGCGCGCGCTGGCCGATGCCGGCTCGCCGGCACGCATCGACGGCGGGCTGTCCATGCGCCTGGCGAACCTGGCGCAGGTGCGCGCAGCCACGACCCACCGCTGGCTGGACCACGGCGGCGTGAAGTTCGCGCTGTTCCCGCTGCTACCGGCGGCCGTGGCGTTCCGCCTGCACCAGGTGATCGCCTTCGGCGGGCCGTTCGGCGAGTACTACACCTACGGCCTGAAGGCCTGGCTCACCGGCGCGCTGATCTGGTGGGCGTCGTGGTCGCTGGGGCTGATGCTGTTCGCGGCGGCGCTGCGGGTATTCATCGAAGCCGCGACGCTGCTGGCGCTGCCGCTGTCCCCCGCCAGGGCGACGACGTCACGCGACGCGATGCTGTGGCTGGCCCGCGCCGCGTTCTACCTCGGCGTGCCGGCGTGGCTGGCATTCCGGCTGCTGTCGGGCTGAGGGGCAGGGGTCGCCAACGCCTGGGGCCGGCGATATCCGCTGCGCGACGGCAGGAACGGATACGCTTCACAGGCCCCGCCAGACGCCCCACGGATCGACCGCATGCGCGAGTCACAGCCCGCTGACAAGAAGAAGTCCTGGGCACGCCATTTCCTGGGCCTGCTGCAGGAAAGCTATCCCGACTACACCCTCAACACCCGCGCCCGCGGTACGCGGGCCGAGTGCCTGCGGCAGGCGGACGACGGGTTGTTCCACTCGCAGAACACGATCTGCCGGCGTGGCAGGTATAGCCACGGCTTCGCCGTGCTGCTGTCGCCCGAGTTCACCAAGGGGCCGTTCCTGACCAATCCGTTCCAGGCTGGCGGGCGGTTCGACTCCAACTACAGCGTCTCCCATGCTTTCTTCCGTGACCTGGTCGTGTCGCGGGGTGACGACTCGCTGCCGCGCGCTCCGCATTGCAGCCATAGCTGGCGCATCGGCACTGATGACATCGTGCGCAAGTGCACGTCCGCCGCCGAGGAGCATCTCCCGGCGCTCTACCGCAGCTGGTTCCGCGCGGCTGCGCCGGAGTTGCTTGCGCTGCTGGAAACCACCGCCGCGTTGGCGCCCGGGCTGGCACAGATGTCCGGCCTTGCCGCCCCGCGTTTCCTGGACGTCTCGCTGCTCGACCTCGCCAGTCGCCGCTCCGCCTGGCACGACCAGCCCAAGGCAACGCGCTACGCTTCGCTGGTGCACAGCAAGCCCGAACTGTTCGCCGCCCAGCTGCCGCACCTGGACGCCATGGCGTCCAGGCTCGACGCTCTCCTGCGGGCCTGAGCCGGATACACCACAAGGAATTTGGGCAGATCCCCATGGACTTCCATCTTGACCTCACCACCAGTTGGACCGTGAAGTTCGCCGCCGCGACCGCCGGCGGCTGGACTTTCGACCGGGCGAAGGGCGTGTGCTGGCTCGACGTCAACCGCATCGAGCAACTCATCCGGCGGGATCTCGCGGCCACGAACGTGGGTGGCGCGGTGGGCACCTACCGGTTCGGCCTTGATATCACCGACGCGCCGGCCGGCTTCGATGCCGACGAACTGCGTGATTACGTCAGCCATCGCCGCTCGATCAAGACGCTGATCTCCGTGGGCCAGCTGCCTTGGCCCGAGATCCGCCACCTCGACGCCAAAGCCCAGTTCACGATGTTCCAGGCCTGCGCGCTGGGCGCCGTTGAGCGCGTCGTCGCGATGAAGCGGCGCCCGCGCGATTTCGACGCCGCTGCCTTCCGGAGGGCGGTGAGCGAAAGCGTGCTGGGCCTGGCGTGCGAACATTGCACCGTGCCTGCCTAGCGGCCCGTCTTCCGGAGAAGCCACCGACATGACCACGATCAATGGCCCGCTGGAAATCGTCGTCCGGCTGGACCCGGCCACGGGCGAACTGGAAACAAGGTTCGAATCGCCCGAGTGTTCGCTGCTGACGCCCGGCATGCTGTGGTGGGAAAGAGATACCCGCCATTACGTGGTCTACCAGCCCGAAGACTTCCACGACATCCGCCTCAAGCAGCGGCTGGACACCGGCAACATGCTTTCCCCGCGGGATCCCCACGTGAGGCTGGTGCACGTGGGCGCGGTGTACGGCCCCGGACCCTGCCCACCCGGCTGGATCGAGCTGTCGCGCGGCAGGGCGGGGACGACGCCCCCGGGCTGACCCTTGGCAATGGCCGCGGGACGGCTTCACACACCGGCCTCCCGGCGGGGGGCGGCGGGCCGGGTATAATTCCGAGTCTTTGCTCCAGGCCCCGGAAACCGCCCATGTCCGTCCCCACCCTGCCCGCCTCCCCCGCGCTCGACCGCGAGTACGACCTCCAGTCCAAGTACACCCGCGAAGAGGGCCGTATCTACCTCTCCGGCGTGCAGGCACTGGTGCGCCTGCCGCTGATGCAGCAGATGCGCGACCGCGCCGCCGGGGCAAACACGGCCGGCTTCATCTCCGGCTACCGCGGCTCGCCGCTGGGCGGCTTCGACCTGGAGCTGTGGAAGGCCAAGAAGCACCTGGCCGCGTCGGGCATCGAATTCACGCCGGGCCTCAACGAAGACCTCGGCGCGACGATGGTGTGGGGCAGCCAGCAGACCAACCTGTTCCCGGGCGCCAAGTACGACGGCGTGTTTTCCATGTGGTACGGCAAGGGCCCGGGCGTGGACCGCTGCGGCGACGTGTTCAAGCACGGCAATGCCGCCGGCACCTCGCGCATGGGCGGCGTGCTGGCGCTGGCCGCCGACGACCACGCCTGCCGCTCGTCCACGCTGCCGCACGGCTCCGAGGGTGAATTCGAGTCGGCGATGATGCCGGTGCTCAACCCGGCCGGCGTGCAGGACATCCTGGACATGGGCCTGCTGGGCTGGGCCATGAGCCGCTACACCGGCCGCTGGATCGGCTTCAAGACGATCGCGGAAACGGTGGAATCGTCGGCGTCGGTGAACGTGAACCCGCACCAGCTCGACATCATCCTGCCGGGTGATTTCGACATGCCGCAGGGCGGCCTCAACATCCGCTGGCCGGACCCGCCGCTGAACCAGGAAATGCGCCTGCACCAGTACGCGGTGAAGGCCGCGCAGGCCTTCGCCCGCGCCAACCACATCGACAAGGTGGTGTTCGATTCGCCCAAGGCGCGCCTGGGCATCGTCACCACCGGCAAGAGCTACCTGGACGTGCTGCAGGCGCTGGAATACCTCGGCATCGACCGCAAGATGGCCGAGGACATCGGCATCCGCGTCTACAAGGTCGGCATGACCTGGCCGCTGGAGCCGCTGGGCATCCGCGAGTTCGCGCGCGGCCTGCAGGACATCATCGTGGTCGAGGAGAAGCGCAGCTTCATCGAACGCCAGATGAAGGAATACATGTACAACTGGGAGCATCGCCCCAGCATCATCGGCAAGTACGATGAACTCGAGAACTGGGTGCTTCCGAGCACCAACGAGCTGACCCCGGCCACCATCGCCGGCGTCATCGGCCGCCGTATCCAGAAGTTCCACGACACCGAGCACATCCGCGGCGTGCTGCAGTGGATGCACGACAAGGAAAGCGAGCTGGCCCAGCCGCGCGCCAACTTCCCGCGCGTGCCGCACTACTGCGCCGGCTGCCCGCACAACTCGTCCACCGTGGTGCCCGAGGGCTCGCGCGCGCTCGGCGGCATCGGCTGCCACTACATGGTCACGTGGATGGACCGCAAGACCGACACCTTCACCCACATGGGCGGCGAAGGCGTCACCTGGTCGGGCCAGGCGCCGTTCACCGATGAAAAGCACGTCTTCCAGAACCTCGGCGACGGCACCTATTTCCACTCCGGCTCGCTGGCCATCCGCCAGTCGATCGCGGCCAAGGTGAACATCACCTACAAGATCCTTTACAACGACGCCGTGGCCATGACCGGCGGCCAGCCGGTGGACGGCACGCTCACCGTGCCCGACATCGCGCACCAGGTGCGCAGCGAAGGCGTGAAGACCATCGTGGTGCTTTCCGACGACATCGAGAAGTGGAGCGACAAGTCCATCTTCCCGTCGGGCGTGGAGTTCTTCGACCGCAACGAGCTCGACAGCCAGCAGAAGCGCCTGCGCGAAGTGCCGGGCACCACCGTCATCATCTTCGACCAGACCTGCGCGGCCGAGAAGCGCCGCCGCCGCAAGCGCGGCAAGGCCGTCGACCCCGCCAAGCGCATCGCCATCAACTCGCTGGTCTGCGAAGGCTGCGGCGACTGCGGCGTGAAGTCGAACTGCGTGGCCGTGCTGCCCAAGGAAACCGAGTTCGGCCGCAAGCGCGAGATCGACCAGAGCAACTGCAACAAGGACTTCAGCTGCGTGAAGGGCTTCTGCCCGAGCTTCGTCACCATCAAGGGCGGCGGGCTGCGCAAGCGCAAGGGCGTGGGCAACGCCGATCGCCTGGCCAACCTGCCGGCGCCGGAAATCCGCACCACCCTGGACCAGCCCTGGAACATCCTGATCACGGGCGTGGGCGGCACCGGCGTGGTGACCATCGGCGCGCTGCTGGGCATGGCCGCGCACCTGGAGAACCGCGGCGCCAGCGTGCTCGACCAGACCGGCCTGGCCCAGAAGGGCGGCGCCGTCACCACCCACGTGCGCATCGCGCGCACGCCGGCCGACATCCACGCGGTGCGCATCGCCGCCGGCGAAGCCGACCTGGTGCTGGGCTGCGACATGGTGGTGGTGAACGACTACTGGGCGCTGTCCAAGATCCGCGCCGACCGCACCGAAGTGGTGATCAACGACTACCAGGCCATGCCGGGCCCGTTCACCCGCATGCCGGACATGCAGTTCCCGGCCGAAGGCATCGTCGACGCCATCCGCACCGCCATGGGCGGCCGCGAGCCGCTGCAGATCGCCGCCACCGAAATCGCCACGGCGCTGATGGGCGACGCCATCGCCACCAACCTGTTCATGCTGGGCGTGGCCTGGCAGCGCGGCCTGGTGCCGATCAGCTTCGAAGCCCTGGTGCGCGCGATCGAACTCAACGGCGCCGCGATCGAGATGAACAAGACCGCGTTCGCGTGGGGCCGCCTGGCCGCCATCGACCCGCAGGCCGTGCTGGAAGCCGCCGGCCTGGCCGAACCTGTGGGAGGGACTTCAGTCCCGACGCTCTCGACGCTCGACGACGAGATGCTGTCCACCACGCTGGACGAAACCATCGAACGCCGCATGGCCTTCCTCACCGACTACCAGGACAAGGCCTACGCCGGCCGCTACGTCGCCCTGGTGGACAAGGTGCGCCAGGCCGAGGCGCGCAAGGCGCCGGGCTCCACCGCACTCACCGAGGCCGTGGCCCGCTATTACTTCAAGCTCATGGCCTACAAGGACGAGTACGAAGTGGCGCGCCTGTACACCTCGGGCGAGTTCATGCAGCGCATCCAGAAGCAGTTCGACGGCGACTACAAGATCCACTTCAACCTCGCGCCGCCGATGTTCTCCAAGCGCGACGCCGACGGCCACCTGGTGAAGCAGGAGTTCGGGCCGTGGATCTTCACCGCGTTCAAGCTGATCAAGCGCCTGAAGTTCCTGCGCGGCGGTGCCTTCGACCTGTTCGGCAAGACCGACGAGCGCCGCATGGAGCGCCAGCTGATCACCGACTACGCGCGCACGGTGGAAGAACTGCTGGGCACGCTGGACGGCGGCAACGTCGAGCTGGCCGCGCAGATCGCCGCGGTGCCCGAGCACATCCGCGGCTACGGCCACGTCAAGGAAGCGCACTTCGCCAAGGCCAAGGCGCAGGAAGCGGAGCTGCTGGCCGCGTGGCGTGCGTCGTCCAAGGGCGTTTCCGCAGCCTGATGCGGCGCGTTGGCGCGCACCGGCCCCGGTGCGCGCTTGACGGTTTTCCCTGTCGGGTGGTCTTCTCGGGTTGAACCGGGGCGCGGCCCCTGCAGGGGACCCCGCCATGACGCTTCGCTTCCGCCTCGCCAGCGCCGCCTGCTTCGGCCTAGCCTCGCTGGCGCTCGCTGCCGCCGAACCGCCGCGGATCACCGGCACCGACGGCGAGGACGATCGGCTGGCGATCGAATTCGACCGGCCCATGCTCACATGGCGCGGCGAAAGCGACACGGCGGGCATCACGCTCTCGCCGCAGGTCGAATGTCGCTGGTTCTGGGAGCAGGACACGACCCTGGCCTGCCAGGTACCCGAGGGCAGCACCCGGCCCTTCCGGCAGGCCACGTCCTATCGCCTCGAGCTGCCCGGCGGCCTGTGGTCGCAGGCCGGCGCCGAACTCGCACCCACCACGCTCGACGTGGTGTCGTCGCGGCCCGAGCCGCGCGTGCAGATCAGCGACTGGAACGCGGGCCAGCCCGCGCTGCGGGTGGTGTCCCATGAAATGCCGCTGACCCTGCAGGACCTGGCGCAGGTGCTCGAACTTCGCCTCGACGACCAGCCGGTGGACTACACGCTGGCGCCGCTGTCGGCCAAACAGCTGGCTTCGATGTACCTGTCCGACGGCGGCAGCGCGTTCAACGTGCTGCCCACCCGCTGGCCCACGACCCGCGGCACGCTGGTGGTGTCGGTACGGGAAGGGTTGCGCAGCCCCGCCGGCCCCGTCCGCGGCGAAGCGCGCAGGCTGCTCACGACCCGCGTGAACGAACCACTGCGGCTGGTGGGCCTGGGCTGCGGCTGGTCGCGCATGCCGATGACGGCGGAGCAGGTCGAGAAGTGGGGCCGCGACGAATGCGCGCCAGACGCCGACGTGGCCCTGGTGTTCTCACGCCGCCTGGCCAAGGGTGAGGCCGAGCGCATTGCCGCGGGCCTGCCGGGCTTGGCCGTTTCGAAGGATTCCAACCACTGCCGTTGGGACTGCGGCGACAACGAAGCCCGTTTCCACGTCGGATTCACCGCCACGGCCGCCGGCGTCAGCCTGCCCATCGTGCTGCCGGCCGACCTGCGCGCCGACGACGGCAGCCTGATCGAAGCAGGCGCGGTGCCGGTGCTGGTGTTCCGCGACCATCCGGCGAGCGTGCGCAGCGAGCCGCCGGTGCGCCTGCTGCGCCCCGGCGGCGACGCCGCGCTGGCGCTGGAAGTGCGCAACCTGGACGCGCCGGCCACCGTGGCGGAGCTGGGCACCGGCCGGCGCACGCGGCTGCGCGAAAGTGCGCTGCCGGTAACGGGCATCACCAACCGCTTCGAGCCTTGGCGGGCCAAGGCGCCTCGCGGCGACGTGGCGCGCAGCGGCGGCCTCACGCTGGCCGGCGTGCGCGGTTCGCCCGCGCCCGGCCTTGCGGTGGCGGTGGCCCCGTTCAACGTCATCGCCGCTGCCGATGCTGGCCGGGTGATGGTGTGGGCCACCGATTGGGACACCGCCGCCGCCATCGCCGACGCCAGCATCGACCTGCTGCGGGTGACGGCCGAGGGCCGCGAACCGGTGCGGGCGCGCGGCCGCACCGGTGCCGACGGCGTGGGCTACGTGCCCGCGCCCAAGGAAGAGATCCAAGACGAGCGCACCCAGACGCGCCTGGTGCGCGTGCGCCACGACGGGCGCTGCTGTACCGGCCGGGCGAGACGGTGCACTTCCGCGTCTGGTCGCGCGAGCGCGACGGCAATCGCCTGCGTCCGTTCGCGGGCAAGGCGGGCGACGACACGGCGCTGGTGCTGCGTGCACAGGGCGAGCGCTCGGCGATGGACGCCTGGTCGGCACCGCGCGACGGCTGGGGCAGCGTGGCGGGCGAACGCGCCCTGTCGGCAAGCCTCGCGGACGGCACCTACTGCATCACCCGCGCCGACGACAGCGACGGCAGCTACAGCCCCAGCGGCGCCTGCTTCGAGGTGGCGCGCTTCGACAGCCAGGCGGTCTGGGCCAGCAGCGCCTTCGACCGCAAGCTGGTGCGGGCCGGCGGCGAGCTCGCGCTCGACATCGAGGGTGGCTTCTATTCCGGCGGCGGTGCCGCCGGGGCGCAGGTCGAGACCAGGGCGTTCCTGGCGCCCACGCCGTTGGGATCAATCTATCCGGCGTTCGCACGGTTCACTTTCGCCAGTCCGCTGAGCGAAGACGGCGACGAATCGGACGTGGACCCGCTGGCCACGCTGCCGGGCGCCGCCGTGCTGGACGGCCGCGGCCGGGCGCGCTTCGCCGGCAGGCTGCCGCCGCGGTTCCTGCACGGCGAGCCCTCGGACACGGAGGCGGACGAGGAGGTGGCGATCGGCGAGATCCGCGTCAATGCCTACGTGACCATCCCCGGCGCGGCGTCCAGCGCCAGCCCCGTGGCCAGCGTGGTGTACGCCGCGCACGACCGCTACGTGGGCCTGCACAGCGAAGGCTGGTGGCTGTCGTCGAACGAGGACCCGCGGCTGGAGGCCATGGTGGCCACGGCCGAAGGCGAGGCGATCACCGCAGGCACGGTGCGCGTGCGCATCGAGCGCGACGGCGAAGGCGACGCGGTCGAGGTGCTGGCGCGCTGCGAGCTGGCAATCGGCGCGGTGGCGCCCTGCGGGTTCCGCGCGCCCGAGCCGGGCGAGTACCGCTTCGTGGCCGAAGCCGACGGGGCCGCGCCCGTCGCGTTCAGTCGCTATTTCTACGGCGGCAGCGCGCAGGTACGCCCCGGCGCGGCACCGTCTGCCGAACTGACGCTGGTGACGCCGCCCGCCGCCGGTGCCGACGCCGTGCTGCGCCTGCTGCAGCCGCATGCGCGGGCCAGCGCGCTGTTCGTGGTCGAGTACGAGGGCGTGCTGCGTCACTGGGTGCAGGAAGTGGGGCCCGACGCGCAGGTGCGCGTGGCGATGCCGCCCGAGTGGGCGCCCGGCGTGTCGGTGCGCGTGCTGCTGCGGCCCGTGTCGGACGCCCCGTCCAACGGCGCACTGGAGGCGAAGACGCTCAACGCCGTCGTGCGCGTGCCCGTCGCGCGGCCTGGCGCCGGCAAGGCCAGCGTCACGCTGGAGGCCGGTGCGCGCGCGCCGGGCGAAGACCTCGTGATCCGGCTGGCCAACAGCGCCGCCACGCCGCGGCTGGTCACGCTGGCGATCGTGGACGATTCGGTGCACCAGCAGGCATCGGCGATGCACGGCGTCATCGATCCCAATGGGCGGCGCTTCATCGGCCTGCTGGAAGACTGGTCCGGCGCGAGCTGGCACGGCTTCGGCGCGTGGAGCCGGGTGCCGAACCTGTTCCAGGAGAAAAGGCCGACGGCCGCGAACGCGCCGCTGGCGGCGCCGGCACCCGCGGCTTCCGATGGCGTCTACAGCGACGCCTTGAGCCTGGATACGGTCCAGGTCACCGGCAGCCGCATCAAGCGCTCCGAGATCGTGGACAGCAAGGCCACCGGCAGTGCGCCGCCGCGTGAAGCCACGTCGGCGGAAGGTGCGCCGGCGGCGCGCGTGCGCAGCCGCTTCCCGGTGACCGCCTACTGGAACGCGGGCGAAGAACTCGCCCCGGGCGAAACCCGCGAGCTGCGCGTGCGCCTGCCCGACAACCTCACGCGCTGGCGCCTGCTGTACTGGACCAGCGACGACGGCGACGGATTCACGCTCGGCGAAGACACCTTCGCGGCCACGCTGCCGCTGGAGATCCGGGCGGGGCTGCCGTCGCGCATTTTCCAGGGCGACCAGGGCAGCGGCACGGTGCTTGCGCGAGTGAACGCCGAAGGCGGCGCCACGGTGACGCTGCAGGTGGACACCGAGGGCGCCGGCGCCGACGGCCAGGTCAAGGCACGGGGCAACGTGGCCCCGCAGGCTTCGCTGGCGCGGCGCGTGCCGCTGGTGCCCGATGCGCAGGGCCGCATCGCGCTGCTGGCGCGCGCGTCCACCGCCACCACGTCCGACGCGCTGTCGTCGGCGGTGGAGGTGCAGTCGCGCTTCGCCACGACGTCGATCACGCAGGCCGGCTGGCTCGAGGACGGGCCGCTGGCGCTGTCGCGACCCGACGTGCCGCGCGGCGCCATCAGCCCCGTGCTGTCCGTCACCGTGGCGCAGGGCACCGACCCCTGGCGCGACGGCTGGCTGCGCGACCTGCGCGACTACCCGCACCGCTGCTGGGAACAGACGCTCAGCCGCGGCATCGGCGCCGCGCTGGCGCTGCAGTCGCCCGACAGCGCGGCCGCGTGGCCGGACGCGGGCGACGTGGTGGCAACGACGCTGCGCGACGCGCCTTCGTTCGTGGACGACGAGGAGAACTACCGCTACTTCGCCGGCAACGCCAGCGAATACTCCGAGTTCGACCCGGTGCTGTCGGCGCACACGCTGCGCGGTTTCCAGGTGCTCGATTCGCTGGGCCACCCGGTGCCGATGGCCTGGCGCGAGACGCTGCGCCAGCAGCTGGGCCGCTTCGCCAGGCTGTCGCGCCACGATGAAGACGACGCCTGGGAAGCCGAGCGCGTCGCCATTGCCGCCGGTGCGCTGGCCACCGACGGGCAGGCCATCGGCGACGACGTGGTGCGCTGGCTGTGGCCGCTGCGCAAAAAGATGAGCTGGTTCGGCCGCAGCGAACTCGTGCGCGCCGCCGCCGCCAATCCGCAGCATGCGGTGCTGGCCGCGCAGGGCCTGCAGGAGCTGCGCGACGCGGGCAGGCAGCGCGGCGCGCGCCGCATCCTTGAAACCACCGGCGACTGGAGCCTGCTGATGGGCTCGCCGCTGCGCGACCAGTGTGCGGTCACGGCCACGCTGTTCACGCTCGACCGCAGCCCGGAACACCTGGGCACGCGCCAGCAGTGGCTGCGCGGACTGAACGACCTGTACGCGGGCGGCACCGGCAGCCTCGACACGCAGTCCAGCGTGCAGTGCCTGCTGGCGTTGCGGGCCGCGGGCGCGGCGCTCGACCTTTCCGGCACCGCGCGCGTGGGCGTCACCGCCGGCCTGCAGTCCACCGAGCTGGCGCTGGCCGCCGGGGAAAAATCCGCAAGCTGGGAAACGCCGCTGGCGCCCACCGCCGAACTCGCGCTCACGCCGCGCGGCGGCAGCGACGGCACGCTCAACTACAGCGCACAGGTCAGCTACACGCTGGACCAGCGCAACGCCGTGGCGCAGGCCACCGGCCTGCAGCTGCAGCGCAGCTACCAGGTGATGCGCGGCGGCGAGTGGCGCGAACTGGGCAACGGTGCGGTCACCGAAGGCGAATGGCTGCGCACCACGCTGACCGTGGTGGTGCCGGCCATGCGCCACTTCGTCGCCATCACCGACACGGTGCCCGGCGGCCTGGTGACGCGCGACGTGCGCCTGGGCGGCGTGGCGGGCGAAGACATCCAGCGCCTGGCCGACCCGGGCTCATGGTGGTTCGACACCCGCCAGACCGGCGCCAGCGAAGTGCGCTTCTATGCCCAGCAGCTGCCACCCGGCACGCACGACCTGCACTACTACACGCAGGCCACGCACGCCGGCCGCTACTTCGCACCGCCCGCGGTGGCCGAGCTGATGTACGGCCGCAACAGCCGCGCCAACACCGCCTCGCGCGACCTGCAGGTGAATCCGCGCCCCTGAATCCCGCAAGGCTTGTGGGGAACACGTACCAGGTTCAATTCTGAACGGGCCGTGGCGTCAGGCAAAAACCGTGGCGCCACGGCCCGTTCAGAATTGAACCTGGTACGAAATCTTTTCCCGTCAGTCGACGACGGCGAAGCGATCCAGGGCCTTCTCGGCCTGGCCACGCTCGTGGTCACCCAGTCCGCGGGCGGCGGCGCGGTAGCGGTTCACCAGCGCTTCGTCGGCGGGCATGCGCGAGGCCAGCGTGCGCAGCGCTTCGCCCGCTTCGAAGTCCGACGAGATGCCGGCCACGACGTCCAGCACCGCGTTGGCCACGGCCAGGTCCACCGGACCCGCGTTGACCAGGGCCGAAAGCGCCTCGCGCGCCTCGAAGTCCGAGGACAGTTCGCGGCTGCGCGCGACGTACGCCGCCAGCACCGCCGGGTTGCCGCGGGTGTGGCGCGCGGCGCGCTCCAGCACGTTGCGCAGTTCGAAGTCGCTGCTGATGCCTTCGGCCGAGTCCAGCACCAGCTCCACCGTCGCCGGCGTCACGTCGCGCCGGGTGAGCATGGCCTCGAGCACGCGCCGGTGTTCGAAGTCGCTGGAGATGTTGGCGATCGCTGACTGCCAGGCCTCGCGCGCCACGCCCGTGGCGGGCAGGCGGCTGGCGACCGAGATCAGCAGTTCGGCCACTTCGAAATCCGAGCCGATTTCGCTGGCCAGGCCCAGCACGCGCGCCTGGTGGTCGGGCGAAAGCGTCTGCGAGTCCAGGGCCACCTGCAGCGCCTGGCGAAGTTCGAAGTCGCTGTCGATGCCCTTGGCCAGGTCGAGCGAGCGCGCCAGCTGGGCGTCGTCGAGCTTGGCGTTGGCGTAGAGCACGCCGAGGTAGCGCGACTTGGCGTAGTCGGCCTGGATCAGGGCCATGTCGGCCAGCAGCGCGTCGGCGCCGCCCTTGGCGAGGATGCGCTTGCCGCGGGATTCGGCATTGATGGCGCTTTCGCGTATCAGCTCCGGCAGGGTGCGCGCGAGCCACGCGCGGCCGTCGGCGTCGAGCGGCATGGCCTTGCCGTCCACGCGGTAGGCGCGCTGGATGACGCCGTCCTTGCCGAACACTTCCAGCTCGCGCTCCACGCCCTCGCGCTCTTCCACCAGGTCCAGCCGCGCGCCCTTGCCCAGGCGCACCACGTCGGTCTCGCCGTCGTTGAACGTGATCTCGCCGCTGAGGCGAAGGTCGACCGACCGTTCCGGGCCGCGGCTGCGGTAGCTGAAATTCTCGCGGCCGTTGATATCGAGGCGCGTGAGGATGCGGTCGGCGAAGCCCTGGGAAGCGACGGTGGTGATGGCCACGCCCGGCAGGGCGACGATGGCGATGATGGCCAGCACCAGGGCGGTGCGGCGCACGCCGGGGGAAAGCGGGCGAAGGGTCATGGCGGTGTTCTCCAGTAGATTGCTGACGCGTCGGACCACGGCACCGGGTTCACCGGCCATGGCCACTGCGAGGGCGGGTTGGCCGGCGCGGGCGCCGGCGTGGGAAAGGCAGGTGGCCAGGCATTCGGCCAGCGGGCGGCCGCTGCCCAGCAGCTGCGCGGCGCGGGCGTCGCAGGCGTCTTCGGCCAGGGCGTCCAGGCGGCGCTGCGCGTGCCGGGCCAGGGGATGGAAAAACAGCGGCAGTGCGGCGATGCGCTGGGCGATCCGCCACGCCGGGTCACGGCGCTGCAGATGGCTCAGCTCGTGCGCCAGCATCGCGCGCTGCTGCGTCGGCGGCAGCGTCTGCGACCACGACGGCAGCAGCACGTTCGCGCCCGGCAGCACCATCGGGCTTTGCAGCTGCGGCAGCAGGCGCAGGGTGGGCGGGGCGATGGCGAGTTCGTTGGCCAGCAGGCGTGCGGCGCCGGACAGGCCGGGGCCCGGGATGGCACCGTGCTGTTCCGCGGTACGGCCCAGGCGGCGCACGGCGATGGCCTGCGCCAGCAATCGGACCGCGCCCCACAGCAGGCCGGCCAACCAGCACGCGAGCAGCCCCCACGCCGCGGCGTCGGGTACTTCGACGTCGGTGGGAAGGCGCGCCCCGGAGGCAGGCAAGGGCATCGTTTCCCGCGCGATGAGCGTGGGTGGCGTGGAAGGCCGCGGCGCGGCGGCCGGGTCGCGGGTTCCGCTGTCGAATGCCGCCTGCGGCGCTTCGACCATCGCAGGCGCCGGCGTCGTAAGCGGTGCGAGCATCGCGGCGCGCGGCGACGGCGAAAGATCGCCCGGCGACGGCAGGAATTCGAGCGACGACGACAGCAGCGCGCCGAACAGCGCGATGCGCCAGGCCAGCTCGGCCCAGCCCGGATGCTTCAGCGCACCCGCGCGCTCCAGCAGCCACGCCGCGCCCAGCAGCACCGTGGCGTGCAGGGCCAGCGTCAGCAGGAAGGAGAAGAAAAGGTCGACCGCGCTCACGGCTTGTCCGCCTTGGCACCGGCCAGCAGGGCGCGCACGCGTTCGAGGTCGCCCGGCGCGACCTCCTTTTCACTGACCAGGTGCGCCAGCAGGGCGCCCGGGTCGCCGCGGAACAGGCTCTGGATCAGGTCGCCCACCATCGTGCGGCGCACCTGCGGCTCGGTGACCAGGGCGCGGTAGTACAGCACGCGGCCGTCGCGGCGCTGGGCCACGGCACCGCGCTTGGCCAGGCGGGTGAGCAGGGTGGCGACGGTGGTGTGGGCCAGGCCGCGTTCGCTGGCCAGGGCGGCGGCGACGTCGGCCACGCTGGCCTCGCCGCGCCAGAGCACGCGCATCACGTCCAGCTGCAGTTCGCTCAGCGCGATGTCGTCGGGGCTGGGGTCGGTCGGTGCCATGGGTCTTCTTCTACAAGTGTCGTACTACACTTGTAGAACAGACCGGAGGGCTTTGCAACAGGCCGAAAGTCAGGGGTGCCAGCACCCCCGCCCAGGTTTCAGGCCGCCTCGTTCTGGTTCTTGAGGATCAGCGCGGCCAGCCAGGGCTCGCCCTCGGCCATCAGCTCCAGCGGGGTCTGGGCCCAGCCGGTGAGCACCATGGCCTCGGCGATGGTGAATTCGAGCTGGGCCTTGGAGAACTTGCGCTCGCCGGCGATCACCGCCTCGAGCACGGCGCGGCTGGGCATGGGCGCGTCCATCTCGGCGGCACGGGCGGCGTCGGCCGCGCCGGGCGCGGAGGCACCGTGGGTGGCGAGGTGTTCGATGCGGCGCAGGGCGTCGCTCTGGGCGTCCTTGCCGGCGGACACTTCCGGCGCGGCGGCGGCCAGGCTCTTGTGCAGCGTGTTGAGCTGGCCGGCCACCTTCATGCGCTGCAGGTTGGCGGCGTCGCGGGCGTGTTCGGCGTCCTCGACGTCCTGGCGCAGGCGGTCAAGCTCCGGGCTGGGCCCGGCGCCGGCAGGCAGGGCCTGCAGCGCGGCGTCGATCAGGCCCAGCCAGTCGCCGCGCTCGGGCAGGGCCGGGGCGGCTTCGATGCGGGATCGGAGAGTCTGCAGGTGGGCGCGGGGGTCGCTCATGGCGCGAGTATATGCCCGCGCCCGGTGACAATTCAGCCTGCCCGGGGCGCGGAGGCCCTCAGCCGCCCCGCTTCACCGCGATCACGTCCAGGAATTCGGCGCGGGTCATCGGGTCGGTGCGGAAGCTGCCCAGCATCTTGCTGGTGACCATGCTCACGCCGGTCTTGTGCACGCCGCGGGTGGTCATGCACTGGTGCTTGGCCTCCACCACCACGGCCACGCCGATCGGCTGCAGCACGTCCTGGATGCAGCGGGCGATCTGGGCGGTCATCTTTTCCTGCACCTGGAAGCGGCGGGCGTAGGTTTCCACCACGCGCGCCAGCTTGCTGATGCCCACGACCTTGCCGGCCGGCAGGTAGCCCACGTGGCAGCGGCCGATGATCGGCGCCATGTGGTGCTCGCAGTGCGATTCGAACTCGATGTCGCGCAGCACGATCATCTCGTCGTAGCCGGCCACTTCCTCGAAGGTGCGCTCCAGGAATTCGCGCGGGTCTTCCTGGTAGCCGCTGAACCAGTCGCCGTAGGCCTTGACCACGCGCTTGGGGGTGTCGAGCAGGCCCTCGCGGTTCGGGTCCTCGCCAGCCCAGCGCAGCAGGACGCGGATGGCATCTTCTGCCTGGTCGCGGGTGACGGTGTCGGTCATGGCGGCGGTCTCTTGGAGTGAAGGCACATCGTAACGCCGCCGATGTCAGGCCCGCGTGGTGATGCGCCAGGCCAGCAGGCCGGCCAGCGTCACCAGCCCGGAAGCGAGCCAGAACGTGGCGCCCGCCAGCGGACCCTGCACCTGGTTCACCGCCACGGCGGCCAGCGTCTGGGTGAACAGCGTGGGGCCGAGGATGCCGGCGATGGAGTTGAGGCTGCCGATGGCGCCCTGCAGGCGGCCCTGTTCGCTGGCCGAAACACGCGAGGTCATGATGGCCTGGGCGGCCGGGCCGGCGATCGCCCACAGCGCCGCGATCGGCATGGCGGCCCAGAACCAGTACCCGGTGGGCGCCAGCGCATAGCCCGCGAAGCCCACCCCGCCGGCCGCAGCGCCCAGCAGCAGCGTGCGGCGGTTGCCCAGCGCGCGCGAGATGCGGCCGATCAGCCCGCCCTGCACGATGATCGTCAGCACGCCCACCAGCAGCAGCGTCCAGCCCACCATGTCCAGGCCCCAGCCGAAGCGGTAGTCGGCGTAAAGCACGAAGGTGGTGGGGTAGACCAGGTGCGCCATCGCCATCAGGAAGCTCACGCCGGCCAGGCCCAGCAGTTCGGGATGCGCGCGCAGCAGCTTGAGCGAAGCCAGCGGGTTGGCGCGGCGCCAGGAGAACGGCGTGCGCTGGTCCAGCGGCAGCGACTCGGGCAGCACGAACCAGCCGTAGCAGAAGTTGGCCGCGCACAGCCCCGCCGCCACCCAGAACGGCAGGTGCAGGTCGATCGTGCCCAGCCAGGCGCCCATCACCGGCGCCACCGTGAAGCCGATGCCGAACGCCATGCCCAGGCGGCCGAAGGCCGCGGCGCGTTTTTCCGGCGGCGTGACGTCGGCAACGTAGGCGTTGGCGGTGCTGAAGCTGGCCGAGGTGGCGCCCGACAGCAGCCGCGCGATGAACAGCAGCGGCAGCGTGTTGGCCATCGCCATGATCAGGAAATCCAGCGCCAGCCCCGCGTTCGACACCAGGATGACCGGGCGGCGGCCGAAGCGGTCCGACAGCGCGCCCTGGATCGGCGAGAAGATGAACTGCATCACCATGAAACCGGTGGCGAACAGCCCATGCCAGACGGTGGCGTCGGCCAGCAAGCCGCCGCTGATCTTCTTGAGCAGCTGCGGCAGCACCGGGATGATCAGCCCGAACGCCAGCACGTCCACCAGGATGGTGACGAAGATGAAGGCGAGCGCGGCGCGGCGCGCGGGCGGCGCGACGGCGGGTGTGGGTGTGTCCAATCTGGGTCCCGGCAGCGGGGCGGAAGCAGGCGCGCAGTCTAGCCGAAGGCCGGCACCGCTACGGCGTCAGCCAGGTGGAATGCCAGCCGTCGCCGGCGCGCTCGAATCGCGCGCGGACGTGGCCGGTCGCCGACAGCGACAGCCAGTCCAGCGACGCCACGGTGATGCGTGCGAAGGCGAAATGCGCGCGCGCCAGGGCGAGGCCCGCGTCGTCCAGCGGCGGCGCGCCCAGGCCCGGCGGACCGCCTTCGCCCGGCTCGTGCACGGCGCTGCCCGGCGCATTGCGGCCGGCGTAGTTCTGCCGTGCCGAGCGCCGGCTGGCGGCCCAGGCCGCGTCCGCTTCGGCGTCGTCCAGGTGCAGCTGCACGGTGCCCGCCAGCCGCACCTGCTCGCCGTGGCCGAAGAAGCACCACGCCACGCGGGGGTCGGCGAGCAGCTGCGCGCACTTGGGGCTGCGGCGGTCGGTGTGGAAGGCGACGGTGCCGCCGCCGGGGTCCACCGCGCGAAGCACGGCGTAGCGCGCCTGCGGGCCTTCGCCGGCGGCATTGGCCAGCACGCCCTGGTGGAAGGGGTCGCCGCGGCCGCGCGCGCCGGCCAGCAGGCGCGCCCAGGCGTGGGTCCAGGTGGCGTCGAGGGAATCGGGCATGGGGGTCATTCGAGCAGCCTGCCCGTGTGCGCGACGGGAAGGCTCACTCGACCCGGCAGAACACGGCCTTGAGGTAGCGGCTTTCCTTCACGTGCGCCATGAACGGGTGGTCGGCGCCGGCGCCGGCCACCTTGAGCACCTGCACCGTGCGGCCGGCGTAGAACGCGGCGCGGCGGATCATGTCCAGGAATTCCTCTTCGCTCACCAGTCCGGTGCACGAACAGGTGAGCAGCACGCCGCCGGGCTTGATCACCTGCATGGCGAGCTTGTTCATGTCGTTGTACTTCTTGAGCGCGGCGATCACCTGCTCGCGGTCGCGGGTGAGCTTGGCCGGGTCCAGGATCACCACGTCGAACTGTTCGCCGCGCTGGTGGGCGTCGCGCAGGTAGTGGAACAGGTCGGCCTGGACGAACTTCACGGCGGCGTTGTTCAGGCGCGCGTTCTTTTCGGCGACTTCCAGGATTTCCTCGTCCAGGTCGATGCCGATCACTTCGTCGGCGCCGCCGCGGGCCTTGGCGTAGATGGCGAAACCGCCCGAATTGCAGCAGATGTCGAGCACGCGCTTGCCGGCGGTGAAGCGGGTGAGGTACTCGCGGTTGTCGCGCTGGTCGGCGAAGAAGCCGGTCTTGTGGCCGCTGCCGGGGCTGGCGCGGAACTTCAGGCCATGCTCGGTGATGACGCTGGGCTCGGGCGGCGGCGGCGAGCGGAAGTCGAAGCTTTCCTGCTTCTGCACGTGTTCTTCCGAGAAGCTGTAGAAGCGGCAGCCCGGGAACTCCTTCGACAGCGCGGCATAGATCCACTCGCGGTAGCGGAACGGGCCGGCCGAGAAGAACTCCACCACCAGCAGGTCGCCGTAGCGGTCCACCACCAGGCCCGAGATGCCGTCGCCCTCGGAGTGCACCACGCGCCAGGCGTCGGTGGTTTCGTCCAGGTGCATCAGGTCGCGGCGCAGGGCCACGGCGGCGCGGATCTTGCGGGCGAACCAGGCCTCGTCGATGGCCTCGTCGTGGTCCTCGGTCAGCACCCGCAGGGCGATGCGCGAGTGGCCGTTGTAGAAGCCGCGGCCGACCCAGTGGCCGGTGTTGTCCACGATGTCCACGATGGTGCCCGGCTTGGGCTTGGCCACGGGCTTGTCCACCATTTTCTGGAAGATCCAGGGGTGGTTGGACCGGCGCTCGATCTTGAGCTGGATGACGGGCAGGGCGGCATTGTTCATGCCGCCATGATACCGGCCCGACGGGGGGAATCGGGCCCTGACCCCGGTTTTGCACGCCGGGTTCACCGGTTGTGGCACACTCTGCGCCGTAGAAGGGGAGTAGCTCCCGCTGCCGAGATCGTCATCACGGACCCCACAAATGGGTCCCGGTCCGGCAGGCAGGTCCATCGGGCCTGCGAGCGAGACCTTCGCCCGCCAGCGGCGAAGGGCGTTCCGTTCCGGAACCTCGTGCGCGCTCGCGGTTGCGAGGCATCGCCACCGGAGACGATCTTGGAAACCATTGCCACACCCCTGATGTGGGCCATCTTCACGGCCTTCGTCGTCGCCGCGCTGGTCGTTGACCTGCTGGTGCTGCGCCAGAACGGCCCGCACAAGGTGTCCACCCGCGAAGCGCTGATCTGGTCGGCCGCCTGGATAGGCCTGGCCCTGATCTTCAACGTCGGCCTGTGGTGGTACCTGCAGGACGCCATGCCGGCCGCCGAGGCCAAACGCATCGGCCTGGAATTCCTCACCGGCTACCTGGTGGAGAAGGCGCTGGCGGTCGACAACATCTTCGTCTTCCTGATGCTGTTCACCTACTTCGGCGTGCCGGCGCAGTCGCAGCAGCGGGTGCTCATCTTCGGCGTGCTGGGCGCGATCGTGCTGCGCGCGATCATGATCTTCGTGGGCGCGGCGCTGATCGCCCAGTTCCACTGGGTGCTCTACATCTTCGGTGCGTTCCTGCTGCTGACCGGCGCCAAGATGCTCTGGGCCGCGGGCCAGGAGCCGGACATGGACAAGAACCCGATCCTGCGCTGGATCACCGCCCACCTGCCGCTGGTGCGCCGCTACCACGGCGAGGCGCTGTGGATCGGCCAGGGCAAGCGCCGCAAGTACACGCCTCTGTTCGTGGTGCTGATCATGATCGCGGTCACCGACGTCATCTTCGCGGTGGACTCGATCCCGGCCATCTTCGCCATCACCACCGACCCGTTCATCGTGCTCACGTCCAACGTGTTCGCGGTGCTGGGCCTGCGCGCGCTGTACTTCCTGCTGGCCGGCATGGCCGAGAAGTTCCACCTGCTGGCCTATGGCCTGGCCACGGTGCTGATCTTCATCGGCGCCAAGATGCTGATCGTGGACTTCTACAAGATCCCGGTGGTGGTGTCGCTGGGCGTAGTGGCGGCCACGCTGGCCGTGTCCATGCTGCTGAGCCTGGTGATCAAGCCCAAGCCGGCCCTGGCTGGCTGAACGCAGGCGTGGGGCTTGCGCCGGGAGGCGCCGGCCCCACCTCTGTCGGATGGACGCCTCTCCCCAGCAGCACGCCGACGCGGTCCGCGGCCGGTTTCAAAATGCCCTTCTTGCCAGCATGGCCTTCGTGGCGGTGCTGGGCGCCATCTTCTTCGCCGGCCCCTGGCTGGGCGACACCCGGGCGCTGAGCCTGGTGCCGCAGAGCTGGCCCGGCCTGGTGGGCGTGCTGACGGCACCGCTGCTGCACGGTTCGGCCGGCCACTGGCTGGCCAACAGCAGCGCGCTGCTGATCCTGGGCACGCTGGTGGGCACGGTTTACCCGCGGGCGGCGCTGCGGGCGCTGCCGCTGGTCTGGGTGCTGTCGGGCGTGGGCACCTGGCTGATCGGCCGGCCCTCGTTCCACATCGGCGCCAGCGGCGTGACCCACGGGCTGCTGTTCCTGCTGCTGTTCCTGGGGCTGCTCAGGCGCGACCGCGCGGCGATCGCGGCGGCGCTGATCGCGTTCTTCTTCTACGGCGGCATGCTGCTCACGGTGCTGCCGCGCGAGCCGGGCGTGTCGTGGGAATACCACCTCAGCGGCGCGGTGGCCGGCATCTTCGCCGCTTTCATCTGGCGCCATGCCGATCCGCAGCCGCCGCGCCAGCGCTACAGCTGGGAAGACGAGGACGAGGCCGACGAGGCCCTGGACGACGCCGAGACCCTGGAGCCGCCGCGCCCGCACGACGTGCCCGTGCTGTGGCACCGGCAGGACCCGCCGACGGGCGTGGTGCTGCCGTTCCGGCCGCGGCCGACACCCCCGCGGGACGAGGGCCCGACCCCGCCGTGACGGCGCGCGAACCCGGCCGGGCCGACCGCCGCCAGCGCGCCTTGGCCTGAGCCCCGGCTGCCGCGCGTTCATCCCGGGGACGGCCGGACCCCCCCGGCTTGCACCCGGGCCGTGGCAGTGAAAGGCTGGCGCCGGGCTCGCACCGCGCCCCGAGGCTCCGCTTGATGGAATGGACGTTCGACATCCGCTCGGCCCTGCTGGTCGGCGCCATGCTCACGCTGATGATCGGCCTGGTGCTGCTGGTCGTCGGGCGGGCGCTGTCGGCGACCTACCGCCCGAGCATCCGCTGGTGGGTGGGCGCGACGCTGCTGCAGCCGGCGGGCTTCGTGCTGCTCAGCCTTCGCGACACGCTGTCGCCTTACCTGAGCATCCTGGTCGCGAACATCTTTGTCGTGCTGGGCATGGCGGCCTATGTGGTGGCGCTGCGGCACTTCTACCGGTTGCCGTCCGGGCGCGGGCCCCTGGCCCTGGCCGTGGGGCTGGTGGCCCTGGCGTCCTACTGGTGGGGGCTGCTGGACCCCAACCTGACGCAGCGACTGATCTGGATCTCGCTGGTGCTGGCGGCGGTGCTGGGCACCAGCGCGGCCATCATCTACCGCCACGGCGAGGGCCAGGTGCGCCACGTCGCGGGCGTGGCCTTCGCGGGCGCGGCGGCGATCATGGCCTACCGGGCGGTGATCCTGGTGTTCGACCCGTCCCAGGTGAGCGCCGTGTTCCAGCTCACCCACGTGCAGCTGCTCACGTACGGGATGGGCAGCGTGCTGCCCGTGATCGGCACCATCGGTTTCCTGCTGCTGTGCACCGAGCGCAGCCAGCAGGCGCTGGAGCGCGCCGCGCGGGTGGACTACCTCACCGGCTGCTACAACCGGCGTGCCATCGAGGAACTGGCCACCCATAACATCGCCGCCGCGCGCCGGCACGGGCTGCCGCTGTCGGTGCTGGTGCTGGACATCGACCACTTCAAGCGCATCAACGACGAACTGGGCCACGCCATCGGCGACCTGGCGCTGGTGGAGTCGGTGGCGCGCATCCGCACCCTGCTGCGCGCCGAGGACGTGCTGGGGCGGCTGGGCGGCGAGGAGTTCATCGTGCTGATGCCCAACGCCGACAGCGCCAGCGCGGTGAACGCCGGCGAGCGCATCCGCATGAGCTTCTCGGCGCAGCCGCTGGGCATGGACGGCCATCCGCGCACCGTGACCCTGTCGATCGGCGTGGCGACGCTGGCGCCGATGGACTTCGAGTTCTCGCAGCTGCTGCGGCGGGGCGACCGCGCCATGTATGCGGCCAAGAACGCCGGCCGCGACCTGGTGATGCCCGACGCGATGACGGGCTGGGACCACCCGGCCGAACGCCAGCCCGCCTAGCGCAGGCCGAGCTGCCGGTCGTGGACGCGGGCCAGGCCGAGCTGCGCGACGACGGCGCCGCACAGGGCCAGGAACATGTCCCACTGGGTGTCCCAGACGTCGCCCTGGGTGGCCAGGAAGGCGTCGGCGTCACCGCCCCACACCAGCGCCGCCCACCATTCGATCAGCTCGAAGAAGGCGCTGAACGACAGCGCCGCGGCCACCACCAGGTAGAACAGCCAGCCGCCGCGCACCAGCGGCGTGCGCCGCAGCAGCAGCTCGCGGGCCAGGATGGCCGGGACGAAGCCCTGGGCGAAATGGCCCAGGCGATCGTAGTGGTTGCGCGCCAGGTCCAGCGCCTCCGACACCCACAGGCCCAGCGGCGTCAGGGCATAGGTGTAGGCGCCGCCATAAATCAGGATCAGCGCGTGCACCACCAGCAGCCAGCTCAACAGCCGGCTCAGCGGGAAGCGGCCCCAGGCCCAGGCCACCAGCGGCAGGCCCACCACCACCCACACCACCTCGAGCAGCCAGGTCAGGCGGTCATGCGGGGCGATGCCCGACCAGGCCAGCGCACCCAGGACGATGGCCACCAGCAGCCAGCGTTCGGTGCGGGTGGGCGAGGTGACGGTTTCAACGTTGGCCATGGGTGTCCCGGGGGATGTACACGCCGCCATCATTCCACGCGCGGGGCTGCGGTGTTAGTTTCGCCCGTCGCCTCCGGAGCCCGCCATGACCCCGTCCACCAAGCTGCTGCTTGCCCCGCTTGCCCTGTGCCTGCTCGTCGCCTGCAGCCGCACCGCCAACGACGACGCGCCCGTGCCGGCCCCGGCCGCCGCCGCGGACGCCAGCGGCCCGCAGCGCATCGAAGCCGACGTGCGCTTCCTCGCCGACGACCTGCTGGAAGGGCGGGCCGCCGGCACGCGCGGCTATGACCTGGCGTCGCTTTACGTGGCCAACCGCTACCGCGCCATCGGCCTGGAGCCGGCCGGCGACGACGGCACCTACTTCCAGAACGTGCCGCTGCTGGAGGCGCGGCGCGTGCGCGAAGGCGCCGCCTTCACCGTGCAGCGCGACGACGGCGACCTGGCGTTCGCGTTCGAGCAGGAGTTCCTGCCGGGCATGAACTTCCACGCCACCAGCCACGCGGTGACCGCGCCGCTGGTGTTCGTGGGCCAGGCGGTGCACGCGCCCGACCTGGGCCACGACGACTTCAAGGACGTGGACGTGCGCGGCAAGGTGGCGGTGTACTTCTCCGGCGCGCCTTCGACCTTCGGCAACACCCAGCGCGCCTTCCACGCGGCGGGCCGCGAGAAGATGGCGCAGCTGGCCGCGCGCGGCGCGATCGGCGCGATCGGCATCGGCAACCCGGTGGACGACGCGAAGTATCCCTGGGCGCGCGGCGCAAGGAACTGGCCGATGGCCGGAATGCGCCTGGTGGACGCCGACGGCAAGCCGCTGGAGGCCTGGCCCGAGCTCAAGGCCACCGCCACGCTGAGCGTGGACGGCGCACGCAAGCTGCTGGCGGGCGCGCCGATGCCGGCCGATGAAATCTTCGAGCGCCGCGAGAGCGGCAAGCTGCAGTCCTTCGACCTGCCGGGCCAGGTGACGCTGGCCGGCGCCACCACGCTGCAGCGGGTGGACAGCCGCAACGTGGTGGGCAAGCTGCCCGGCTCCGACGCGGCGCTTGCGGCCGAGCACATCGCCTACAGCGCGCACCTGGACCACATCGGCATCGGTGCCGAAGTGGAAGGCGACGGCATCTACAACGGCGCCTTCGACAACGCGCTGGGCATCGCCGTGATGCTGCAGGCGGCCACCGAACTCAAGGCCGATGCCACCGCGCCGCGCCGCTCGCTGCTGTTCGTGGCGGTCACCGCCGAGGAGCGCGGGCTGCTCGGCGCCACCCACTTCGTCCAGTCTCCGACCGTGGCCAAGGCGTCGCTGGTCGCCAACATCAACATGGACATGCCGGTGTTCCTCACCGAGGTCACCGACGTGGTGCCGATCGGCGTCGAGCACAGCACGCTGGAGGCCGACGTGCAGGCCGCCGCCGCCCAGCTGGGCGTGGGCCTGACCGCCGACCCCAAGCCCGAGGAAGTGGTGTTCGTGCGCTCGGACCAATACGCCTTCGTGCGCGAGGGCATCCCGGCGGTGTACCTCGACGCCGGCATCAAGGCCCGCAACCCCGACATCGACGCGCTGGCGCTTTACCAGGACTTCCTCACCGGCCACTACCACCAGCCGAGCGACGAAACCGACCTGACGATCAACTACGACAGCGCGGCCATGCTGTCGCGCCTCAACGCCGCCATCGGCCGCCGGGTCGGCAACGCCGACACCCGCCCCGCGTGGAAGGAAGGCGATTTCTTCGGCACGCGTTTCGGCAACAAATGAACCTGGCCCCGTTCTAGCTTGCGAGGTGGCCGAGGGGCAGGGCGCGGGACTGCTTGACGGTGCGCAGCACGAAGCTGGAGTTCACGTCGGCCACGCCGCTGGCGTTGAGCAGGTGGTCGAGCAGGAAACGCGAGAAATGCTCGAGGTCCTGCACCGCCACGTGCAGCAGGTAGTCCATGTCGCCGGTCAGGGCGTGGCAGGCCACCACTTCGTCCCACGCCGCCACGCGTTCGGTGAACTCGGCGATGGCGGCGGCGTCGTGGCGCGACAGCTGCACGCGCACGAAGGCCTGCAGGCCCAGGCCGACACGGGCGGGGTCGATCAGCGCGGCGTAGCCGGCCAGCACGCCGTCCTGCTCCAGGCGCTGCACCCGGCGCAGGCAGGCCGATGCCGACAGGCTGACCCGCTCGGCGAGTTCGGCATTGCTGATGCGGCCCTCGCGCTGCAGGATGGCCAGCAGGGCCAGGTCGGTGCGATCAAAGCGATTGCCGTCCATTCCTGCCTCCATGGGGCGCTATGACGCAATCATATTGCGTTCAATGCCGCAGCTGACGCAATAACGCAATCCCCTTGCGCGCCCCCGACGCTAGACTATCCGCCACCCCGGAGGCCGTCCCGATGAACCAGCCCAAGCGCGTCGAACACCAAATGACCGACAAGGGCTACGTGCCGGTCTACACCACCGACGTGGTCGAGCAGCCCTGGGCCAGCTACACCGACGAGGACCACGCCGTCTGGGCGACGCTGTTCGAGCGCCAGCGCCAGATCCTCGTCGGCCGCGCCAGCGACGAGTTCCTGCACCAGCAGCAGGCCATGGGCATGACGCCCGACCGCATCCCGAAGTTCGACGACCTCAACCCGGTGCTGCGCAAGGCCACCGGCTGGGAGCTGGTCGGCGTCGAGGGCCTGCTGCCCGAGCTGACCTTCTTCGAGCACCTGGCCAACCGCCGCTTCCCGGTGACGTGGTGGATCCGCAAGCGCGACCAGCTTGATTACCTCGCCGAGCCCGACCTCTTCCACGACCTGTTCGGCCACGTGCCGCTGCTGATGAACCCGGTGTTCGCCGACTACATGGCCGCCTATGGCCGCGGCGGCGTCAAGGCGCACGCCATCGGCCCCGAGGCGCTGGTGAACCTCACGCGCCTGTACTGGTACACGGTGGAATTCGGCCTGATCCGCCAGGCCGATGGCCTGCGCATCTACGGCAGCGGCATCGTCTCGTCCAAGGGCGAATCCATCCACTGCCTGGAATCGGCCTCGCCCAACCGCATCGGCTTCGACCTCGAGCGCATCATGCGCACGCGCTACCGCATCGACAGCTACCAGAAGACCTACTTCGTCATCGACAGCTACGAGCAGTTGATGGACGCCACGCGCCCCGACTTCACGCCGATCTACGCGCGCCTGGCCGCGCAGGAAAGCGTGCCGGCCGGCTCGGTGCAGCCCGGCGACGCGGTCTACCAGCGCGGCACCGGCGAAGGCTGGCCCGAAGGCGCCGACGTCTAGCCGGTCACCGCATTGCCCGGCGACGCAGCGGCCTGGCGTTTGGGCAGGTACTTGCGAGTCAGGTAAACACCCGCCAGCGAAGCCACCACCAGCGGCGCCAGCCACGCCAGGTTGAGCAGGCTCGAACCCGCCAGGAACGGTAGCAGCTTGGGCAGCCCGATCTGCAGGAAGGCGATGTGGGTGGCGATACCGTTGCCGAGCATGGCGGCCAGGTGCTGGCGCAGCGGCCAGCGCGCATCGTCGGGCTCGCGGCGCGAGAACCGCCACATGTTCACCGCACCGATGATGCCGATGCTGGAAAAGGCCACGAAGATCACCTGCATCTGGTTGGTGATGAACAGGCCCACGTAAGCGATCGCCAGGCCGCTCACCAGGTTGGCCAGCATCAGTGCGCGGTACACCGGGCCGGTGAACCGCGCCCAGTCGCGCTTGTCCTTCACCGCGCGCCAGCTGGTCCACACCGAGGTGGTGGTGATGATCACCAGGTACGCCAGGAAACCGCCCGCCACCGGATTGCGCGCGGCCAGCGCGGCGGTCAGCGGTATCGCCGCCAGCAGCAGGCCCGTCATGGATAGCAGGTAGAGCTTGCCCGAGGCGCGGTGCAACGGGCTGCCCTTGCGGCTAAGGCCCGAGGTCCAGAAGGTGGCCAGGGCCAGGGTGCCCAGGCCGACATGGACGAAGTAACTCAGGGTTTGCAGGGTCATGGCGGTGTCCTCGGGTGTGGCCACAGTGTTGCCCCGGGCGCGCCGGCCTGGCAGGTGCCGGCGGTCATCGGCGCGCGGTGCCGGAAGTCACCTTCTCGCGCCTTGGGCTTGAGTGCTTCGCGGGCTCGGCCCAAGCTGCGGGCATGAACGAGCGACTCAAGACCCTGCTGTCCCCTCTGAACTTCGCCGGCTACCTGGCCTGGGGCGCGATCGGCTACGAGATGCAGCTGTCGCACGATCCCGTCGAGACCGGCATTCCCCTGGCCGCCCTGGCCTCGCTTCACCTGTTGTTCCTGGCGCTGTTCATGGCCGTGACGTCGGGCCGGCAGGTCGGCCGCACCGCCAAGGCGATGGTGCTGGCCCAGATCGGCCTGGCATTCGCGCTGATGATGCTGGTGCGCTACTCGTCGCTGCCGATCCTGCTCATCCTGTGCGTGGTGCAGCTGGTGCGCGTTTTCAGTCCGCGCATGTCCGTGCTCGTGATCGTCGCGCTGAACATCGCCGTCTATTTCACCTACAGGGAGGTCTGGCAACTTCGGTCGCCGATGATTTCCACGATGATGCACATGAGCTTCCAGGGTTTCGCGGCGCTAACCGCCTGGTTCGCCTTCAACGCCGAGCGCACGCGCGACGAGCTCGCCGCCACCAACGCCGACCTGCTGGCCACCCGGTCGCTGCTGGCCGAAAGCGCGCGCGACTCCGAGCGCCTGCGGCTGTCGCGCGAGCTGCACGACGTGGCGGGCCACAAGCTCACCGCGCTCAAGATCAACCTGGCCACGCTGGTGCGCGACCCGCGCTTCACCGGCGACGAGCGCGTGGCGATGTGCGCCAGCCTGGCCGATGAACTGTTGGCCGACATCCGCGGCGTGGTGCAGCAGACGCGCATGGACGACGGGCTGGACCTGGCCGAAGCGATCAAGCTGCTCGCCCGCCCGTTCCCGCGGCCGCGCCTGGAGCTGGAGATCGCCGACGGCGCCCGCGTGGCCACCGTGGCCCAGGCCGAAGCGGTGCTGCGCGCGGTGCAGGAGGGCCTCACCAATGCGGTGAAACATTCGCAGGCGCACACCCTGTGGGTGGTGCTGCGGCGCGAAGGCGCCGCGCTGCGGCTCGACATCCGCGACGACGGCCGCGGCAGCGGCACGCTGCACGCGGGCAACGGCCTGAGCGGCATGCGCGAGCGGCTGGAGGCCATCGGCGGCGGGCTGGACATCCAGCGCACCGAAACCGGCGGCGTGCACCTGCAGGCCTGGCTGCCGGTGGCGGCATGAGCGGCGCCGCGCGGGCGCCGCTGCGGCTGGCGCTGGCCGACGACCAGGCGCTGGTGCGCAGCGGCCTGAAGGCGCTGCTGGCGGGCTTCGACACGCTGCAGGTGGTGCTGGAGGCCAGCGACGGCCAGGCCCTGCTTGATGCGCTGCTGGTTTCGCCGGTGGACGTGGTGCTGTCCGACATCCGCATGCCCGGCCTGGACGGCCTGGGCCTGGTGCGCGCCCTGCGCGAGCGCGGCGACGCCACGCCGGTGGTGCTGCTGACCACGTTCGACGATGCGGCGCTGCCGCTGCGCGCCGCCGAGGCCGGGGCGCAGGGCTTCCTGCTCAAGGACGCCTCGCCCGAGGACCTGCTGGAAGCCATCACCCGCGTCGCCGCCGGCGAGACCCTGCTCGCGCCCGTGCCCACCGACCCCGTGCGGGCGCGCTACGCCTACCGCGACCAGTCGGCACCCACCGACACCTTCAACGAGCGCGAGGTGTCGATCCTGCGGCTGCTGGCCGGCGGCTATTCCAACCGCGAGATCGCCAAGGCGGTGTTCCTGTCCGAGGGCACGGTGAAGAACTACGTGTCCGACATCCTCGACAAGCTGGGCACCCGCGACCGCACGCGCGCGGTGCTCAAGGCGATCACGCTGCGCATCATCTGAGCGCGCGGTGGCCTCACTGCGCGTCGGCGTCCTGCGGCGGCATCGGCGGCGGGAAGACCTGCGGGTCGTAGTACCAGTCGTTGATGTCCAGCCCGTCGCGCACCTCGCCGGCCGCCACCGTCACCAGCAGCGGCGCGTGGTCGTCGCAGCCGCTGGCACCGCTGGCCAGGCAGGCGCTGGCCGCGCTGAGCAGTCCCGGGTCGCCCGCGGTGCCGGTGTCCTGCGGCCAGGCCAGCAGCCACCAGGCGCCGGCGGGAACGTCCAGCAGGTACGTGGCCTGGCCAAGCGCCGTGCGGAAGCAGACCGCAGTGCCCGGGTCGGTGCTGTCCACGGCGCACACGCGCATCACCGGCAGCTCTTCGGACGGGTAGGTGATGCGCCCGGTGAGGCGCGCGGGCAGCGGACCGGTGACCTCCACGGGCGTGGGCGCCACGAGCCCGGCGGCCTCCGCCGGATCCTGCACCGGCGCGGGTTTGGCCTCGGCGGCCGGGGCCGGCGGTGGCGCCGGCGCGCAGCCGGCGAGCAGCAGCAAAAGCAGGGCGTGGCGCATTGTTCGCTCTCCGGAGTTCACAGCAAGGCCAGGACCGCGGCAGCGGCCAGTACCGACGCGGCCAGCCCGGCGCCAACGCGCAGCGCATAGGCGCGGCCGCCGCTGACCCAGGCCACGACGGTCTTGGCCAGGCCGCTGGCCACCAGCAGGCCCACCAGGCCCAGGCGCGCCTCGTCCGCCGACAGCACGCCGGTCTTGTAGAGATTGCCGACCGTGGCCACGGCGGCGTGCAGTTCGCCCAGCGCCGCCACCAGGGCCACCGCCATGGCGCCGCGCGGGCCCACCCAGGCATTGAGCGCCGCCGACAGGAACAGCACCGCGGCGATCACCACCGCGAACACCAGCGAATGGCGGAACTGGAACATCCTGGTTTCGGCGTTCGGCGGCGGCACGGAATCGGCGCCGTTGCCGCGCAGCCCCAGCAGGCCGCCGGCGGCGAGCACGGCCGCCACGGCGGCCAGCTCGGGCCACAGCTGCTCCAGCAGCTCCGGGGACACCGTCAGCAGGATCGGCACGAACAGGCTCAGCGAGGCCAGGTTGGCCAGCATCGCCGCGCCCACCGCGGGCCGCAGCAGCGCCGGTGTTTCGCGCACGCGCTGGCCGAAGCCGGCCACGGCGGCGGTGGACGACACATAGCCGGCGAAGAACCCGGCGATCGCCAGGCCGCGGCGGTTGCCCACCACGCGCAGCGCCACGTGGCCCAGGGCGCTGATGGCCATCACCAGCACCACCAGCGTCCACAGCACCGAGGGGTTGAAGACGTCGAACGGCCCCAGGGTCCGGTCGGGAACCAGCGGCAGCACCACCAGGGCCGAGGCCAACAGCACCAGGCCGTCGTGCACCTCGCGTTCGCTCATCAGTTCGCGGGTGAGCCGGTGCAGCGGCTTCTTGGCGTACAGCAGCACGGCCATCACCACGCCCAGGCCGGCGGCCAGCGGCGGGGACCGCATGGCCAGGCCGCCGAGCAGGCAGATCGCCACCAGGGCGATCTCGCTGGTCAGGCCCGGGTCGCTGTCCCGGGTCTGGCGGTAGCTGAGGGCCACGAACACGCCCATCAGGGCCACGGTGACCGCGAACGCCAGGGGATCGATCCACAGCGACACCGCGCCGGCCATCGCCGCCAGGCCGTGGGTGCGCAGGCCGGCAACGATCAGGGCGTCGGCCTTGCGCCGCTCGCGAACGGCGCCCACCAGCAGGCCCACCCCGAGGGCGGTGGCGAGGGCTTTGGCGGTTTCCGGGTCGAACGCGGGCATACCCCGATTCTGACACGCGCTTGCATGGGCGGCGCCAGCCCGGACAATGCCGGCTTCAGCCGCTGCCCGGTCCCGCCATGAAGCCGATCTCGCTCACCCGCTACCTCATCCAGGAACAGCACGCCGGCCGCATCAACGCCGACCTGCGCCTGCTCATCGAGGTGGTCGCCCGCGCCTGCAAGACCATCTCCATCGCCGTCGGCAAGGGCGCCCTGGGCGGCGTGCTGGGCGACGCCGGCAGCCCCGGCCAGCAGAGCATGAACATCCAGGGCGAGGCGCAGAAGAAGCTCGACGTGCTGAGCAACGACATCCTGCTCGAAGCCAACGCCTGGGGCGGCCACCTCGCCGGCCTGGCGTCGGAGGAAATGGACCACAGCCAGCCGATTCCCGACGCGTTCCAGCGCGGCAACTACCTGCTGCTGTTCGACCCGCTGGACGGCAGCTCCAACATCGACGTGAACATCTCCGTGGGCACCATCTTCTCGGTGCTGCGCTGCCCCGACGGCGTGGTGTCGCCGGGCGACGAACACTTCCTGCAGCCCGGCACCACGCAGGTGTGCGCCGGCTACACCACCTACGGCCCGAGCACGATGCTGGTGCTGACCGTCGGCCACGGAACCCACGCCTTCACGCTCGACCGCGAGGTGGGCAGCTTCGTGATGACCGCGCGCGACATGCAGATCCCGGCGGACACCAAGGAGTTCGCCATCAACATGTCCAACCAGCGCCACTGGGAGCCGCCGATGCAGGCGTACGTGGGCGAGCTGCTGGCCGGCAAGGAAGGCCCGCGCGGCAAGGACTTCAACATGCGCTGGGTGGCCAGCATGGTGGCCGACGTGCACCGCATCCTGACCCGCGGCGGCGTGTTCTTCTACCCGATGGACAGCAAGTGCCGGGCCCAGGGCGGCAAGCTGCGCCTGATGTACGAAGCCAACCCGATGAGCTTCATCGTCGAACAGGCCGGCGGCGCCGCCAGCACCGGCCGCCAGCGCATGCTTGAGGTCACGCCCACCGGCCTGCACCAGCGCGTGCCGGTGATGCTGGGCTCGCGCAATGAAGTGGCCGAGGCCGTGCGCCACCACGCGGCGTACTACGCCGCGGAAAACGCCGGGTGAACGACTTCATCGAGGTCTACGAAGGCGCGCTGTCGCGCGAGGCCTGCGCGCAGCTGGTGGCGGCCTTCGAGGCCAGCGGCGCCGCCGTGCCCGGCCGCGTCGGCGGTGGCGTGCTGCCCGAGCTCAAGGACAGCCGCGACATCCAGATCAGCGGGCAGCCCGAATGGCGCGACGCCGAGAACGCGCTCAACAACGCCGTCTTCAAGGGCCTGCTGGCCTACCTGCGCAAGTACCGCTACGCGCTGATCGCGCCGCTGATGCTGCAGGTCACCGACGCCGACGGCAAGCCGCGCCGCATCGCCGCCGAAGACTTCGACGCGATGGACGACGGCGCGCTGGCCAACCTCGTGCGTTCGGTGCTGCGCCCCGGCGGCATCAACCTGCAGCGCTACACCGCCGGCCAGGGCGGCTACCCGTACTGGCACTGCGAATTGTTCCCGCGCGACCCGACCGCCGAGACCCTGCACCGGCACGTGCTGTGGACGATCTACCTCAACGACGGCTTCGAGGCCGGCGAAACCGAATTCCTCTACCAGGACCGCAAGGTCACGCCGCGAACGGGCAGCCTGCTGATCGCACCGGCCGCCTTCACCCACACCCACCGCGGCAACCGGCCCGAAGGCGGCGACAAGTACATCGCCACCAGCTGGATCCTGTTCCAGCGCGCCGAGACGCTGTTCGCCGCGCGCTGAAGCAACCGCTCCGCGGCACCAGCATCCAATTGCGGCACAATCCCCGGTCACGCCCCGCGATCCGGGGCGGCCCACGGAGACGGCATGTCCTTCACCGAACTCTGGCCGCAGCTCAGGCCCGTCCTGCTGGGCGTGTGGATCGCCTACCTGGTGGTGCTGGCGGGCTGGATCGTGATGCAAAAGCGCGAGCCGATCGCCACGCTGAGCTGGCTGCTGTCACTGGCGCTGCTGCCGGTGCTGGGGCTGGTGATCTACCACTTCCTCGGCCCGCAGCGGATCAAGCGACACCGGCTGCGGCGGTCGCGTTCCCGCGCGAGCCTGGACGACACGCTGCCGGCGGGGCTCAAGGCCAGCGACGATTGCACCACGGTCGCCCGGCTGGGCCGCTCCGCCACCGGTTTCTCGCCCAGCACGGCCACGCGCATCGAGCTGCTGGTGGGCGGCGGCGCCACGTATGACGCCCTGCTGCTGGCCATCGCCGGGGCCAGCCACCACCTGCACGTGGAGTACTACATCTTCGAACCCGACCGCACCGGCACGCGCGTGCGCGATGCCCTGGTGGCCGCGGCCCGGCGCGGCGTGAGGGTGCGGCTGCTGCTCGATGGGATCGGGTCGGGCCGGCTCAACCGGGCCTTCCTGGCGCCGCTGGAGGCGGCGGGCGTCGAAGTGGCGTGGTTCCATCCGGTGCGCCTGCGCTGGCTCTGGCGTCCGCGCATGAACCTGCGCAACCACCGAAAGGTGGTCGTGGTGGACGGCCTGGTCGGCTTCACGGGCGGCATCAACGTCACCGACGAAGAGGACGAGCGCCTGCGCAGCGACGCTTTCCACGACCTGCACCTGCGGCTGGAGGGCGAGGTGGTGCGCTGGCTTCAGCTGGCCTTCCTGGAAGACTGGCACTACGCCACGGGCGTCGCGCTGCGCGACCAGAAGCTCTGGCCCGAGATCGCGCCCGGCGACGTGCTGGCGCAGGTGCTGCCGGCGGGCCCGGATTCGCCCTGGGAGGCCATCCACCGGGTGATGGTCGAGGCGATCCACCAGGCCAACCGCCGCGTCTGGCTGGTGACGCCCTATTTCGTGCCCGGCGAAGCGGCGCACATGGCGCTCACGTCGGCGGCGCTGCGCGGCCTGGACGTGCGGGTGATCGTGCCGGCCCAGTCGGATTCGCTCGTGGTGTCGGCCGCCGCTCGCTCTTACTACGACGACCTGGTGGCGGCCGGCGTGCGGGTGTTCGAGTACGGGCCGCGCATGCTGCACAGCAAGGCGCTGCTGGTGGACGAGGACCTGTGCCTGATCGGCAGCGCCAACTTCGACCACCGCAGCTTCAGGCTCAACTTCGAGCTGAGCCTGCTGATGCACGGCCGCGAACTGGCGTCCACGCTGGAAGCCAGCCTGCTCGAGGACCTGGGCCACTGCCAGGAAGTGAAGGCCGACCGACCGGCGGCAGCGTTTCCCCGCCGGCTGGGCGAGGCCTGCGCCCGCCTGCTGTCGCCCCTGCTCTAGGCTGTCGGGGCCCTGCCGCAGCCACGCCTGCTTGGGCTAAACTCCCGGCAAAACACGAGGTGTCCCATGCACTGGATCTATCTGCTGGCGTCGCTGGCCTGCCTCGGCCTGGCCATGGTGCGCACCATGCCGACCTTCGGCGTGCTGATATTCCTGGCCGGCTCGGTCGGCTTCATGGTGGCGTGGATCCTGGGCTGGGTGTCGTCGCGCATCTCCAGCCAGTCGCGCGACGTGAGCTTCATCATGAGCGGCGAAGAACTCAAGCGCCTGCGCGAACAGGCCGAGGCGCGCAAGAACGCGCAGGCTGGCCAGGCCACGCCCGGCGACGATTCCAGCCAGGGCTGAATACCGCGCCGCGGACCGTCCGCGGCGTTGCATCCCACGCAACGCATGCCCCGGAGGGCGCCATGAACCTGCTCATCTTCCTGATCATCGGTGCCCTCGCGGGTTGGCTCGCCGGCGTGGTGATCAAGGGCCGCGGCTTCGGCATCCTGGTGAACATGGTGGTCGGCGTGCTCGGCGCCTTCTTCGGCGGCTGGCTGCTGCCCAGGCTGGGCGTGGGTATCGGCGGCGACTTCGGCCTGTTCTTCACCGCCTTCATTGGCGCGGTGGTGCTGCTGGCGATCATCTCGCTGATCAAGCGCGCCTGAGCGCGCGGCGCCCTCAGCGCGGCGTGCCGCGCCGGCAGGCGTCCGAGCAGTAGACCACCTGCGGCCAGTCGCGCTCCCACTTCTTTCGCCACTGGAAGTCGCGGCCGCACACGGGGCAGGTTTTCACAGGGCGCGGCGCGGCGGGGTTCCGTCGCTCAGCCGGCATCGGCCTCGACCCGATTGCGCCCGCCGCGCTTGGCGGCGTACAGCGCGGCGTCGGCGCGGCGCAGCAGTGAATCCGGATCGGCCTGCACTTCCGGCACGAAGCCGGAAACGCCGATGCTGACCGTCATGCCCGCGTCGCTGGAGGCGATCGCGGCGCGGATGTTTTCCGCGCGCCGCATGGCCTCGGCCTGGTGCACGCCGGGCAGCAGCAGCGCGAACTCCTCGCCGCCGTAGCGCGCCAGCAGCTCGCGCTGCGGGTCGTGCTGCTGGCTCAGGCGCTGGGCAATGCCGCGCAGCTGCACGTCGCCCTCCAGGTGGCCGTGGGCGTCGTTGTAGGCCTTGAAGTTGTCCACGTCGATCATCAGCACCGACAGCGGGCGGCGCTGGTCGAGGCAGCGGAACCACTCGCGGCGCATGCCGTTCTCGAGGGCGCGGCGGTTCGACACGCCGGTCAGGGCGTCCTCGGTCACCAGCTCGGCCAGCTTGCGGTTGACCTCCTCGAGCTCGCGCGTGCGCTCGGCGATGCGCGCCTCGAGCCGGCGGTTGGCCGCCAGGAAGCGTTCGGTGCGCTGGCGCACGGCCCACAGCGTCGCCGCCACCGACAGGCTGGCGAAGGCCAGCAGCAGCAGCGCCAGCATCCACCACTGTTCGTACCAGCGCGGCTCGACCCGGAAGTGGTAGCTCATCGACGGCGCCTGGCGGCCGTTGAGCGTGCGCGCCTCGACCTCGAGCACGTAGTCGCCGGCGGGCAGGGCGCGCACGAACAGGTCGCGGTCGGTCCAGCTGCTCCAGTCCGGCGTCACGCCGTGCAGCATGTAGCGGAACTCGGCGCCGCTTTCCATGCTGACCATTGAGAAGCGCATGTTGAGGCTGTGGCCCGGCGGCACCGACACCGGCGTGGTGCCGCTTTGCGCCGGCAGGCGCATCGCGCTGCCGTCGGGTCCGCGCGCCTGCACGCTTTCCATCGACAGCCGCAGCGGCTGCGGCTGCGGTGCGGTCTCCTGCGGGTTGAACTGCAGGATGCCGTTCCAGGTGGCGATGCGCAGCACGCCGTCGCTGCCGTAGCGCAGGTAGGAATAGCCGGCGGCACGCTGCTCGCCGGGATACAGCGGCTGCCACTCGCCGCCTTCCTTCGCGCGGTGCCACAGCTGGCGCGAAGTGTAGGCGTAGTCGCCGAGCGGCGTTTCTTCGACCGAGAGTTCGTAGGGACGGTCCACCAGGGTGAACGGCGGGGCGACGTCGGCGACGAAGCGGTCGCCTTCCAGGCGGAAGCCCGCGTTGCCGCTGACGGCGTGGATGCGGCCGTCGAGCTGGTAGACGTTGGTGCCCGCCAGCGGATCCACCGCCAGCCCGCGGGCGTCGTCGAACACTTCGCGTTCGACCACCTTGCCGGCCTCCAGGTCGAGCTGCCAACGCTGCAGCGGCCCGCGGCTGTCGCCCAGCCACAGCACGCCGGGTGCCGATTCCTCGATGCCGTAGGTGCTGATGCCGTCCAGCGGGATGCGCGACTGCAGCTGCCAACGGTTGTCGCGCTTGCGCAGCAGCAGCAGTTCGTTAGCGGTGGCCGCGTACACCAGGCCTTCGACGTGGCTCGACGGTTCGATGCTGTACACGCCGCTTTGGCTGCTCATGAAGAGCTCGCGCGGCTCGGTGGCCCCGGGGTCAAGCACCAGCAGGCCTTCGCGCAGGCCCACCAGCAGGCCGGCGTCCGTGGAATAAAGCGCGTGGCCCTCGAATTCGGTCCAGGGCTTGAGCGTGTTGGTGAGCTGGCCGTCGTCGCCGGAGGTCATGCGCGAGATGCCGCGCGTGGATGCAATCCACAGCGCGCCCTCGTGCCATTCGAAGTCGATGGCGGTGCCCAGCACGCCCTGGTCTTCGCCGATCACGGTCCAGGGCGACGGCAGAGAGGCGCGCACCAGCTCGGCGTCGCTGGCCACCCACAGGCCGCCCTCGCGGTCCAGGCCCATGGCCTGGATGCCGAACGGGCCCAGCTGCACCTGTTCGCGCAGCTCGAAGTCCTTGCTCACGCGGAACAGTTGGCCGTCCAGCGTCGCCACCACGAAGCTGCCGTCCACCAGCGGCTGCACCACGTAGTTGCGCTTGCCCTTGAGCAGCGTGCCGGCGGCACCCGGCAGCAACGCGATGCCGTCCGCATCGCTGCGGTACATCCCGTCACGGCTCACCAGCAGGTGCCAGTCGCCGCGGTCGATCAGCCCCACCAGCGGGCGCTTGCTGAAAATTTCGCCATCGGGAAGCAGCACGAACTTGCCGTCTTCGAAACGGCTCAGGCCGCTGCCTTCCACCCGGGCATAGAGCTTGCCGCCGGCGGGGAAGAAGCTGCGCACCTTTTCGTCCAGCGGCCAGCGCTCGGCTTTCCCGCCCTCGTACGGCACGAAGTGCATCGCCTTTTCGGCGCGGAAGTACACGCCGGTCTCGGTGGCGATGGTTTCCCAGACGATGCCGACGAAGCGCTGGTCGCCGGTCAGGCCTGCCTTGGTCAGCAGTTCCTCGAACACGTATTCGCCGTCTGCGTTGCGCACCAGGCGGCCGAAGGTGTCGTAACCGCCCACGTACACCAGGCCGTCGGTGCCGGTGGCCAGCGAGCGGCCCGGCGAGCGGCCAGGCAGCGGCGTGATCAGCCAATCCACGCCGTCATGCCGCAGCACGCCTTCGAAGTTGCCGACGAAAAGCTCGCCGTTCACGCCGGTCGTGAGGGCCAGGTGCGTGGGCGTGGCCTTGGTGTCCTCGGCGCTGAAGTGCCGGAGCATCGGTTCGCCGGTGATGGCTTTCGCGGCCACGGCGGCCGGCATCAGGCAGGTCAGTGCCAGCAGGCAGGCCAGGATCGGTCGATTCGCGCGCATGCTTTGATTATCCATCAAAGCAAGGCGCAGGAAATGTGCGCCTGTCGGGGTTTTCGGGGCCGTCCGCACCCGGTACGCTGGCGGCATGACCGTGCTCAGCGTCAACGTCAACAAGGTGGCCGTGCTGCGCAATTCCCGCGGCGGTTCCGAACCCAGCGTGGTGGCTGCCGCGGAGGCTGCGATCGCCGCGGGAGCCGGGGGCATCACCGTGCACCCCCGGCCCGACCAGCGCCACATCCGCCCCGACGACGTGCTGGCACTCGCCGGCGTCGTGGCCGGGCGGGTTGAATACAACCTAGAGGGCAATCCCTTCGCGCCGCCGCGGCCGGGTTACCCCGGCTTCCTGGCGCTGGTGGCGGCGGTTCGTCCCGACCAGGCCACGCTGGTGCCGGATGGCGACGGCCAGCTGACCTCCGACCACGGGTTTGACCTGCATCGTGACGCCGAACGCCTGCGTCCACTCGTGGCGCAGCTCAAGGGCCTGGGGGTTCGCGTGTCGCTGTTCATGGACGCCGGGGCAAGCGGGCTTGAGCTGGCCGCAACGATGGGTGTGGACCGAATCGAGCTCTACACCGGCCCTTATGCCGAGGCGCACGCCGCGGGCGACGCCTCGGCGGCGCTGTCCCGGTGTGCCGCGTCGGCCCGCGAGGCTCAGGCGCTGGGCCTGGGCGTCAACGCCGGCCATGACCTGAGCCAGGCCAACCTGGGCGACTTCCTTCGCGGCGTTCCGGGTGTGCTGGAGGTTTCCATCGGCCATGCGCTCTTCAGCGAGGCGCTGCATGCCGGCCTGGCGCCGACCGTCCTCGCGTACCGGGCGATCATCGCGGAGGCCACCGGCCGTTGAGGCTGGACCGGCGGCCATCGCCGTCCGCGTGCGGGGTCAGGGTTCGACCAGGCCGATGTTCTCGATGCCCGCCCGCCGGGCGGTGGCCATTGCCGTGGCTGCGGACTGGTAGTCGGCGTCGGGGCTGACGGCCAGCTTCAACAAGCCGTCAGGCTCGGCCTGGCGCCAATCGGCCAGGGTTCGCTCCATCGCCGCCGGCGTCATCGCCACCCCGTCGAGGCGGAAGAGATCGCCGGGTTCGACGGTCAGCTCGCGCTCGAGGCGGGGCGGCGGGGGCAAGGGGTTGGTCCGGGAAAGGCCCATGCCGATCCTCAGGTCGGCCAGGGGCGCCGTGACCATGAAGATCACCAGCAGCACCAGCATCACGTCCACCAGCGGCGTGATGTTCATTTCCGACATCGTGTCCGAAGCGTCCCGCGTGGCGGTGAAGGCCATGGTGCGTCTCCTTTCGGTGAGGGGCACTTCCCTTCTACGCCCGGCGTGCGGCGGCGCGCAAGCAAAAAAAACGCCGCCCGGAGGCGGCGCTGCTGCAGGGTGCGGGAAACCGGGCCTTACTGGCCGGGATCCACGAAAGCGATCTTTTCCATGCCGGAGTTCTTGGCCCGCGAAAGCACCTTGGCCAGCATTTCGTACTGCGCGTCGGGATCGGTCTCGATCTCGAGCGTGGGCTGCTGGGCGCGCTGGGCTTCAACTTCCAGCGACGACTGCAGCACCGAAATCGGAATCGGCGAGTTGTTCCAGGTGACGGTGCCGGCCGCTTCGATCCGCAGGCGGATCGGCTCGGGCGGATCCTTCGGCTGCGGCGGCGGATTGGAGGTGCGCTGCGGCAGGTCGACCTGGATCTGGTAGGACAGGGCGGGGGCGGTGACCATGAAGATGATCAGAAGCACCAGCATGACGTCCACGAGGGGCGTCACGTTGATGTCGGCCATCGGGCCACTGCCGGAGTTGGAGGTGAACGACATGCGGGTTTCTCCTCAGCGCTCGGGCGTGGACACGAAGCCCACCTTGCGGATACCCGCCAGGCGAACCTTCTTCACCACGTCGGCGATGACCTGGTACCGGGTGATGTTGTCGGCGCGCACGTCCACCTGCCGCTGCGGGACGCCCTGGGCCAGGACGGCCAGGCGGGCATCGAGCATGTCAGGGTTCACCAGCTCGTCATTCCAGTAGATCTTGCCGTCCGCGGTCACCGCGAGGGTGATCGGCGGCTGGTCGATCTCCGGCTTCTGGGCGAGGGTGGCCTGGGGCAGGTCGACCTTGACCTTATGGGACATCAGTGGCGCCGTGATCATGAAGATGATCAGCAGCACCAGCATCACGTCCACGAGGGGCGTGACGTTGATGTCGGCCATCGGGCCACCACCGGACGAATTGCTTGAAAAGGCCATGCCTGGACTCCTGGTTGGACTTCGTGACTCAGCGCTTGGCCGGCATGTCGCCGACGCGCGAACCGGTCGCGAAGAAGTCGTGCAGGTCGTGCGCGAAGGTGTCGAACTTGGCGTAGGTGTTGCGGTTGGCGCGGTTGAACGCGTTGTACGCAAGCACGGCCGGGATCGCGACGAACAGGCCGAGGGCGGTCATGATCAGCGCCTCGCCGACCGGGCCGGCAACGGCGTCGATGGAAGCCTGGCCGGTGGCGCCGATGCGGATCAGGGCGCCGTAGATGCCCCAGACGGTGCCGAGCAGGCCGACGAAGGGCGCGGTGGCGCCGACGGTGGCCAGCCAGGTCATGCCGTTCTCGAGCTTGGCGCTCTCGCGGGTCACGGCCTGGCGCAGGGCGCGGTCGATGAACTCCGAGCGGTTCAGGGCGTCGACCAGGCGGCTGCCTTCATGGCGCTGGTGGTGCGCGGCGGCCTGGGCGCAGTCGAGCGCGATCTTGGAGAACGGCTCGTTGGCCGGCTGCTCTTCCATGAAGCGGATCGCGTCCTGCGCGTTCGGGGTTTCCCAGAACGTGCGCACGACGGTGTCGGCGCGCTTGGCGACGACGGCGTTCTTGATCGCGTTGACGACGGTGTACCACCAGGAGCCGAACGACATGATGACCAGCATCAGGAAGACGACCCACGAGACGAAGAACTCGCCCGGCTGGGACAACATCTCATCCATCAGGTGGGAGAAGCCCATCTTCGACAGGGCGTCGGCGTTGTTGGCAGCGCCGCCAACAGCGGCCGCGGCGGTAAGGAGGATGTCCTGCAGCATAAGAGTGCCTTTCTTTGTGATTAACCGTTACGGGAAATGTCGGCGGGTCAGGGATTACGGGGGTGTGAACTTGACGGGGACGAGGACATCGCCACCCACCTTGACGCCATTGCGCAAGCCGGCGTTGAACTTCCAGCGGCGCGCGGCGTCCATGGCCGCACGGTCGAGGTTGCGGTTGCGGCTCGACTTGTCGACGACGACGTTGAGCACGTTGCCGGCAGCATCGATGGTGACGCGGAGCATCACGGTGCCGCCCACGCCTTCACGCAGTTCCTTGGACGGGTAGCGCGGCTGGTTCAGCGCGCGGCCACTGATGTCCTCGGAGGGCGCGAAGTCGGACGGCGGGGCCGGCGGCGACGGCGGAGCCGGCGGCGGGGCCTCGATGTCGATCGGGCTCGGGTCGTCGAACACCACCGGCGGCTCTTCCGGCGGCGGCGGGACCGGCGTCGGCTTGGGCTGCTCGATGATCTTCTGGACCACCTTGGGCGGTTCCGGCGGCGGCGGCGGCGGCGGCGGGGGCGGCGGCGGCGGTTCGATGAAGCTGACCTGGGTCACTTCGTCGTCCTTGTCCGGCGCATCCGGGGTGGCCACCGGCACCAGCATCAGCATGAAGGCGATCGCATGCAGGGCAATGGCAAAAGCATTGCCGCCGATGCGAGCCCAGCTGATGCCCTGGGGTGGGTTGTCGTAGTTGTAATTCTTGTCCGTCATGCGGGTGGCGGCTCGAGCTCTCGGTCGGTCGGCATTCAGCCGTGACCCGCCGGGGACCGGCGGGAACTTATTAGCTTATACGAAGGTGTCTGGTTTACCAACCGATCAGCGTGAAATCTGTGCCAGGGCTTTCTGTGCCTCGGCCTTGGTGCTGGGGTCCTTGGCAGCTTCACGATACGCCGCCTGGGCAGCCGCGATGTTGTCAGAATAGTACTCGGCGCGGGCAATGGCCATCCAGGCGTTGCCGGGGTTCTTCAGGCCCTTGCCCAGCGCCTGCTGCGCCGCTGCCTTGGCCTCGGCGTTACGGTCCTCCTGGCCCAGGATCTGGGCGAGGAACAGTGCGGCCTCGCCGTCGGCGGCCAGGGGCGCCGCCTTCTGGGCCGCGGCTATGGCGGCCGGGATGTTGTCGCTGAAGTAGTGCGCCTGGGCCAGCAGGCTGTAGTTCTTGCCGTCGGCCGGCATGATGCCCTTGGCCATGCCTTCCTCGAGGATCTCCGCGGCGTCCTTCTCCCGGTCCATGCCGTAGTACATGCTCACCAGGCGCTGGTAGTCGCTGGCTTCGGTCAGCATGCCGCGGCCGCGGGCGCTGTCGAGCAGGGCGGCGGCCTTTTCGGTCTGGTCGGCGTTGCTGTAGATGCCGGCCAGCATCATCAGGGCGCGCTTGTCGTCCGGCTTCTTGCGCTGCAGCTCCTCGCCCAGGGCGATGGCGGCGGCGTTGTCCTCGGTTTCGGCGTAGCAGGCCAGCAGCATCTGCAGCCACTGGTCCTCGGGGGCGTCGGGCTTGAGCTCGATGGCGCGCTTGAGCGGCGCGATGGCCTCGGCGAACTTCTCGCTGTTGTAGAAGCTGGCGCCCTGCAGGCCGTAGACCTGCGGGTTGGTGGTCTTGGTCTCGGCGATCACGCGGGCAATCAGCGGATCGGCCTTGGCGTAGTCGCCGGCGTTGATGTACACCGACGCCAGGCTGAGCATGGCGGTGTAGTGGTTGTCGTTGGAAAGCGCATTGGCGTCGATGGCGCGGGTGAGCATCGAGATGGCGCGGGCATCGTCGTCGAGGTTGATCGCGGCGGTGCCGGCCAGCAGCGCGGCCATGGCGATGTCGAAGGGCTTGGCCTTGTCGTTGGCGAAGATCTCTTCCGCCGCGGCGATCACCTTCTCGTCCTCGCCGTCGGCCTCGTAGGCTTTCTGCAGGCGGGTGACCGGCTTGGCCAGGCGGGGCGAGAAGGTGCCCTTGGGGTCAACGCGGGTGGCGTCCGGGAACTGGGCCTCGGGCTCTTCCTTCTTTTCGCCGCGGCGATCGCGCTGCGCCTGCGCTTCCGGCGCGGCGACGCAAAACGCCAGCAGCATCAGCGAAGCGAGCTTGAGGGAGTGGGATGCGTTCATCTGGAAAACTCCTGGACGCCGCGCTTGCCGCGGCAGTGGGTCCGCAAGGGTAACGGGGAATGGAGCAATTGCTCAAGTGACTGGCCGCTTTCGCCGTTCGGCACCGTATCCATTCCCTTGGCCCCAGCTTGACGGGTTGCCGCCCCGCCGTTCTTAAAACGGCGTTAAGCGCGGGGCCGCATTCAGCCCGTGGTGGGAAAATGCTCGATCGCGAAGGCCACGCGCTGCGCCGGATCCTTCGAAAGTTGACCGGCGTCACGCAATGCCTCGACCTTGTGAAGCCGGCCCTCCAGGCCGTTGCCATTGGCCATCTGGATGGCAAGCCCGGGGCGCGCGTTGAGCTCGAGGATCAGCGGGCCCTTGTCGCGGTCGAGCACGAAGTCCACGCCCACGTAGCCCAGGCCGGACAGTTCGTAGCAGCGCGACGCCATCTGCAGCAGTTCGGTCCAGTGCGGAATGGCCAGGCCGACGATGCTGTGCTCGGTATCCGGGTGCTCACGGATGATCTCGGTGCCCCACACGCCGCGCTTGGTCTTGCCCGAAGGGATGTCGATGCCGACGCCGATGGCGCCCTGGTGCAGGTTCGCCTTGCCGTCGGACAGCCGCGTGGGCAGGCGGATCATCGCCATCACCGGGTAGCCCAGGAAGACGATGATGCGGATGTCGGGCACGCCCTTGTAGCTGACGTTGTCGAAGATCGGGTCGAACTGCACGCAGTACTCGACGATCAGGTGGTCGGGCTGGCCGCCCAGCGAGAACAGTCCCGACAGCCCGTTGGAGAGGTGGTGTTCGAACTCCTCGCGGCTCATCAGCGAGCCGTTCGCGCGCCGGTACTTGTCGCCGCGGCGGCCGGAGATGACCAGGATGCCGTCGCCGCCGGAGCCGTGCGCGGGCTTCACGACGAAGCTCTCGCGGCACTTGAGGATCTCGTGCAGCTCGGCGATTTCGTGTTCCTCGCGCACCACCGCGTACAGGTCGGGCACGGGCAGGCCCACCTGCAGCGCCAGCTTCTTGGTCAGCAGCTTGTCGTCCACGCGCGGGTAGAACTTGCGCGGGTTGTGCATCAGCACGTAGTGGGCGTTGCGCTGGCCGATGCCCATCAGCCCGATCTGGCGCAGGCGCTTGGCGACGCGGAAGGGATTGAACCAGCCCATGGCTCAGGCCTTGGCCTGGCTGGCGGCGGTGTCGGTGGCGTCTTCCGCCGCGGGCGGCGGGACGATCGGGTCAGGTTCGCGCGCCAGCGCGCGGAAGCGCAGCAGTTCGTTGAGGCGGTAGCCGGAGTAGCGGCCCAGCAGCAGCGCCATCGCGAACAGCACCAGCAGCACTTCCGGGAACACGAACACCAGGTGCTCCAGCGGCTGCCAGCTCATCACCAGGTACGCCAGCGCGGCCACCACCAGGGTGCCCACGCCTTCGCGGATGGCGGTGCCGGCGCCGCGCTCGTCCCAGGCCACGGACATGCGCTCGATGGTCATGGCCATGATCACCATCGGGAACAGCGCCACGGACAGGCCGACCTCCAGGCCCAGGCGGTTCGACAGCACGCTCACCGCGGCCATCAGCAGCACCACCAGGATCAGGATGGCGGTCAGGCGCGGCACCAGCAGCAGCCGCAGCCGCTCCAGGTAGAAGCGCACCAGCAGGCCGAAGCCGACCACCAGAACGAACAGGGTGATGCCGGCCACCAGCGCGGTTTCGCGGAAGGCCAGCGCGATCAGCACCGGCATGAAGGTGCCGTAGGTCTTCACGCCCACGAGGTTGCGCAGCAGCAGCATGATGAAGGCGCCGATCGGCACCATCAGCAGGATGCGGTAGGTTTCCTGCGCCTGCAGCGGCAGGCTGAGCAGGGAATAGCGCACCAGGTTGGCGTCCTGCACTTCCAGGCGACGCTCGGCGGTGGCCATGGCGTCGGCGAGGTTGCTGCGCACGGTGAACATCAGCGCCGACGGCGGCACGCCGTCGATGGCCATCAGCGGCTTGCCGCTGCGGCTCCACTCGAACAGGTCGGACGGCTTGCCCTCGGCGGCCGTGCGCGGATCGATCATGGTCCAGCCCAGGCCGTTGTGCACGATCAGCCAGGTCTGCATGCGCGATTCCGGGTCGCGGTCGATCTCGGTGAGGCGGATGCCGTAGACCACGCGCGCCGGGATGTTGCGGCTGGCCAGCAGCTGCACGATGAAGTTGCTGCGGGCGACGTCGTCGTCGCGGAAGCGCTCGCGCAGCAGCGCCACTTCCTCGCTGGGCGATGCTTCGTTCAGGCGGCCCAGCAGCTCGCGGGCGAAGGTGATGGTGTTGGACGAGCGGTCGCGCACCTGGTCGAGCAGGGTTTGCGCGGCGGTGGCGTACGGTTCCTCCAGCACGGCCGGCTCGGGGATGACCGGGTCGAGTTCTTCCTCGGGCAGCGGCTGGTGGTCGTCGGCGCGCACGATGGTGGCGCGGTAGTAGAGGTCCTGCTCGCCAAGCGCGCGGCGGATGGCCCACTGCACTTCACGGCCACCGTCGCCCGATTCCTCGAGCTTGGAATAGTTGCGCGCCACGAAGCGCTCGTCGAGCACCGTGAAGCCGGGCGCCTGCGCAGGCAGCTGCAGCGTGACGGTGTTGGCGCCGGTGCGCGGCTGGTACTCCACGTGCGCCTGCACGGTCCACACCTGCACCTGCGCATCGGGCTGGAGCGGGAACTTCAACACGCTCCACTTGTAGTACATCGCGGCCAAGGCCACCGCGATGATCGAGAAGGCCAGCAGGTAAAGGTGGCGTTTGCTCATGACTGTCCTGGTCGTGTTGCCGTTGTCGCCGCTCCGCTCCCCGGGCGGCGAGCGCCCAGTGTAACCCCGGAGTCAGGAGGCCGAATACGCCGCCAGCAGCAGGGCCGCGGCGTTGCAGGCGGCATGCGCCAGGAACGCGGCACGGAAACGGCCCGTGCGCAGGTAGACCAGGCCGAACCCGGCACCCATGGCGGTGTACATGGCCAGGCCGCCCAGCCATGCGGCGATGCCTGCGGAGGGCACCGGTTCGTGCAGCAGCGCGAATGCGACGGACGTAAGCAGCAGCCCGGCCAGGGCGTGGCCGGCCACCGCGAAGCGGCGCAGCAGCACGTGGCGCATCAGCAGCTCTTCCGCGAACGGGCCCACGACGACGATCAGGAGCCACGCCGCCCAGGGCGTGGCGCTCAGAAGCGCGGTGATCGGCTCGGCGTTGGTGGGTTCCGGTGCGGCGCCCGACTGCGCCAGAAGCCAGGCGAAACCCTGCGTGGCCAGCTGGATGGCGACGCCCGCCGCCAGGGCAAGGCCGTAGGCCGGCAGCGCCGGCATGCGCGGCATCGACCCCACCAGGGCCCGGCCGCGCAACCACCACGCCAGCACCGCGGTGAGCAGCATCGCGACGATGGCGGCGGCGGTGATGTCGGGCATCATCGCCGACAGGTCGGGTTCGCCGTTGGGCAGCGCGTCGCCTGGCGCCTGCGCCATCATTCCCAGGAACACGATCGGCGTGATCAGCAGCGTGGACAGGCCCACCAGCGCCACGCCGGCCAGCAGGCTGTCCACCACGAAGCCACGCCACGGCAGCGCGGCGCGCACGTGCGGCGCTTCGACGCTTTCGCCACCCGCGGGCGGCGAAGGTTCAGACGTCAAGGTTGGCGACCCGCAGTGCGTTCTCTTCGATGAACTCGCGGCGAGGCTAGACCAGATCACCCATCAGCTTGGTGAAGATGGCATCGGCCTCGACCATCTCGTCGATGTTCACGCGAAGCAGGTTGCGCTTCGTCGGATCCATCGTGGTCTCCCACAGCTGCTCCGCGTTCATCTCGCCGAGACCCTTGTACCGCTGGAT
>JAPLSJ010000032.1 GCA_026398695.1 Arenimonas sp.
ACGGCCTGGTGCAGCCGGTCCATCTGGCCGCGCGCGTCCAGCGCCAGGCGGCGCGCCTCGACGGCCAGCGGGCCCTCGCCCAGGTCGCTGCGCAGCGCGGTGTGCAGCGCGGGGCGCTGCTCGCTGGCGTTCACGTCGGCGCCGTCGAACAGCCGGCGGATCGCCTGCGGCACGCCGGCCTGGCGCGCCAGCCCGAAGAGCTCCTTCGCGGCGTCGGCATCGATGTGCTGGCGGGCGAAGCTGGCATAGAGCGGGCCCACGCGAACGGCGTAGGCCTCGGCGCGGCCGGCGTCGGCGGCCACCAGGTCGCGCAGCGGGCTTGCCAGCACGCGGCCGGCCTGCCGGCGCAGCGAGGCCCAATGTTCCGGGGTCAGCGTCATCCGCGTCTCCCGCGACGATGGCCGGCGGCGGACACGGTCAGCCGCCGTCGAATTCGAGGTTGTCGATCAGCCGCGTGCGACCCAGCCGGGCGGCGATCAGCGCCACCAGCTCCGGCTCGTTGGGCGCCTTGGCGCGCGTGAGGTCGCTGCGCCGGACTTCGGCGTAGTCCACCGTGAAGCCGGCGGCCTCCAGGCGCGACGAGGCTTCGTCCTCGATGCCGGCGATCGGCAGGCCCTGGCGCGCGGCGTCACGCATGAACTGCAGCGTCTGGTGGACGCGCACGGCCGTCTGGCGCTGGTCGGCGTCCAGGTACTGGTTGCGCGAGCTCATGGCCAGGCCATCGGCCTCGCGCAGCGTAGGCGCGGGGATGATTTCCACCGGGAAGCTCATCTCGCGGGTCATGTAGCGGATCACCTGCAGCTGCTGGTAGTCCTTGCGGCCGAACACCGCCAGGTCGGGCTGCACCATGTTGAACAGGCGCGCGACCACCTGCGCCACGCCGTTGAAATGGCCCGGCCGGTGCGCGCCGCACAGGATGTCGGTGATGCCCGGCACGTGCATCTGCACGCAGCCCATGGTGCCGAACGGATACATCTGCTCGACGGTGGGCAGGAACAGCGCGTCGCAGCCGGTTTCGGCCAGGCCGTTGATGTCGCTGTCGGGCGTGCGCGGGTAGCGGGCGTAGTCTTCGTTGGGGCCGAACTGGGTCGGGTTGACGAAGATGCTGGCCACCACGCGATCGGCGTGGCGCTTGGCCAGCTGCACCAGTGCGTGGTGGCCCGCGTGCAGGTTGCCCATCGTCGGCACGAAGCCGACGCTGTTGCCCTCGCGGCGCCATTGCCTGAGCTGGGCGCGCAGCGCGGCCAGCGTGGTGTGGGTCTGCATGGGGTCAGTATCCGTGTTCGGGGCCGGGGAACGCGCCGGAGCGCACGGCGGCCGCATAGGCCTGGAACGCGCCCAGCACGGAGCCGCCCTGCGCGAGGAAGTCCTTCACGAAACGCGGCCGGCGATGGCCGCTGTTCATGCCCAGCAGGTCGTGCAGCACCAGGATCTGGCCGTCGCAGGACGGGCCGGCGCCAATGCCGATGGTGGGGATGGCGATGGCGGCGGTGATCTCGGCGGCCAGCGCCGAGGGCACGCATTCAAGCACCAGCAGGTCGGCAACGGCGTCGGCGACGGCACGGGCGTCGGCCAGCAGCTTCTTCGCCGCCGAGGCCTCGCGGCCCTGCACCTTGTAGCCGCCCAGGCGCAGCACCGACTGCGGCGTCAGGCCCAGGTGGCCGCAGACCGGGATCTCGCGCTCGGCCAGGAAGCGGATGACGTCGAGCTTGTGGCCGGCGCCTTCGAGCTTCACCATCGCCGCGCCTGCCTGCAGGCAGCGCGTGGAGGCGTCGAGCGCACGGTCCAGGGTGGCGTCGGCCTGGAACGGCAGGTCGGCCACCAGGAACACGCTCGACAGCCCGCGGGCGACGCAGCCCACGTGGTAGACGATGTCGTCCACCGTCACCGGCAGCGTGCTGTCGTGGCCCTGGCAGACCATGCCCAGCGAATCGCCGACCAGCACCAGGTCGATGCCGGCCTCGTCGACGCTGCGGGCAAAACCGGCGTCATAGGCGGTGATCGAGACGATGCGCTGGCCGTCGGCCTTCATCTTGCGCAGCGCCGGCACCGTCAGCCGCGGGCGTGGCGGTGCTTTGGAATCGTTCGCGTACATGGCGGGGGGCCCGTGTGGTCGAGGTGGCTAAGGTATCGCTTCGATACCCGAAACATCCACCGCAGCCAGGAGGGACTTGACGTCACCGCGGCCGGGAATGACCAGGGACGGGGCGATTTCCGCCAACGGCACCAGCACGAAAGCGCGCTCGTGCAGGTGTGGATGGGGCACGGTGAGGCCGGGCTCGTCGACGATCTCGTCGCCGTACAGCAGCAGGTCGAGGTCGAGCGCGCGCGGGCCCCAGCGGTCGGCGGCATTGCGCACGCGGCCGAAGCGCTGTTCGATCTCCAGCAGCAGCTCGAGCAGCGCGCCCGGCGCCGTGCGCGTGCGCAGCTCCACCACGGCGTTGATGAAGTCAGGCTGGTCGGTGCGGCCCCAGGCGGGCGTGCGGTAGAACGCCGACTGGTGCTGGATGGTGGTTTGCGGCAGGGCGTCGAGCGCCCACAGCGCCTCTTCCAGCGTGGTCGCCACGTCGCCCTCGTTGCCACCCAGGCCAACGTAGGCGCGGACCGGGGCGTCGGGCCTCATGCCGGCGCTCCGCCCGAGCCACCGGGCTTGCGGCGCCGGCGGCGCGGGCGCTTGCGCGGCGCGTCGTCGTCGCCCTCGCCCGCCTGCGCGGCGTCGGCGTCGCCGTCGCGGCGCGGCGATTTCGGGTCGAGGCGCTCGGCCAGCTGCTCGGGCGCCTGCAGCTGCGCCTCGCGCCAGAAGGCCACGTCGTCGGCGACCTCGGGCGTGCCGCTGGCACGCAGCTCCAGGAAGTCGAACGCGGCGCGGAAGCGCGGATGCGCCAACAGCCGGAACACGCGCTTGCGCACGCGCTGGTTGAAGCGCGGCTGCAGCAGCCAGATTTCCTGCATGGGCTGCGAGAACCGGCGCGGCAGCGCGATGCGCTGGGCCTGGTGCAGGGTGACGCGGTCGGCTGCGCGCTGCTGTGCCACCAGCGGGTCGATGCCGGCCTTTTGCAGCACGGCCAGTTCGCGGCAGTACGCCGGCCACAGCAGGGCCGCGAACAGGAAGGCCGGCGTCACCGGCTTGTCCTGGGCGATGCGTTCGTCGGTGTTGCGCAGCGCCTGCAGCAGCATGGTGCGCAGCGCGCCGCTGCGGTTGGTTTCCAGCGCGACGGCGGTTTCCGGGAACAGCGCCGGCAGCAGACCGTGGTCCTCGAGCGTGCGGAAGCTCGATTCGGCGTGGCCGGCCAGGAACATCTTCAGGCACTCGTCGAACAGGCGCGCGGGTGGCGCGGCGGCCAGCAGGTGCGCCAGTTCGGGGATGGGCGCGGCGGCGTCGGGGGCGATGGTGAAGCCGAGCTTCGCCGCCAGGCGCGCGGCGCGAAGCATGCGCACCGGGTCTTCGCGGTAGCGCTCGACCGGGTCGCCGATCAGGCGCAGCACGCGGTCCATGCAGTCCTGGTAGCCGCCGACGTAGTCGCGCACCGAGAAATCCTCGATGGCGTAGTACAGGGCGTTGGCGGTGAAGTCGCGGCGCACCGCGTCGTCTTCGATGGTGCCGTAGACGTTGTCGCGCAGCAGCCGGCCGCCGTCTTCGGTTTCGCGGTCGCCGCTGCCGTCGTCGATGTTGGCGCGGAACGTGGCGACCTCGATGATCTCGCGGCCGAACACCACGTGCGCCAGCCGGAAGCGCCGGCCGATCAGGCGGCAGTTGCGGAACAGCGACTTGACCTGTTCGGGCGTGGCGTCGGTGGCGACGTCGAAGTCCTTGGGGTGCCCGCCGACCAGAAGGTCGCGCACGGCACCGCCCACCAGGTAACCCTGGAACCCGCCCTCGCGCAGTTTGTAGAGCACGCGCAGCGCGTTCGGACTGATGTCCTTTCGGGACACGCCGTGTTCGGCGCGGGCAACGATCAATGGCGAGGTGGGAGTGGTAATACGCAGTCCATCCAGGGTTCGGCGTCGCGGGGCACGCAGGCGTCGGCGGTCCGGGCCGGCTTCCCGGCATGTGTAAAGCCCGTTATACTAGCGTCCGCTGCACCGCTTCGCCATCCGCGCTCCCTTCGTCTAGTGGCCTAGGACACGGCCCTCTCAAGGCTGGAACAGGGGTTCGAGTCCCCTAGGGAGCGCCATCATTCAGAAGGCCCGGCCAACGCCGGGCCTTCTTTTTTGCGCGTCGCACGCCCTGCCCCGTGCGCCGGCAGGCTGGGCTTGGCGGCGGCGCGGGGCTAGAATCATCGCCAGCCCAGCCTGTTTCCCGGACGCCCCATGCCCTTCGTCGTCATCGAAAACTGCATCCGCTGCAAGTACACCGACTGCGTCGAGGTCTGCCCGGTGGACTGTTTCCACGAAGGCCCGAATTTCCTGGTGATCGACCCGCAGGAATGCATCGACTGCACGCTGTGCGAGCCCGAGTGCCCGGCCAAGGCGATCTACCCCGAGGACGACGTGCCGGCGGGCCAGGAAGGCTTCATCGCGCTCAATGCCGAGCTTTCGGCGATCTGGCCGGTGATCACCACCCGCAAGGATCCGCTGCCCGAGGCCGCCGAGTGGGACGGCAAGCCCGGCAAGCTCGACCAGCTCCAACGCTGAGCCCCACGGGCCAGCCATGAAAAAGGGCGCCTCGCGGCGCCCTTTTTTATTGCCCGATGCGCGTGCCTCAGCCGAGGCGCGCCTTGAGCAGGCCCAGCAGCTGGGCGGCCGGGCCGGTGGCCAGCGGCTGGCCGTCCTGGCCCAGGGCCACGACCTGCGTCTGGCCATCGACGGTCTGGGCGCGGACCAGCATGGTGGTGCCCTGGAACGTCACTTCGTAGCTGCTCAGCGCCTGCGCCGGCTCGAGGTTGCTGACGCCTTCGATCTTGCCCAGCGCGATGCCGATGCGACGCCAGGCGCTGTCGAGGCTGTCGGCCAGGGTGAAGCTGGCCACGGCACCCACCGCCGGCACGCCCGTGCCGACCGAGGCCGATCCGGCGGTCACGCCCACGTCGGGCACGGTGACGGCACCCAGGGTCGGGGGCGTGTCCATGCCCGGCGGGACTTCCAGCGGCTGGTTCTGCACGCTGTCCTGGTATTTGGCGTCCATGCCGAGCTTGCTGCGGGTCCAGGCACAGCCGGACTGGGAAAGCATGGCAATGGCCACGGCGCCGATCAGCAGCGGGCGGAAAAGGGACGAGGGCGTGGTCATGGTGATCTCCTGGATGGCGCCGCGGCGTGGCCGCGGGCTCGGTATGGCAATGGTAAGCGGGATTAGGGGCCTGGGTGTTCGATGCGATGGCAAAGGGCGGCCATCGCGTCAGCCTGGGCATTGTGCCCGGCCGAGAGGGTAAGCAGCGGCAGCCTCAGCCCGTGGCCGATGCCCTGGCGCGACAGCAAGGCCTTCACCGGGATCGGGTTGGGCTCGACGCCCAGGAACTCGTAGAGGTCGCCCAGTTGGCCATCGAGCGCCTGCGCCGCCGCCGCGTCGCCCGCGGCCGCCAGCGCGCAAAGGCGGCTGAAGGCGCCCGGCACCACGTTCGAGGCCACCGAGATCACGCCCTGCGCGCCGCCCAGGATGGCGCGCACGAAGGTCGGGTCGTCGCCGCTGAGCAGGGCGAACTGGTCACTGGCCAGGGGATACAGCGCGTCCCAGCGCTCCTGGTCGCCGCGGGCTTCCTTCAGGCCGACGATGCCGGGATGCCCGCACAGCTGCGCCACGGTGGCCGGCAGCAGGTCGCAGCCGGTGCGGCCGGGCACGTTGTACAGCACCACGGGCAGGCCACCCTGCTCGGCCACGGCGCGGTAATGCGCCACCAGGCCTTCCTGGGTGGGCCGGACGTAGGGCGGCGTGACCACCAGCGCGGCGTCCGCGCCGCCGTCCCGGGCCAGCCGCGTCTGGAAGAGGGTCTTGGCGGTGTTGGACTGGCCGGTGCCCGCCAGCACCACCATGCGGCCGGCCACCTGCGCCACGGCGGCCGTGAGCAGTGCCGAAAACTCGGAATCGGACAGCGCGGCGGCCTCGCCGGTGGAACCGGCGACCACGATGCCGCGGGTGCCGCCGGCCAGCTGGAGGTCGATCAGGCGTGCCCAGGCGTCGAAATCGAGGTCGCCGGCGGCCGTGAACGGCGTGGCGAGGGCGGTGATGCTGCCGGAAAGGTGCAAAGGAAGGGCCTTGCGGGGACTGGTGCCGATGTTACTTGCGGGTGGAAAGCGGCGGCAAGTATGCTGGCTTGGAACATTCCGCGCAGCTTCAGAAGCGCCGCCACGGAACACCGCATTGACCGACACCGCAGCACGCCCCGCCGCCAACGAAAACCACCTGCTGATCAGCGCCTACACCACGCATCCGCAGTCGCCCCTGCTGGCGGTTACCCGCCGCATCTCCGACAGCGGCTGCAACATGGTGGATGCCCGCCTTTCCACCGTGGGCCGCGACGTCTCGGTCACCGCGCTGGCGGTGGGCTCCTGGGACGCCGTGGCCAAGCTTGAGGCCATGCTCACCCGGCTCGAGCGCGAGGAAGGCTTCAAGCTGGTCTGGTACCGCACCGGCCCCAAGGCCATGCAGTCCAACCTGCTGCCCTACATCGTGGAAGTGGTGGCGGCCGACAAGCCCGGCATCCTGTTCCAGCTGGCCGACTTCTTCGACCGCCAGGGCATCACCATCGAAAGCCTGCACAGCTCGCGCTACCGCGCCATGCAGACCGGCGCCGACATGTTCTCGGCCCAGGTGACCATCGGCATCCCGGCCAACATGCACATCGCGGCGCTGCGCGACGATTTCCTCGAGTTCTGCGACCACCTCAACCTCGACGCCATCATGGACCCGATGAAGTTCTGAGGAACACCATGATCGATACCGGCGACCGCATCCTCGACCTGCCGATCACCCTGGCCAAGGGCGGCGCGGCCAACCTCGCCGACTACCGCGGCCAGTGGCTGGTGCTGTACTTCTACCCCAAGGACAGCACCCCGGGCTGCACCACCGAAGGCCTGGACTTCAACGCGCTGTACCCGAAGTTCCGCAAGCTCAAGGCCGAAGTGCTGGGCCTGTCGCGCGACTCGGTGAAGTCCCACCAGAACTTCTGCGCCAAGCAGGGCTTCGTGTTCGACCTGATCTCCGACGCCGACGAGGCGGTCTGCCGCTCCTTCGGTGTCATCAAGGAGAAGAACATGTATGGCAAGAAGGTGATGGGCATCGAGCGCAGCACGTTCCTGGTCGATCCCGAGGGCCGCGTCGCCGAGAGCTGGCGCGGAGTGAAGGTCGCCGGCCACGCCGATGCCGTGCTGGAAGCGCTGCAGAAGGCCGCCAAAACCAAGTGATCCACCCCCGAGCAAACCCGCCCCGCCGCCTCGCCCCGCGAGCATCGGCGGCGTGTCGCTGTGCACAAGGACGTGCGTTCCGTGTCCAACCTAGCCGAGAACCCCATGACTAGAAGCAAGCGGATCTATGTTCTGGACACCAACGTGCTGATGCACGACCCCACGGCCCTCTTCAAGTTCGAGGAGCACGACGTCTTCATACCCATGATGGTCCTGGAGGAGCTGGACAACGGCAAGAAGGGCCATTCGGAAGCCAGCCGCAACGCGCGCCAGGTCAGCCGCTTCCTCAACGAGATCATCGAGGCGCACGGCAGCGACAACATCGAGGGCGGCGTGAAGCTGGTGCAGCCCAAGGGCCTGCAGCTGCGCGCCAACGAAAGCGTCGGCCGCCTGCTGTTCCAGCTCAAGCCGGTGGAAGTGGGCAAGCGCTTCGGCCTGGTGCTGCCCGACAACCAGATCCTGGGCTCGATCCTGCAGCTGATCGAGGACCATCCGGGCGTGCCCGTGGTGCTGGTGTCCAAGGACATCAACCTGCGCATCAAGGCCTCGATCTGCGGCGTCAAGGCCGAGGACTACGAGAACGACCGCGCCATCGACGACTTCAACCTGCTGTTCACCGGCGCCAACGAGCTGCCGGTGGATTTCTGGGACCGCCACGAGGGCAACCTGCGCAGCTGGACCGAGAAGGGCCGCACCTTCTACGAAGTGCGCCGCACCGACGACGACGGCTGGTACCCGAACCAGTTCCTGTACATGCCGGGCACCGACGAAGTGGAGATGAAGGTCGCCAGGCTGGACGACGACCGCGCCATCCTGCAGATCGTCGACGACTTCCGCAGCCCGCAGCACCAGGTGTGGGGCATCAACGCGCGCAACCGAGAGCAGAACTTCGCCTTCAACGCGCTGATGGACCCGGAGATCGACTTCGTCACCCTGCTGGGCACCGCCGGCACCGGCAAGACCCTGCTGGCGCTGGCGGCCGGCCTCACGCAGACGATGGACGTGCAGCGCTACCGCGAGATCATCATGACCCGCGCCACGGTGAGCGTGGGCGAGGACATCGGCTTCCTGCCCGGCACCGAAGAGGAAAAGATGACGCCCTGGATGGGCGCGCTCACCGACAACCTCGAAGTGCTCACCCACACCGAGGACCACGGCAGCTGGGGCCGCGGCGCCACCAACGAACTGTTGGCCAGCCGCATCAAGATCCGCTCGATGAACTTCATGCGCGGGCGCACCTTCCTCAACCGCTGGGTGATCGTCGACGAGGCGCAAAACCTCACGCCCAAGCAGATGAAGACCCTGATCACGCGCGCCGGCCCGGGCACCAAGATCATCTGCATGGGCCCCGTGGAGCAGATCGACACGCCCTACCTCACCGAAACCACGTCGGGCCTCACCTACGCCGTGGACCGCTTCAAGAACTGGGCCCACTCGGCCCACATCACCCTGCGCCGCGGCGAGCGTTCGCGCCTGGCCGACTACGCGTCGGAAGTGCTGTAACGGATGGCGTCAAGGCTGGCCACCGGCACCACCTCGCTGCTGGGTGCGGCGCTGGCGCAGGGCAACCTGCGCTCGGTGCTGCAGCTGGCGGGCATGCTGCTGGCCTTCATGTTCGGTGCGGTGCTCAGCGGCCTGCTGATCAAGGACAGCGTGCTGCAGCTGGGGCGGCGCTACGGCGTGGCGCTGGCATTCGAGGCGGCGCTGCTGGTGCTGGCGGTGCCGCTGTTCGAACAGGGCTATTTCGCGGGGCCGCTGCTGGCCGCCGTGGCCATCGGCCTGCAGAACGCCATGGCCACCACCTACAGCGGCGCCATCATCCGCACCAGCCACGTCAGCGGCATGTTCACCGACCTGGGCATCACCATCGGCCACGCCATGCGCGGGCTGCCGGTGGACCATCGCCGGCTGTCGCTGTGCCTGCTCATCATCACCGCCTTCCTGGCCGGCGGCGTGATCGGCGCCGTGCTTTACGGGCACTGGCAGTACAAGGCCCTGTACCTCCCGGCCGTGCTGACCGGCACCACCGGACTCATCTACGGCGTCTACCGCCACCGCCAACTTTCGAGGATCACGCCGTGAGCCACCGTCCCGTTTCCGTCCTCACCATCGCCGGCTCCGACTCCGGCGGCGGCGCCGGCATCCAGGCCGACCTCAAGACCTTCGCCGCGCACGGCCTGCACGGGCTGAGCGTGGTGGCCGCGCTGACCGCACAGCACACGCGCGGCGTCACCGCCGTGCACGTGCCGCCGGTGGATTTCCTGCGCGCGCAGATCGACGCCTGCTTCGCCGACTTCCGCATCGGCGCGGTGAAGATCGGCATGCTCGCCAACGCCGAAGTCATCCACGCGGTGGCCGATGCATTGGAGTTCCATGGCGCGCCGCCGCTGGTGCTCGACCCGGTGATGGTGGCCACGTCCGGCGCCAAGCTGCTCGAGGACGACGCGCTCGACGCGCTGCTGGTGCGCCTGGTGCCGATGGCCACCGTGGTGACGCCCAACATCCCCGAGGCCGAGTTGCTGCTGGACCAGGCGATCCCGGACGACGACTCCGCCGAGCACGCGCTGTCGAAGCTGCTGTCGGAAGGCGCGCGCGCCGTGCTGCTCAAGGGCGGCCACCTGCCCGACAGCCCGGTGATGGTGGACCGCTTCGGCGAAGGCCACGTCCGCGCCGAGTTCAGCAACCCGCGCCTGGCCATCGAAGGCCACGGCACCGGCTGCACGCTGTCGTCGGCCATCGCCGCCAACCTGTGCCTGCACCTGGCCCTGCGCGAGGCCTGCGAGGACGCCGTGGACTACGTTCACGGCGCGCTGGTGCACGCCTACCGCCCGGGCGATTCGCGGGTGGCGGTGCTGCAGCATTTCTGGCGGCTGCGCGGCGCCATCGCCCACTGACCCGGTCCCGGCTGGCATACGGCCGGCACCTTCGCTAGCATCCCCCGCATCCCCCACCCGGAGCCTGCCATGCGCAGCGGCAACCCTGCCCTCAACGAAAACACCTTCCTCGACGTGTCGACCGGCCAGCTCGTGTCGGGCGCCGCCCCGGGGGCGATGACGCTCAACGGCACCGTCAACAAGACCGGCATCATGCTGCTGATGCTGGTCGCCACGGCGGCCTACACCTGGAGCCTGTACACCCCCGAGAACCCGGGTGCGGTGCTGCCCTGGCTGCTGGTGGGCGGCATCGGCGGCTTCATCGTCGCCATCGTCACCGTATTCAAGAAGACCTGGGTTCCGGTCACGGGCCCGCTGTATGCGCTGCTCGAGGGCCTGTTCGTCGGCGGCGTGTCGGCCATGTTCGAAGCCCGGTTCCCCGGCATCGTCATGCAGGCCGTCATGCTGACCATGGGCGTGCTGGCGTCGCTGCTGCTGGCCTACAAGAGCGGCCTGATCAAGGCCACCGAGAACTTCAAGCTCGGCGTGGTGGCCGCCACCGGCGGCATCGCGCTGCTGTACCTGGTGAACATCGGCATGCGCCTGTTCGGCTTCGAGGGCATGGGCTTCATCCACGAGTCGAGCTGGATGGGCATCGCCTTCAGCGGCTTCGTGGTGGTGATCGCCGCCCTGAACCTGGTGCTGGACTTCGACTTCATCGAATCGGGCGTCGAGGCCGGCGCGCCGAAATACATGGAGTGATACGGCGCCTTCGGCCTGGTGGTGACCCTGGTCTGGCTGTACCTGGAAATCCTGCGCCTGCTGTCGAAGCTGCAGTCCCGCAACTGATCCGGCGCGCACAGCGCCGACCCAACACGGGGCCAGCCAGCGCTGGCCCCGTTTTCATTCAAGGGGACCTCCGGGTGCGGCATCGGACCAAAGCTCTGCTGGCCATGGCCGCCGCATTAGTGGCGTACCTGACGCTGTGGCCGGTCCCCGCCGAGCCGGTGGCCTGGCAGGCGCCGGTGGACGCGGGCTATCCGGGCGCGCATGCGCGCAATCACCGCCTCGCCACGCTGCAGCACATCGACCTGGGTACCGACCAAGGCCCCGAGCACGTGGCCATGGGACCCGACGGCCGGCTCTACGTGGCCGTGGCCAGCGGCAACGTACTGCGCATGGCCGCCGACGGCAGCGGCCGGGAAGTGTTCGCCAACACGGGCGGCCGCGTGCTCGGCTTCGACTTCGACGACGCCGGAAACCTGATTGCCGCCGACGCCATCAAGGGCCTGCTGTCGATATCGCCCGCCGGCGAAACCACGGTGCTGGCCGATGCCTTCGATGGGCAGCCGATCCGCTTCGCCGACGCGGTGGTGGTGGCCGACGACGGGCGCATCTTCTTCAGCGACGCCAGCACGCGGTTCGGCCCGGCCGACTGGGGCGGCACCTTCGAAGCCAGCCTGTTCGACTTCCTTGAAATGTCGGCCACGGGCCGCGTGTTCGAATACGACCCCTCGCGCCGCGCCCTGCGCCTGGTGGCGCACGGGCTGGCCTTCGCCAACGGCCTGGCGCTCTCATCGGACCAGCGATCGCTGCTGGTGGTCGAAACCGGTCGGTACCGCGTCTGGCGCATCGACGCCGACGCCCAGGCGCTCGACCTGCGCGAGGCCACGCCAAAAGCCGGCGTACTGCTCGACAACCTGCCCGGCTTTCCCGACAACCTGATGCGCGGGACCAACGGCCGCATCTGGCTGGGCTTCGCCAAGCCGCGCAGCGCGGCGGTGGACGCGATGGCGCCCCACCCCTTCGCGCGCAAGCTGGTGCTGCGCCTGCCGCGCGCGCTGTGGCCCGTGCCGCCGGCCTACGGCCACGTCATCGCGTTCACCGAAGACGGGCGCATCGTCGCCGACCTGCAGGACCCGTCCGGCGCGTACGCTGAAACCACCGCCGCCACCGAAACGCCGGAGCGGCTCTACATCCAGAGCCTGCATGCCGATACGCTGGGCTGGCTTCCCAACCGCTGACCGCTGCACCGACCACAGGAACCACCGCATGGCCATGGCCGAATCCGACATCCTCAAGGGATGGATCTACCGCACCAGCAACCTGCAGGAGCGCCTCGTGCTGGGCTGGGACCGCGACGGCCGCATCGTCTACAGCTCGCGCGGCAAGGACCCCGAGAAGGCGTTCATGAATTGCCACGTGCGCATCACCACCGCCAAGTTCGCCCAGCGCGCCATCGGCAAGCTGCGCCAGGTGGAGGACCTCAAGCCCTACATCGTCGCCAACAAGGCCACCACCGTCGTGGTCCGCTGAGTCCAGGCGGGACGGCGTACCCACGAGCAAACCGCGGCACCGACGGTCACCAGGCCCGCCTTGAAGGCGACGGCCTTGGCTGCCGGTGCCGAATTCGAGCGCCGTGGGTGTCGGTGGCGGGGATGCGGTGGCGTGACCCTCGCTTCCGGGATGGCGCCGGCGCCATTCCGCCTTCGGCACCGTGGATAACGAACAAAAAAAGGCCCGGACAAGTCCGGGCCTTTGATTTGCAGCGTGCGGCCGCTTACGGGGGCGTCGGGGTGACCGTGAGGTTCACCGGCAGGGCCACGGATGCACGCACCGGGTCGTTGCTGGTCACGCACAGGTAGGCCGGGTAGGCGCCAGCCGCCAACGAGCTGGTGCTAAGCACCACGTTGGTGGACTGGGCGGGCGCGGACGGGGCGATCGTACCGGAAGCCGGCGTGATCGTACCCAGCCACGGTGCGCCGCAGGCCACCGAGCCGCGGACCAGCATGTTCAGGCCCGGGAACGCGTTGTTGGAAGTCCAGGCTCCCGTGTTGGTGGTGCTGACGCTGATGGAAGCGAACGTGCCGTTGCCCGTCGCCGAGCCGAACTGCGCCCAGCGGTTGGCGAACGTGCCCGTGGTGTTGACCACCAGCCAGTACTTGCCCGCCGGCAGCGTCACGCTCTGGAAGGCAGCCGCCAGGTCGAGGCTCAGGAAACCGCCCGCCGTGGACACGCCCGGGCCGGTGGACGGGGTGGTGAACGTCCAGGAAGCCGCCGCGGCCGCCGACTGCGGATTGCCGGCCGGCGCACCGGCAGCATCGGGATAGATGCTGAAGGTGAGGCTGGAAGCCGCGCCCGGGAAGGCAGCGCCGCTGACCACGAAGCCCTCGACCGACAGCGACGAGATCTGCGTGGAGCTGGTCAGGTCGAAGTCGTCGGCAGTGAACTGGGCATTGTTCGCTGCGGTCGCCGGGTCGGTGTAGACGGTGTTGCGGAAGCCAGAGGATACCGCGCCGCGAGGCGCGAAATAGCTGTCGGCGATACCGTTGCCCGACGTGCTGATCGCATAGTTGAGCGCGGTACCACCGGTGTTGGCGACGTTGAAGCTGGCGTTGCCGTTGTTACCCTGTGCCACCGAGGCGCTGACGCTGGGCGGCAGCGACAGGGCCGGCGGCGACACGGTGACGCCGATCGGCAGGGCCAGCGTGGAGTTGGCCGCCGACGAACCACCGCTGAGCCGCTGGGTCAGCACCAACTGGCCGAAGTTCCAGGCGTTGTTGGCCGCGATGCCGGCGGTGTTGATGGTCACGGTGACCGAACGGCTGCCGCCGGCCGGGATCCAGACCAGTGAGCTGCTCAGGGTGCCGTTGAGGCCGGTGACGCTGAGCGACCACAGGCCACCGCTGGTGCCGGGGTTGCGGAAGGTACGGGTGAACGCGCAGGTCGGGGCGCAGCTGGCGCGGGCCATGCTGGGCAGGTTCAGGGTAGCCGGATCACCACCCGTGCCCGGATTGGCCGCAGTGTAGTTGGCCGTGGTCTCGTTCATCACCAGGCCGGCGCGGATGGCACGCTCCACGCGGATGCGACCGGAGTCGGCGGCATGCGGGTTGGCCAGGGTCACCTGGTCTTCGAGGTAGACCTGGGTGGTGGCGGTCATCAGCAGGGCCGACTTGATTTCGGAGACGCTCCACGTCGGGCGCGCCTGGCGGATCAGGGCGGCGGCGCCGGCGTTGTGCGGCGAAGCCATGGACGTGCCGCTGATGGTGCCGATCAACTGCTCCGAGCCCGTGAGGGTGGTGCCTGCCAGGGTGGCCAGGATATCCACGCCAGGCGCGGTGACGTCGGGCTTGATGAGGTTGAAGGTGCCGGCCGGGCCGCGCGAGCTGAAGGCGGCCAGGGCATCGGCGACGTTGGGCAGGCCCACGCCGGGGAAGCTGATCTGGGCGGTCGTCGTGCTCGGATTGGCGTTGCCAAAGGCGGCCAGGGCGTTGCCGTCAGTCTGGCTCACGCTGAACGCCGGGACGGTGGTGCCCGGAACGGACGGAAGGATGGTGCCGGCGGCATTGTTGGCGATGATCATCGCCACCGCACCCGCCGCCGACGCGTTGTTGACCTTGATGGAGAAACTGCAGGTACCACGACGGACAACCGCGATGGAGCCGGCGAACGTATTGGCCGGGTAGGCAGCGCAGCCATCGGAGGTGGTGGCGATTCCGGCGCTGATCCGCAGCGGCGTGGTGCCGGGAAGGGTGGCGGCGAGCGCGACACCACCGGTGCCGTTGTTGAGCACCACCGGCTGCAGCCCGACCGGCACCGGCGTGGGGCCGGTGACCTGCATCAGGGTGCCGAAACCGGCGCGCCCATGCTGCGACGCCGCCGTGGCCGAAGTCCAAGGCTCGAGGTGGCCCAGCGTGTTGGCGCCCGGGCCGCTGTTGCCGGCCGAGGTGGCAATGAACACGCCGGCATCGGTCGCGCTCAGGAAGGCCAGCGAAGTCGCTTCGTTCCAGGGCAGCGCGCCGCCGCCGATCGAGTAGTTGATGACATCGACGCCATCGGCAACCGCCTGGTTGATCGACGCCACGGTCGAGACGTTCGGGCACAGGCCCTGGCCGGTGGAGGTATTGGTGTAGCAGGCGTCATACGCGATCAGGTTGGCGCGCGGAGCGACGCCGGTGATGCGCAGCGGCACGCCGCCGAAGACAACGTCACGGCGGTTGCCGCCGGCCGTGGAGGCGGTGTGGCTGCCGTGGCCATTGGTGTCGCCGAAACCCGGCTCTTCGCGGACATTGGCGACGCCGCACTGGTTGCCGGGCGCGACGCAGACGAAGTCGTAGCCGCCGATCAACTTGCTGTTGCAACGGCCGGCGTCGTCGGCGCCCGTCGCGCAGCTGCCGAGGTACACGCCCGCACCGAGCGGGTTGATGTGCACGTAGCCATCCACCGGATCGGTGCCGGCGAACGACGGGCTGCCGAAGTTGATGCCCGAGTCGATCATGCCGATGATGATGCCTTCGCCCTGCACCGCGGTGGCTCCACCCGGCTGGCTGGCAGTGCCGGCCCAGACGGCCGGCGCACCGATCAGTGCGGGACCGACGTCGGTATCGGCCACGTATTCCCGGTATCCCTCCACCAGCTTCACGCCAGGAAGGCCGGCGATGCGCTTCGATTCGGCGGTGGTCATGTCGACCACGATGCCGTTGACCGCGTGCTGCATGCGGTGGCGGACACTGAGGTCACGGCCGGTGACGCTGGCCATCTGTTCTTCCATCAGCATCTGGCGACCCTGCAGGTAGCCCAGGTAGTTCTGTGCTTCCAGGCTGCGGGTGTCGATGCGGCCCTTGCCGGTGCCGTGCAGTTCGCGCGGCGCCATTTCGATGCCGGCGGTGCCACCCTGGTAGGAGCTCAGGGACGGCTCTTCGAACAGCACGATGAAGGTGCCCGGCGTGCCAGGCTCCAGCGTTTCGACGGCGGCTGCGGGGGTGCCCACGTCGTCACCGTTGTTGAGTGCCGGGTTGTAGGCGAAGCCACCGCCCGGAAGGCGGTTGCGCGGCATCACGGCCAGGCGGTTGGCGGCGACCTTGCCGCTGCCGGGCTGGTAGCCGCTGGCGGCGCCTGCGCTGTTGGCGGCGCTGGACTTGCCGGAGCGCGCTGCGGCCATCGCCGCGTCGCCGGACTTGCCGTTGCGGCTGGCGTCGGCCGAACCGCCGGAGCGATCCGTTTCCGCCTTGCCGGCCGTCAGGAATTTGTAGGACGCCGGACTGGCCGCCGCGATGAGTGCAACGAACGCGAGTGTCGCGCCCCACTTCTTCATGTTCGACATGTCTTCCCCCGAAGCAGATCACTGGAACCAATGATGCGGACGATCCCGGTGCGTGCACTCCCTGCACGCCACCCCCGAAGGGTTCACCGGGATATTGCGGGCCGGCCCCTGGCGAAGGACGCCATCGGGACACCGGCCCGCCGAGTGTAAGCCGATTCCGTGACACGAAAGTACGTTTTTTTCGCGCCGCCCCCCGGGCGCGTGAAGACCTCCCCCCGGCCAGCCGCACCGGGCCGTGAAGACCGGCGGACGGCCGACCCGCCAACGCAGGAAGGGCGCCTCTCGGCGCCCTTCCTTTACACCCCACCCCGGCCGGCGTCAGGCCCGGGCGCGGGCGGCGATGGCCTGGGCGAAGGACTGCGTGGTGCCGGTGCCGCCCAGGTCGGGGGTCAGGCTGTCCTTGGCCGCCATGGTGTCGATGATGGCCTGGCGCAGGCGCGCGGCCTGCTCGACCTTGCCCAGGTGCTCGAGCATCTGGATGCTGCCCAGCAGCAGGGCCACCGGGTTGGCGATGCCCTTGCCGGCGATGTCCGGGGCCGAACCATGCACGGCCTCGAAGATGGCCGCCTCGGTGCCGATGTTGGCGCCCGGGGCCAGGCCCAGGCCGCCGACCAGGCCGGCGCAGAGGTCGGAGATGATGTCGCCGAACAGGTTGGTGGTGACGATCACGTCGAACTGCTCGGGGCGCATCACCAGCTGCATGCAGGTGTTGTCCACGATCATCTCGTTGCACTGGATGTCCGGGTACTCGGCCGCGACCTGGCGGGCCACCTTCAGGAACAGGCCCGAGGTGGACTTGAGGATGTTGGCCTTGTGCACCACGGTGACCTTCTTGCGGCCGATGCGGCGGGCCATGTCGAAGGCATAGCGCACGATGCGCTCGGAGCCGCGGCGGGTGACGCGCTGGGTGAGCGTGGCGGTCTCGCCGTCGGCGGTGAGGTTCTGGCCCTCGCCGATGTAGGCGCCCTCGGTGTTCTCGCGCACGGTGATGAGGTCGATGTTCTCGTAGCGCGACTTGGTGTTCGGGAAGCTGATGGCCGGGCGCACGTTCGCGTACAGGTCGAAGCGCTTGCGCAGCTCGACGTTGATCGAGCTGAAGCCTTCGCCGACCGGCGTGGTGAGCGGGCTCTTGAGCGCCACGCGGTGGCGGTGGATGGCGTCGATGGTGGCGGCCGGCAGCAGTTCGCCGCACTTTTCGTAGGCGGCCAGGCCGGCTTCCACGAAGTCGTACTGGAGGCCAAGGTCCATGGCGTCGAGGACCTGCAGGGTGGCGTCCATGATTTCCGGGCCGATGCCGTCGCCACGGATCACCGCGATGGTCTGGGTCATAAGTGCTTGTTCTTCCAAGAGGTACGGGCGGCCGGACGGCCCCCGGAGGCGCCGCATTATGCCAGATCGCCCTGCCCTCCTGCCCACTGGACCTTCGTCTGGGGTCGCGCCCGGTTCATCCGGGGCGCGCCCGGCGGCCCTGTTTCAGTGGTCGTGCGCGGGCTGGGCGGGCGCGTGGGCGCCGGAGCCTTCGAGCTGGTCGAGGAAATCGACGCCGCGGCGCAGGTGCGGGATCACGATCGAGCCACCCACCACCAGGGCCACGCTGAAGGCCTCGAAGAATTCGTCGCGGTTGACGCCGGCTTCCTTGCACTGGGCGACGTGGTAGCTGATGCAGTCGTCGCAGCGCAGCACCATCGACGCCACCAGGCCCAGCAGTTCCTTGGTCTTGAGGTCGAGGGCACCGGCCTTGTAGGTCTGCGTGTCGAGCGCGAAGAAGCGCCGCACCACCTGGTTGTCCTGGCCCAGGATGCGCTCGTTCATGCGCATCCGGAATTCGGTGAACTCCTTCACCCGGTCATCGGCCGACCCGCTCATGCGCCGCCCTCCAGCAGCGGCTTCAGCCCGCCCGCGCGGTCGAGCGCCACCAGGTCGTCGTAACCGCCCACGTGCACGTCGCCGATGAAGATCTGCGGCACCGACGTGCGCTGGCTGGCCTGCATCATCGTGGCGCGCGCCTGGGGGTCGGTGTCGACCCGCACTTCCTGCCAGCTGGCGCCGCGCGACTTGAGGAAATTCTTCGCCGCCACGCAATACGGGCAGACGGCGGTGGTGTACATCGTGATGGTGGGCACGTGGGTTCTCCGTTGACCGGGCAAGTGTGGCGGCGCCCGCCGCGCTTTGCCAGCCGTGGCCTGCAACGCTGCGGGCCGTGTACCGGCCGTGTTAACGGGGGATTCACCCGCGCGACAGCGGCGAGCCGTTATCCTCGGCCATCCCCGTGCTGGAGTTGCCGTGCGCATCGAGCTCCCCGTTGCAACCCTCGTCCTGGCCCTGGGCCTGGCCTGTGGCGCGCGCGCGCAGGAAAGCACCCTGCCCGACATCGGCTCGTCGGCCGGCGAACTGATCGACCCGGCGGTGGAAGCGCAATACGGCGCCTACACCCTTTATGAACTGCGCCGGCTGGGCATGGTCCTGGACGATCCGCTGGTGGACGACTGGCTGCATGCGATGGGCTTCCGCCTGGCCGCCTCCAGCGAAACCCCGCGCCAGCCCTTCACCTTCTTCATGATGCGCGACCGGCAGATCAATGCCTTCGCAACCCTGGGCGGCTACATCGGCGTCAACGCCGGGCTGGTGATCACGGCCGAAAGCGAGTCCGAGGTGGCGGGCGTGGTAGCCCACGAAATCGCCCACGTCAGCCAGCGCCACGTGCTGCGCGCGGTCGAACGGGCCAAGAAGGACCAGATCCCGATCCTGCTGGCCATGATCGGCGCCATCGCCGCCTCGCAGGCCGCGGGCAACAGCAGTTCCAGCAGCTCCGATTCGAGCTCCAACGCCACGGCTGCGGCGGTCACCGGCGCCATGGCGCTGATGGCGCAGCGCCAGATCGACTACACCCGCTCCAACGAGTCCGAGGCCGACCGCGTCGGCATCCAGACCCTCGCCCGCTCCGGCTACGAGCCCAACGGCATGGCCGACTTCTTCGAGCGCATGCAGAAGGCCAACCGCGGCAACAGCGGCGGCTACCAGGTGCCCGAGTACCTGCGCAGCCACCCCGTCACCAGCACCCGCATCAGCGAAACGCGCCAGCGGGCGCAGAAGCTGGCGGCGGAGCGGCCGACGCCCGGCCCCACGTCGCGGGCGCCCAGCAGCCTGATGCTGCCCAGCGCCTACAGCCTGGCCGGTGAATCGGCCGCCGGACCGGGCGACGACTTCGGCTGGGTGCGCGAGCGGCTGCGCGTGCTCAGCGCCCAGGACCCCACCGCGGCGCTGCGCGAATACCGCGCCATGGCCCGCGCCCCGGGCGTGCGCACCACCGACCCCCAGCGCTACGGCCTGGCCCTGGCCCAGCTGCGCGGCGGCTACCCGGCCGAGGCCGAAGCCACGCTGGACGAGCTGCTGCAGCGCCATCCCCAGCACCTGTGGCTGGAACTGGCGCGGGCCGAGACCGCGGCCGTCGCCGGCAGGAAGACCCTGGCCAGCGAACGCTTCGAAACCCTGCTGGCCCGCCACCCCGACAGCCGCCCGGTGCGCCTGACCTATGCCCAGGTACTGGGCGAGACGGCCACCCTCGCCTCGGGCCGGCGCGCCCAGGAAGTGCTGCGGCCGCTGCTGGCCACGAGCGCCGAGGACCCGCTGTTCCAGCGCAACTTCGCCCGGGCCAGCGAACTGGCCGGCGACATCGTCCGGGCCGGCGAGGCCTACGCCGAGACGGCCTACCTCAACGGCCGCGCCGTGGACGCCCTCAACCAGCTGGCCGGCCTGATGAAGCGCGACGACCTCGACTACTACCAGCGCGCCCGGATCGAGGCCCGCATGGCCGCGATCACGCCGGTGGTGCTGGAAATGCAGCGCCAGGGCGTGCGCCCCGAGGAACAGCGGCCCGACCGCCAGTAGGCCCGGCTGCCGGGCCTGTCACCGCCCGGTCACAAAAGTTTTATCTACTTGCGCCATGGCCCTCCCGGTGACACGGTAACCCAGTGCAGAAACGCATCCTGATCGTCGACGATGAACCCGCCATCCGCGAGATGGTGGCCTATGCCCTGCGCAAGGGCGAGTACGAGCCCGTGCATGCGGGCGACGCCCGCGAGGCCCAGACCGCCATCGCCGAACGGGTGCCCGACCTGATCCTGCTCGACTGGATGCTGCCCGGCGCCAGCGGCCTGGAGCTGGCGCGGCGCTGGCGCAAGGACGAGCTCACCCGCGACGTGCCGATCATCATGCTCACCGCCCGCGGCGAGGAAAACGACCGCGTCAGCGGCCTGGAGTCGGGCGTGGACGACTACGTGGTCAAGCCTTTCTCGGCCCGCGAGCTGCTGGCGCGCATCCGCGCCGTGATGCGCCGCTCGCGCGAAGACGAAGATGACGGTTCCGTGACAGTGGGCGGCCTGCGCATCGACGGCGCCGCCCACCGCGTGTTCGCCGGCGACCAGCCGCTGCACGTGGGCCCGACCGAATACCGCCTGCTGCACTTCTTCATGACCCACGCCGAGCGCGTCTACACCCGCACCCAGCTGCTCGACCACGTCTGGGGCGGCAACGTCTACGTGGAAGAGCGCACGGTGGACGTGCACATCCGCCGCCTGCGCAAGGCGCTGGAGCCGTTCCGCCTGGACGACATGGTGCAGACCGTGCGCGGCTCGGGCTATCGATTCTCCGCAGCGGTGGCCTGACCGTGGCGGCCCGTCGCCCATGAGCGTATCGGTGCTGCTGGAGCTGGCCTGGCGCCAGTCGATCATCCGCATGCTGCTGTTTTACGCCGCGGCCCTCGGCATCGGGCTGCTGGTGGGCGAGCCCTGGTGGGCGATGGGCATCGCCACCGCCCTGCTGGCGGCGCGCGCCTACTGGCGCCTTTACCGCGTGCTGCGCTTCCTGGACTGGCGCAAACAGCTGCACACCGTGGACGGCCAGGGCCTGTGGGCGGCGCTCGAGACCCTGATCCACCGCCGCCAGACCGAAAACCGCACCCGCAGCCGGCGCCTGGTGCGCCTGCTGCGCGCCTATCGCCAGGCGGCCACCGCCATGCCCGACGGCGCCCTGATCATCCAGCGCCGCGACGGCCACCTGGTCTGGTTCAACAAGACCGCGCGCCACCTGCTGGGCCTGCGCTATCCGCAGAGCCTGGGCTCGGCCCTGTTGGAAAGTTTCGAGGGCCAGCCGCGCGTGCGCGACTGGCTGGCCGCCGGCCACACCGACGAGCCGCTGACCGACCTGGCCAGCCCGGCCGACCCGCTGGTGCGCATCAGCCTTCGCCTGATCCCCTACTCGCCCACCCAGTGGCTGGTGGTCGTGCGCGACGTCACCAAGCTGATGCGCCTGGAACAGATGCGCCGGGACTTCGTCGCCAACGTCTCGCATGAACTGCGCACGCCGCTGACCGTCGTACACGGTTACCTGGACATGATCGAGCCCGAGGAGCACCCGGACCTGGCCGTGATGGTGGAAGAGATGCGCCGGCAGTCCCAGCGCATGACCCAGCTGGTGGAGGACCTGCTCACCCTGTCCCGCCTGGAGGCACAGGAGCACCTGCCCGAGGAGCCGCTGTCCATGGCGTCGATGCTGGTGACCCTGCGCCGCGAGGCCGAGGCGCTGAGCCAGGGCCGCCACACCGTGCGCGTGGAGGATGCGGCCGGCATGGACCTCACCGGTTCGGCCAAGGAGCTGCACAGCGCCTTCTCCAACCTGGTCAGCAACGCCGTGCGCTACACGCCCACCGGCGGCGACATCACCATCCGCTTCGAGCGCACCGCCGACGGCGGCGCCCGCCTGGCCGTGCGCGACAGCGGCTACGGCATCCCGGCCCAGCACCTGCCGCGCATCACCGAGCGCTTCTACCGGGTGTCCACCAGCCGCTCGCGCGAATCGGGCGGCACCGGCCTGGGCCTGTCCATCGTCAAGCACGTGCTGAGCCTGCACCAGGGCCGCCTGGAGATCGAAAGCGAGGTCGGCAAGGGCAGCACCTTCGCCTGCGTTTTCGGGCTCGATCGGGTGCGGGCGCGGGACGGCACCGGCGCCTGAACGGCCAGCCTGCGGGCCAGCCGGCGTAAACTCGACCCTGACCCGGCGCGCGTTCCCCGCCGCCCACGACCGATCCGCACGGACCATGACCCCAGACCTCCCAGAAACCGTCGACCTCCACGCGCCCGATCTGTACCTCAACCGGGAACTGTCGCAGCTGGAATTCAACTTCAGCGTGCTGGCCCAGGCCCGCGACCCGCGCGTGCCGCTGCTCGAGCGGCTGAAGTACCTGTGCATCTCTTGCACCAACCTCGACGAGTTCTTCGAGATCCGCGCCGCCACCGTGCGCACCGCCCAGCAGTTCGGCGGTCCGCTGCCGCCCGACGGCATCCCGCCCACGCGCGCCCTGGAGCTGATCCACGACAAGGCCGCGGCGCTGGTGCAGCAGCAGTACCAGTACTGGAACGAGACCCTGCGGCCCGAACTCAACGAGGCCGGCATCCGCATCCTGGGCCGCGAGGCCTGGAACGCGAAGCAGAAGCGCTGGCTGCACAAGTATTTCCTCGAAGAACTGCTGCCGGTGCTGTCGCCGCTGGGCCTGGACCCGGTGCACCCGTTCCCGCGCATCCTCAACAAGTCGCTCAACGTGGTGGTGGTGCTGGAGGGCAAGGACGCGTTCGGCCGCCACGGCGGCATGGCCATCGTGCGCGCGCCGCGCTCGCTGCCCCGCATCATCAAGATGCCGTCGGACGTATCGGGCGGCGAGCACGACTTCGTGCTGCTGTCGGCGGTGCTCACCGCCTTCGTGGACGACCTGTTCATCGGCATGAAGGTCAAGGGCGCCTACCAGTTCCGCGTCACCCGCAACTCCGAGCTGTTCGTGGACGAGGAGGAAGTGGAAAACCTCGCCAGCGCGCTCAAGGACGAACTGGCCAGCCGCGGCTTCCGGCCCGCGGTGCGGCTGGAGATCGCCGAGCACTGCCCCAAGCCCATCCTCAACATCCTGCTGCAGAACTTCGGCCTCACCGAGAACGCCGTGTACCGCATCAACGGCCCGGTGAACCTCAACCGCGTCACCCAGGTGTACGACCTGGTGAACCGGCCGGAGCTGAAGTTCCGGCCCTTCCGGCAGCTGCCGGCCGAGCTCGACGAGGACACGCCCTTCAAGTCCATCCGCGCCGGCGACGTGCTGCTGCACCATCCCTACCAGAGCTTCCAGTCGGTGCTCGACCTGCTGCAGGTGGCCGCCAACGACCCCGACGTGCTGGCGATCAAGCAGACGCTCTACCGCACCGGCAAGGACAGCAAGATCATCGACCACCTGGTCACGGCGGCCCGCAACGGCAAGGACGTGACGGTGGTGGTGGAGCTGCGCGCGCGCTTCGACGAAGAGGCCAACATCCGCCTGGCCGACCAGCTGCAGGAAGCCGGCGTGCAGGTGATGTACGGCGTGGTGGGCTACAAGACCCACGCCAAGATGATGCTGATCGTGCGCCGCGAGGGCAAGAAACTGCAGCGCTACGTGCACCTGGGCACCGGCAACTACCACGCCGGCACCGCGCGCCTGTACACCGACATCGGCCTGATGACCGCCGACCCGGACATCGCCGCCGACGTGCACGACATCTTCCACCAGCTGTCGGGCCTGGCGCCCAAGATCAAGCTGCGCAAGCTGCTGCAGTCGCCCTTCACCCTGCACAAGGGCCTGCTCAAGAAGATCGAGCAGGAGGCGAAGAACGCCCGCAGCGGCAAGGGCGGCCACATCATCGCCAAGATGAACGCCATCAACGAGCCCAACGTGATCCGGGCGCTGTACGAGGCCTCGCAGGCCGGCGCGAAGGTCGAACTGATCGTGCGCGGCGCCTGTTCCCTGCGCCCCGGCGTGCCGGGCGTGTCGGACAACATCACGGTGCGCTCGGTGATCGGCCGCTTCCTCGAACACAGCCGCGTCTACTGGTTCGCCAACGGCGGCAAGCCCGAGATCTTCTGCTCCAGCGCCGACTGGATGGAGCGCAACCTGCTGCGCCGCGTCGAGACCTGCTTCCCCATCCTCGACCCGGCGCTGGCGCAGCGCGTCTATGACGAGGAGCTGGCCAACTACCTGGCCGACAACCTCAACGCCTGGCTGCTGCACGAGGACGGCAGCTACGGCCGGGTGTCGCCCGCGGAGGGCGAGATGCCTTATTCTGCGCAGGGCGCGCTACTCGCCAAACTCTGCGGATAACCCACGATGCCGACCGAAGCCGAGCAGCCCCTCAAGGACGGCGACCTTCTCGCGGCCATCGACCTGGGCTCCAACAGCTTCCACATGGTGGTGGCCCGGTACGTGCTGGGCCAGCTGCGCATCGTCGACCGCATCAAGGAAACCGTGCGCCTGGCCGAGGGCCTGGATGGCCGCGGTGGGCTCAACCCCGACGTGATGCCGCGCGCGCTGGAATGCCTGGCGCGCTTCGGCCAGCGCCTGCGCGCCATCCCGCCGCACCGCGTGCGCGCCATCGCCACCAACACGGTGCGCGCGCTGAGCAACCCGCAGATGTTCCTGATGCCGGCCGAAACCGCGCTGGGCCACGGCATCGACGTGGTGGCCGGCCGCGAAGAGGCGCGCCTGATCTACCTGGGCGTGGCCAACGGCAGTCCGCCGGCCGAGGGCAAGCGCCGGCTGGTGATGGACATCGGCGGCGGCTCCACCGAGTTCATCATCGGCCAGGGCTACGAAGCGGTGGAGCGCGAGAGCCTGCAGATGGGCTGCATCGCCACCACCCGGCGCTTCTTCGCCGACGGCAAGCTGTCGCGCAAGCGCTGGAAGGACGCGCGCACCGAGATCACCGCCGAGTTCCAGCAGTTCGCCAACACCTACCGCACCCGCGGCTGGCATGACGCGATGGGCTCGTCGGGCACCATCAAGGCCATCTGCGACATCTCCATCGCCATGAAGCTCACCAAGGTCTCGATCACCGCCGAGAGCCTGGACGCCATCCGCGAGCGCCTGCTGGGCTTCGACCGGCTCGAGGACATCCGGCTGCCCGGGCTGTCGGCCGAGCGCCGGCCGATCATCGCGGGCGGCCTGCTGGTGCTGGACGCGGCGTTCGCCGAGCTGGGCATCGACCGCATGTACGTGAGCGACAACGCGCTGCGCGAAGGCGTGCTGTACGACCTGGTCGGCCGCGCCAGCGAGACCGATCCGCGCGAGGAGTCCATCGTCGCGCTGTGCAACCGCTACGGCGTGGACGCCATGCAGGCGGCCCGTGTGGAAGCCACGGCGCTGGGGCTGTTCGACCAGGTGGAAGCCGACTGGAAGCTCGAGGCCGACGACCGCCGCGTGCTGTCCTGGTCGGCGCGCATCCACGAGCTGGGCCTGGCCATCGCCCACAGCCAGTACCACCAGCACGGCGCCTACGTGGTGGAGCATTCGGACATCGCCGGCTTCTCGCGCACGGAGCAGCAGATCCTGGCCGCCCTGGTGCGCAACCAGCGCCGCGCGCTGAGCCAGGGCAGCTTCGAAAAGCTGCCCGACCGCCTGGTGGCCAGCGCCCAGCGCTGCGCCCTGCTGCTGCGTCTGGCCGTGCTGCTGCACCGCAGCCACGACCGCGACCCGCTGCCCGACGTCCGCCTGGACGTGGACGGCGACACGCTCACGCTGGGGCTGCCCGGGCGCTGGCTCGACGGCCATCCCCTCACCCGCTCCGACCTCGACACCGAGCGCGAGTACCTGCAGGACATCGGCCGCACACTGCGGCTCAAGGCGGGCTGAGCCCCGCCCGTCACATCCGTGCCACACCGCTGTCACCGCGCTGGAATGCACCGGCGCGAAAGTGGCGGGCATGGACAGACTCCTGCACGTCGAACTGGTCACCGAAACCTACCCGCCGGACGTCAACGGCGTCGCGCTCACCGTGCAGTCGCTCGAACAGGGCCTGCGCCAGCTCGGCCACTCGGTCGGCGTGGTGCGCCCGCAGCGCGACGACGAGGGCACGCGGCCCGATCCGGACGTGATGCTGGTGGAAGGCGCGCCGATCCCGCGCTACCCGGGCCTTCGCTTCGGCCTGCCCGCGGGCAAGCGGCTGACGGCGCGCTGGCAGGCGCAGCGCCCGGACGCGGTGTACATCGCCACCGAAGGCCCGCTGGGCTGGTCGGCGCTGCGCGCCTGCCGGCGCATGGGCATCCCGGTGGCCACCGGCTTCCACACGCGCTTTGACGACTACGTGGGCCGCTACGGCGCCGGCTTCCTCAGCCCCTGGGTGTTCTCCTGGCTGCGCCGCTTCCACAACAAGGCCGACGCCACCCTGGTGCCGACCCGCGAGCTGCAGGAATCGCTGGCCCAGCAGGGCTTCCGCCACGTGCTGCGGCTGGGCCGCGCGGTGGACACGCGCGAATTCCACCCGGGCTGGCGCGACCTGGGGCTGCGCGAGGCCTGGGGCGCCGGCGACGGCCCGGTGGTGCTCAGCGTCGGCCGCATCGCGCCGGAAAAAAACCTGCCGCTGGCCGTGCGCAGCTTCCGCCAGCTGCAGCAGTCGCGGCCCGATGCCCGCTTCGTCTGGGTCGGCGACGGCCCGGCGCGCGCCGAACTGCAGGCGGCCAACCCGGACTTCATCTTCACCGGCGTGCAGCGCGGCGAAAGCCTGTCGCGGCACTTCGCCAGTGCCGACGTGTTCTGCTTCCCCAGCCTGTCGGAAACGTTCGGCAACGTCACGCTCGAAGCCATGGCCAGTGGCCTGGCCACGGTGGCGTTCGACTACGGCGCCGCGCGCGAACACCTGCGCCACGGCGAGCACGGCGCCACGGTGGCGTTCGGCGACGAGTCCGGCTACCTCGACGCCTTCCTGGCCACCGCGCTGCGCCCGGACCTGGACGCGCTGGGCGCCGCGGCGCGCCAGGCGGTGCTGCACCTGCACCCGGGCAAGGTGGCCGCCGACTTCGCCGCATTGCTCGGCGCGCTCAGCGACCGGCGGGAAGCGGCTTGAACGCCCGCACCCGCCAGCTCGCTTCCCGCGAGCACGGCTGGTGCCTGGCCGCCAATCGCTGGGGCGCACGCGGCGTCGTGCGCGCCTGGTTCCGCATGATCAGCCGGCTGGGCGACGGCGCTTTCTGGTACGCGCTGATGGCCGGGCTGGTGCTGTTCGATGGCTGGCGCGGCCTCGACGCCTCGGCGCACCTGGCCGCCACCGGCGTGGTCGCGCTCATCCTGTACCGCAAGCTCAAGCGCTGGACGAAACGCCCGCGCCCCTGCGCCGCCGACCGCCGCATCCAGGCCTGGATCGCGCCGCTGGACGAATTCAGCTTCCCCTCGGGCCACACGCTGCACGCGGTGTCGTTCACCGTGGTGGCGCTGGCGCACTACCCGGTGCTGGCGTGGGTGCTGCTGCCGTTCACCGCCTGCGTGGCGATCTCGCGCGTGGTGCTGGGCCTGCACTACCCCAGCGACGTGCTGGCCGCGACCGCCATCGGCTGCGCGCTGGCCTCGCTCTCCCTCTGGATCGCCCCCGTTACGGGGTGATCGGCCGCGCCCAGAAGGTCAGCGGCTTTTCCGACGGTGCGGCTTCGCCCAGCTCGTGCCACGCCAGGCGCACCGTGAGGCCGGGCTGGCGCACGTAGCCGCGCCGGGTCCAGAAGGCCTCGTTGCCGCGGTGGCCCGCGGGCCGGCGCGGGTCGCCATCGTCCCGATCCACCGCGCAGAAGGCGGTACGCGCGAAGCGGCCGAGGGCACGCGCATGCGCCTCGCGCTCGTCGAAGAAGGCATGGCCGATGCCCTGCCCGCGATACGCCGGCAACAGCACTGATTCGCCAAAATAGAACACCTCGTCCACCGCTCGCCCGGCGTCGCGCCACGGCCGCTGGAACTCGTCGGTGTCGTCGGCCAGCGGCAGGCCGGTGGCCGCGCCCACGACGCGTTGGCCGTCGAACGCCAGGACGAACACGCTGTCGGCCGACGCTGCGTAGGCCGACAGGTACTCCCGTTCGTAGGCGAGATCACCGTCGTAGAGATACGGCCAGTCGCGGAACACCGCGATGCGCAGCCGCGCCACGTCGTCGAGCCAGGGCCCGGGCAACGCGCCGCCGAAACGGCGCACCGTGGCGCGCGGGCTCACTTCGCGGCCTGCTGCCCGATCCACGTGTCCACGCGGCGCTCCAGCAGCGCCAGCGGCAGGTCACCGCCGGTCAGCACCAGGTCGTGGAAATCGCTGAGCTTGAACTTCGGGCCCAGCGCCGCCTTCGCCTTCTCGCGCAGGGCCAGGATCTTGTTCATGCCCACCTTGTAGGCCAGCGCCTGGCCCGGCATCACCAGGTAACGCTCGATCTCCGCCACCACGTCGGTTTCGGGCATGCCGGTCTTGTCCAGCATGTAGGCAATGGCCTGCTCACGGGTCCAGCGCTTGTCGTGCAAGCCGGTGTCCACCACCAGGCGCACGGCGCGGAACATCTCGGCCTGCAGTCGGCCCAGGTTGTCCAGCGGGTCGTCCTGCAGGCCGATTTCCCAGGCCAGGCGCTCGCTGTACAGCGCCCAGCCTTCGGAGAAGGCGGTGAAGGGCAGCACCTTGCGGAAGGTCGGGACGCCGGTGAGTTCCTGCTGGATCGTGGTCTGGAAGTGGTGGCCCGGGATGGCCTCGTGGATGGCCAGGGTGCGCATGCCGAAACGCGCGATCTCGGCGGTGCTGCGCAGGTTGATGTAGAAGGTGCCCGGCCGCGTGCCGTCCATCGCCGGCGGGTTGTAGTAGGCGCCCGGCGCGGTGGCCTGTCGGAACTCGGGCACGCGCTCGACGGTCACGCCCTGCTTGGGCCGCACGTTGAACTGTTCGCCGATGCCGGCGTCCACCTCGGCGATGATGCGCGTGAAGTCGGCGATGATCGCAGCGCGGCCTTCGTCGGTGTCGGGATACAGCTGGTCCGGGCGCACGGAGATCGCCTGCATGCGCGCACCCACGCTGCCTTCCGTCAGGCCCTGCGCGACCAGGATGTCGTTCATCTCGACTTCGATGCGCGCCACTTCGTCCAGGCCCAGCTGGTGGATCTGCGCCGGCGTCATGTCGGTGCTGGTGTGCATGCGTGCCGACCAGGCGTAGAACGCCGCGCCGTCGGGCAAGGCCCAGACGCCGTGGTTGCCGGTGGTCTTGGCCAGCAGCGTGTCGTAGTAGGCGATGAACTTGCCGTAGGCCGGGTAGACCTGGCCGGTGATCGCGGTTTCGGCCTGGGCCAGCAGCGCGTCGCGCTCGCCGTCGGCCAGGGTGCCGGCCGGCAGCTTGCCCAGCTTTTCCGCGAACGAGCTGTACAGGATGTTGTCCTTCGCAGGCGCCGCGGTGAAGGCGCGCATTTCGGCCAGCACCTTTTCCACCACGAACGTGGGCGGCAGGATGCCGGCCGTTTCGCGCACGCGCAGCCCTTCCAGCACCTGGTCCACCATCATCGGGGCCTTGCCCAGGCGCGCGATGTAGTTTTCCGCGTCGCTGGCCGAGCCCACCCGGTGCTGGGTCGCCATGAAGGTGGGGAAGTTGCTCTGGATGCCGAACAGCTGGTTGAGCGGGTAGTTGTGGTGGCCGAAGCGCTCTCCCTCGGCCTGGACGGTCAGGAAATAGTCGAGCACGTCGTAGGACAGCTGCGCGCTCTCGTCCATGCCGGCACGGTCGTAGCTTCGCAGGGTGGCCAGGTCGTCGCGCAGCTTGGCCAGGGTCTCTTCCTCGCGCGCCAGCGAGCGGTCGGTCAGGTCGTCGCTGTACCAGTCCAGCCAGGGCGGCAGGATGCCCAGGCTGGTCAGCATTTCGGGGTCGTCCACGGCGTATTCGATGAACACCCGCTCGTAGAACCAGCCGATCTGCAGGGGCTTGCCGTAGATCGTGTGCAGCACCAGGGCGCTGGCCAGCAGGAAGGCGGCCAGCAGCAGCCAGCGGACGAACCGGAACAGGGTTTTCATGGGCAAGCCTCGAAGGGACCGCCGGAAGATACCAGAGCCACCCGTCCAACCCACCCTGCCGGACGCCATGCCCTATAAACTGCCGGCATGAACTACCGACACGGCTTCCACGCAGGCAACCACGCGGACGTGCTCAAGCACCTGGTGCTGATCGCGCTGCTCGATGCGCTCAAGCGCAAGGAAGCCCCCTTCTTCGTGCTCGACACCCATGCGGGACGGGGGCGCTACGACCTCACCGGCGGCCAGGCCACCAAGACCGGCGAGGCCAAGTCGGGCATCCGCAAGGTGTGGGCCGCCAAGGCCACGGGCCCGGCGGCGCTGGCCAGTTTCCTCAAGGCCGTGGAAGCCAGCCAGGCCGGTGCGCCCGACAGCTACCCCGGTTCGCCGCTGCTGGTGTCGCAGGCGCTGCGGCCCCAGGACCGGTTCGCCGCCTGCGAGGTGGTGGCCGACGAGGCCGCGGCGCTCAAGGCCGTGCTGGCCTCGGACCCGCGCTCGCACGTGCACCACCGCGACGGCTACGCCGCCATCAAGGCCATGCTGCCGCCCAAGGACGGCGCCACCCGCATCGGGCGTGCGCTGGTGCTGGTGGACCCGCCCTACGAAGCGCAGGAGGCCGAGTACCCGCTGATCGTGGCCGCCGTGGGCGACGCCCTGCTGCGCTTCCCGCAGGCCATGTTCGCGATCTGGTACCCGATCAAGCAGCGGCCCAGCCTGCATCCGTTCTTCCGCAAGATGTCGGCACTGCCGGCCAAGTCGCTGCTGGCGGTGGAGCTGCTGGTGCGCCCCGACGACTCTCCCCTGCGCATGAACGGCAGTGGCATGCTGCTGGTGAACCCGCCGTGGCAGATCGAGAAAGAGATCGAACCCGCGTTGAAACCCCTCGCCCAGGCCATGGGCGAAGCCGGCGCTTCCTGGCGCCTCACCTGGTTGAAGCAAGACAAGGCCTGAGCCATGCATCCGATCAAAGCCCGCCGCACGCAGTACAACGAACGCGGCCCCGTGCCGCAGGACGTCATCCACACGGTTGATTTCGAGCTGCCGCCGCTGGCCGATGGCCACGTGCGCGTCGCCGTGCTGGCCGCGCCGATCAATCCGTCCGACGTGCTCACGCTCACCGGCGAGTACGGCATCCTGCCGCCGCTGCCCGCCGTGGGCGGAAACGAGGGCGTGGGCCGGGTGATCGAAGCGGCTGCGGACGTGGCGAACCTGGCCGTGGGCACCGTGGTGCTGCTGCCCGTGGGCTGCGGCACCTGGACCACCCACCTGGACCTGCCGGCCAAGCACCTGGTCGCCCTGCCCTCGGGCGTCGACCCGGTGCAGCTGAGCATGCTGACGGTGAATCCGCCGACGGCGCTGCTGATGCTCACCGAGTTCGTCGACCTCCAGCCGGGCGACTGGGTGATCCAGAACGCGGCCAACTCGGCCGTCGGCGGCTACCTGGTGCAGCTGGCCAAGCTGCGCGGCATCAACACCGTCAACGTGGTGCGCCGCGCCTCGGCCATCGACGCGGTGAAGGCCAGCGGCGCCGAGCACGTGGTGGTGGACGCCGACGACCTGCCCAAGCGCGTGCACGCCGTCACCGGCGGCGCGCCGATCAAGCTGGCCATCGACTGCATCGGCGGCGTGGCCACGGAAAACCTGGCCCGCTGCCTGGCGGAAGGCGGCACGCTGGTTAACTACGGCGCGATGAGCGGCGAGCGCTGCATGATCTCGCCGCGCTATTTCGTTTTCCGCGACATCACGCTGCGCGGCTTCTGGCTGTCGCAGTGGTTCAAGAAGGCCACGCCGCCGCAGCGCATGGCGGTGTTCGGCGAAATCGCCAAGCTCATCGCCGAAGGCAAGCTCGAGGCCCGCGTGCAGGCCACCTACGACCTGGACCACATCAAGCAGGCCGTGCAGGCCGCCGCCAGCGGCGCCCGCGACGGCAAGATCGTGCTCGAGCCCAACGGCCCCTCCCGCGCGGCGCTCTGACCCCTTTTCGTCCGAGGTTTCCTGCAGCGTTGGTGGAGGTTGTGATGGTCAAGCCGGATGACGAAGCGGCAAGAAGGCTGTTTGGTGCGTCCCTGGACGCGCTGGATGAAACGGCCCGCAAGGTGGCCCGGCACATCGCCGGGCGCAAGCACATCGCCCGCGACACCAGCCTGGACGAGCGCGACGGATCGAGCTTCGGCGACCGCGCGGCCGACGCGGTGGCGTCGTTCGGCGGATCCTGGCCCTTCATCTTCCTGTTTTTCGCCGTGCTTGCCGCCTGGATCGGCATCAATGCGGTGCTGCTGGCGAAGTCCGGCAGCACCTTCGACCCCTACCCCTACATCCTGCTCAACCTGTGCCTGTCCATGCTCGCGGCCATCCAGGCCCCGATCATCCTGATGTCACAGAACCGCCAGGCCGAGAAGGACCGCCGCAACGCGCTCCACGACTACGAGGTCAACCTCAAGGCCGAAATCGAGATCATGCTGCTGCACGAGAAGATGGACCTGATGCGCGGCCAGCAGTGGAACGACCTGGTGGCCCTGCAGAACCGCCAGTTGGAGCTGCTCGAACGCCTCGCCCCGCGCCCGTAGCCCACCCTTTTCCGGGGTGGGCCAATGGGGGTTATTCGTAGCGGAGGGCTTCGATGGGGTCGAGGCTCGCGGCTTTCGAGGCCGGCATGATGCCGAACACCACGCCCACCAGCGCCGAGAAACCCGCGGCGGCCAGGATCACCCACAGCGGCACCGATGCCGGCGGGAAGCCCGGGATCAGGCTGGCCACGCCCAGGCCGATGCCGATGCCCAGCACGATGCCGATCAGGCCGCCCAGCAGCGCCAGCAGGCCGGCCTCGAGCAGGAACTGCACCAGGATGTCCCGCCGCGTCGCGCCCAGCGCCTTGAGGATGCCGATCTCGCGCGTCCGCTCGGTCACCGACACCAGCATGATGTTCATGATGCCGATGCCGCCCACCAGCAGCGAGATGCTGACCACGCCGGCCAGCACCGCGGTGGCGGTGGCGGTGATGCTTTCGAACTGCTTGACGAACGAATCCGCGGCCTCGACCCGGAAGTCGTCTTCCTCGCCAGGCCTGATCTTTCGCGACACGCGGATGGCGCGCTTGGTGCGCTCACGCAGCGCCTCCACGTCTTCCAGGCTGACCGCGGTGAACGAGACCGACATGCGCGGCTCGACGTTGTTGCCCGTCATCGCCCGGCCCACGTCGAACGGGATCAGCACGATGCTGTCCTGGTTGAAGCCGAAGATCTCGCCGCGCTTCTCCATCACGCCCACGACCTTGAACCACTCGCTGCCGACGCGGATGAACTCGCCGATCGGGTCGTCGGGCAGCTCCAGGTCCTCGATCACCTTGGCGCCGATGACGGCCACGCGGCGACGGCCGACGTCGTCGCTGGCGACGATGAAGCGGCCCTTTTCCGGGTAGTTGCCGCGCACGGCCGGGTACTCGGCGGTGGTGGCCAGCACCTGCGGGCTGGCCGAGCGGCCGCGGTAGCCGGCGGACGCCAAGGGGATGAACATCGTCGGCACCACCTGGTCGACGCCGGCCACGCGGTAGCGCAGCGTGTCCACGTCGTTGAAGCTCAGGCGGTTCTCCTTGCCCACGCTGGCCTCGGAAAACGGCGTGTAGGCCTGCAGCGTCAGCGTGCTGCCACCGAGGTCGGCGAACTGGTCGGAGATGGACTTGGAGAAGCCCTGCACCAGCGACACCACCGCGATCACCGACGCGGTGCCGATCAGGATGCCCAGCGTGGTGAGGAAGCTGCGCATGCGGTGACCCATCAGGCTGGTCAGCGCGGCGCGGAACGCTTCGATGAAGGCGTACATCAATGGCCTCCCGGCACGGTGCCCGGCACGCGGGGCGGGTTGCGGGTGTCCTGGACTATCTTGCCGTCGTTCACGCGCAGGGTGCGCTCGCAGTAGGCGGCGATGTCCGGTTCGTGCGTCACCACCACCACGGTCTGGCCGCTGCGGTGCACTTCGTCGAACAGCGCCATGATCTCCGCCGACGTGCGCGAATCCAGGTTGCCCGTGGGTTCGTCGGCCAGAAGGATGGACGGCTTGCCCACCAGCGCCCGCGCCACCGCGACGCGCTGGCGCTGGCCGCCGGAAAGCTGGTTCGGGCGGTGGCCCAGGCGGTTGCCCAGGCCCACCTTTTCAAGCGCCTCGGTGGCCAGCGCCTTGCGCTCGGCGCGCGGCATGCCGCGATACACCAGCGGCTGCATCACGTTTTCAAGCACCGTCAGGCGCGGCAGCAGGTGGAAGCTCTGGAACACGAAGCCGATCTCCTGGTTGCGCACCTGGGCCAGCTCGTTGTCGTTCATGGTGGAGGTGTCGCGGCCGTTGAGCACGTAGGTGCCTTCGCTGGGCGTGTCCAGGCAGCCGATGAGGTTCATCAGCGTGGACTTGCCCGAGCCCGAAGGCCCGATCAGGGCGACGTACTCGTTGCGGCCGATGTGCAGGTCAACGCCGGCCAGTGCCATCAGCGTCTCCTCGCCCATCACGTAGCGCTTGACGATGCCGGTGAGGCGGATCATTCGTCGGTGACCTCGACCTCGATGTCGCTTTCGTCGGCGGCATCGCTGTCCTTGTCGGACTTCTCTTCGATCTCGCTGACGCGCTCGCCTTCCACCAGGCCGCGCACCACCTTGCCCGGCCCGGTGATGACGCGGTCGCCGGCCTTGAGGCCCGACGTGATTTCTTCCCACTTGTCGTCCGACAGGCCCACTTCCACCGTGACCTTGCGGGCCAGGCCGTCGCGGTCCACCCAGACGAAGCGCGTCGCCTTCTTGGCCTCGTCCACGTCGGTGCCCACCGCTTCCACCGGCACGGCCAGCTTGTTGCCGCCGTCGCCGAGGAAGATGTCGGCACGCGCGCTCATGCCCGAACGCAGCGCGATGTCCTTGGGCGCCTCCAGCAGCGCCGTGACTTCGTACGAGCGGCCCTGGTTCACCAGCGTCGGGGCCAGCGCGATCTGGTGCACCTTGCCCACCAGGGCCAGGTCGGGATAGGCGGCCGCGTAGACGTTCACGTCCTGGCCCAGCGCGATCTTGGACACGTCGGCCTCGTCCACCATCAGCTCGGCCTGGATGGCCGAGGTGTCGGCGATCTTCATCAGCTGCGCGCCGGCGAAGGCGTTGGTGGAGGCGATGGCGGTTTCGCCGACCTTGATCGGCAGCGCCACGATGACGCCGCCGATCGGCGAGCGGATGTCGGTCTTGCTGAACTGCTCGCGCGCCTCGCCCAGGATGGCGTCGGCGCGGCGCAGGGCCTCTTCGCTGCTCTTGAGCTCAACGCGGGTGAGGTCGCGGGCGTTGCGCAGGTCGTCGTATTCGCTCTGGCCGATCATCTTGCGTTCGAACAGCTGCGCGCCGCGCGCCAGCTTCTTCTCGGCCAGCGCCAGCGCCAGCCGCTGGCGCTCGATGCTGATCACGCCCTGGCGCCGGCTGGCCTCTTCGCGCTCGATCGCATTGCGGTAGGTTTCGGGGTCCAGCCGCAGCAGCAGCTGGCCCTCGACCACCGTGTCGCCTTCCTTGACCAGGATCTCGCGGACCTTGGCCACCACTTCCGAGGTCAGGTTGACCTCGTTGAGGTAAGCCAGCACGCCCGACGCCAGGATGGTCGGGCGGATGGCCTGCTCGGAGGCCACCGCCACCGCCACCTGCTTGCTCGAGTCGCCGCGACGGGCTTTGATCACCAGGGCGGTGGCGATCAGGGCCACGATCGCCAGCGCGACCAGGATCTTCTTGTTGGGCTTCATGCGGTTTTCCGGAAATCGAAGAAAGGGGATCAGAACGCAGCGAAGGCCGCCCAGATGCCGTAAATGACCAGACTGGGCAGCAGCACGACAACCAGCGCCTGGCCCCAGCCGGTGCGGAACCAGGTCTTCCAGCCCAGCGCGGCGAGGAACCAGACCCAGAGGTTGAGCAGGCTGAAGCCCTTGGCCAGCGAGGACCAGGCATTGTCCAACGGCAGCTGCACCAGCAGCGGGTCCACGTTGAGCATCTGCATGGACTCGAACGTGCTTTGCGGCGAACTGGTGAAGACCGCCGCCAGGGCGACCACGGCGCCCACCAGCATCGGCATCAAGGACCAGGCGGACAGCGAGACGCCCTGCCTGAAGGAAACGGCTTGGCCGGCCACCTTGCCCGCCAGCCAGTAATAAAGCCCATACAGGCTGAACATGATGGCGAACACCACCGGCATGGTGCCCGCCGCGATCCAGCCGGAAGCGCGCGCGCCGGGCATGAACTGCTGCACCTGGGCGATCTCGGCCTTGGTGTTGCCCTGCGCCACCATGGCCGCCACCTGCTGGGCCGAGAACCACTCCGGGTCCACGGTCTGGAAATAGGCCAGGGCCGAGGCCATGGAGGCACCGACCACGATCAGCGCGGGCACCAGGAAGGTCGGCTTGTCCTTGAGCTCGGCGAAGGCTTTCCCGGGCTCCAGGAAGATGTTGATCAGGTGCGACATGTGTTTCCCCTATATGGCTGGTGGACCGCAGCCGATTCCCTCGATCGGCGCGTGAATGGTAGGTCATGTGCACGGGGCCGGTATGGCCCAAGAGACAGGGGTGGCGCGCACTCGACAACACCATGGACGACCCCACCGCGCCAAACGTGACAAGGCTTGCCTTCACCCGGCCATACGGCGACGGTGGAATCATGGCCGCCCGTCCCCGGAGAGGCCGCCATGCCCGACAAGCCCCGCAAGACCGCACAGGATTTCGACCCCGCCGTGATGCGGCTGTTCGACCAGTACGTGCATGGGCTGATTGATCGCCGCGGTTTCCTCAAGGGCACGTCCGGGCTGGCCATCAGCGCGGCGGCGGCCACCGGCATGCTGGCGGCGCTGACGCCGGACTTCGCGGCCGCCCAGCAGGTCAAGCCGGACGATGCGCGGCTGAAGGCGGAGTTCGTGGAGTTCGAGTCACCCGGCGGCCACGGCAAGGGCCGGGGCTACCTGGCGCGGCCCGCGGGCGTCAGCGACCCGCTGCCGCTGGTGCTGGTGGTGCATGAGAACCGGGGCCTGAACCCGCACATCGAGGACGTCGCCCGCCGCATCGCGCTGGCCGGCTTCATCGCCTTCGCACCCGACGCGCTTTTCCCGCTGGGTGGCTACCCGGGCGACGAGGATTCCGCGCGAGCCTTGTTCCAGCAGCTCGACCAGGCCAAGACCCGCGAGGACATGCTGGCCGCGGCGGCCTTCCTCGCCGGCGTGGAGGGCGGCAATGGCCGCATGGGCGCGATCGGCTTCTGCTACGGCGGCGCCATCGTCAACTTCCTGGCCACGCGCCTGCCCGGGCTCCGGGCCGCCGTGCCGTTCTATGGCAGTGCGGCGCCGCTGGCCGACGTGGGCAGGATCAAGGCGGAGCTGCTGGTGGTGCTGGCCTCGGGCGACGAGCGCGTCAACGCGGGCTGGCCCGCCTACGAACAGGCCCTGAAGGCGGCGGGCGTGACCTATCGGCTGCTGCAGCCGGCCGACACGCTGCATGGCTTCAACAACGACACCACGCCGCGCTACAGCGAGGCGGCGGCGGCCGTGGCCTGGGGCGAAGCCATCGCGCTGTTCAACCGCACGCTGCGGGAATGACGGCTTGCCGGAAACAGCTCAAGGGCGCGGGCGCCATGCCGGGCCGGGGCTGAGCGTCCCGGGGAACGGCTCAGCAGACGCGCAGCAGCGCGTGGTCGCGGTCGGCGGTGTAGCGGCTGTCCATGGCGTAACCGCTGCTGCGGCCGTAGCCGGTGCCGAAGTCGCGCTGGCGGTAGCGCGCGGAAAGGCGCACGGGGGTCGGTGCAGCGGAGGTCTCCACGACCCGCGGCGCGGCGGCCGGGGCGGGCTGTTCGACCAGGGCCGGGCGGCTCGGGAAAAGGCGGTAGAAGTCGCTGAGGGTCTTCATGGGAAGCTCCGTGAGTTGGTGTGTTGGTAATCTACAACACCTAACCACGCCGGCCATGGGCCGGAAGTCATTCCCTGCCGTTGGTCACCCCTGGGCGCCGGCGCGCCGGGCAATTTCAAGCAGTCGTTGGGCCGAGGCCTGCGCCTCGCGCAGCGCCGGTTCCATCGGATGGCCCGGATGCCGGCGGGCGCAGGCCAGCAGGCGGTCATGGGCGGCCTGTTCCTGCCCCAGCCGCTCGGCCATCAGCGTGGCCGCGGCCAGCACCACCTCCGGCGCGCGCTCGCTGCCGGGGAAGCGGGCCTCGAAATCCTGGGCCAGGGAGACCGCCAGCTGGGCCTGGCCGGTCTTCGCGGCCTGGGCCACGAGCCGCGCCACGTCGTCGGGCAGCTCGTGCCGGAACGAGGGGTCGTGCGCCAGGGTTTCGGTGGCGACGGCCAGGGCACGCTTGTCCTTGCCGGTGGCCAGCAGGCTGCCGATGTATTCGCGCGAATGCTTCACCAGCCGCGGCGTGTCGCCGGCCGCGACCACGCACTGGCGGTAGCGGTCGTGCACCGGGTCGGAGGCACCGCGGCCGCGGAACATCTGCTGCAGCAGGTCGGCGGCCGCGGCGTGCTGGCCGTCGCGCGCCAGCGCATCGGCGCCGGCCACGGCCTCGTCCTCCATCGGATTGGCAAGCGTGGCGCGCGGCACCGCGGGCGCAATGTCCAGGCCCAGCGCGATGTGGTTCTCGTAGATCAGGTAGCCCAGCAGGTGGTAGCCCGCGACCAGGCAGTACAGGCTGACGAAGCCGCCCGGCAGCGTGCCCATGTCGTAGGGCAGCAGCATCGCGAACGCCACCTGCGCCACCAGCGACAGGGCCACCAGCGCCGCCAGCACCGCCACCGCCGCGAAGTAGCGTGCGCCCAGCCGGCCAATCAGCGTTGCCCAGGCCAACGGGTTGAGGGCCCGGAGAAGGCTCTGGTCGATCGCCAGCATGATGATGGCGGCCGGCAGCAGCAGCACGGTGAAACCCAGCATCACCAGCGCCGGCACCCTGCCCACCCAGACCGCCACCCCGATGATGGCCAGCGAGACCAACACCTGCAGCAGCAGCTGCTTGACCGCCTCGCCGTCGGTGGCGCCGACGTCATTGCCGCCCAGGGCCTCGAGCCGGCCGTGCGCGGTGTTCACCAGCGCTTCCACCGCCAGCTTGAAACCCATCACCCAGAAGCCCAGCTCGAAGGCCAGGCCCAGCAGGTTGGGCAGGTGTGCCAGCAGCCTCAGCGCGCACAGCGCCAGCAGCATCCACAGCATCGACGGCGCCGCGGGAAACGCCAGGATCGCCGGCAGGCGCTGCAGCAGCGGTTGGATCCGGACGGAGGACGGCTTCATCGGGCGGGCATGCCTGCGGCGTGGTGAAGGCCGCAGGCTAGGTGCTGCGATGGTGCCGCGTCAAAGGCGCCCCGCGCCGGCGCGCGCCTCAGTCGGCCTGGGCGCGCGGCGACCAGACGATGTTCACCGACGCCAGCGTGTCGGTGCGCTCGCGGTCGGCGGGCACGTCGGTGTTGTGGCGGGCCTGCAGCGCGGCCTTGAGCGCGAGCGATCGATTGATGCTGACGGCGATGCCGACGTCGTTCTGTACGAACGTGTTGTCCTGCGCCGACTCCACCAGCAGCGTGCTGTAAAGGCGGGTGCTGTCGGTGACCTGGTGCTGGTAGTCGGCGAAACCGCGCAGCAGCGCGTCCTGCTCGGACTCACCCGACTCGGCCAGGCTCGCGCGGCGAAGGCCGGGGCCGGCCTCGAGCAGCAGCACGCGCTTGTCGTCCTTGAACGCCTCGATGCCGTAGTTCACGGCCAGCGTGGCCTGGTAGCGATACGCGGAGAAGTCGTCGTCCTCGTAGCGGGACACGCCGCCCAGGTAGCTGCGCTCGCCCAGTTTGCGCGCGGCCTTGGCGCCGAACTCGGCGCGATTGGCGGTCAGCTCGTCGCTCGATTCGGCGCGCAGCGCGGCCAGGTAGTAGTCGTGGGTCCAGGCCTCGTCTTCGCCGCTGAGGGCGAACTTGCCGTTCACGCTGGTGGTGTCGGAGTTGCCGGTGGTGTTCACCACGCCCAGCTCGGCGGTGGGCTGCCACTGGGCCTGTGCGGACAGGGGCAGGCCGGCCAGGAGCGACAGGGCAAGGAGGGTGCGGATCATGGTGGGTGGTTTCCGTGCGGCATGTCGGTACGCCATTGAACCAAGCCGCGCATGAACGTTGGCCAAGCCGCGCGCCCTCGCGGGGCGTCAGTCGATCTGCGACAGCCGCCAGGTATTGCGGCCGGCCGCCTTGGCTTGGTAGAGCGCGGCATCGGCGGTGACCAGCAGCCGGTCGGCCGTCACCGAGCGCCGGCTGAAGGCGATGCCGACGCTGGCGGTCACGGCCAGCGCGGTGCCAGGCAGTTCGATCGGCTCGGCCATCATCGCGATCACCTTGGCGGCGATGCTCTCGGCGTCCCCGGGCCCCGCGGCACCCTCGGCCAGCAGTGCGAATTCGTCGCCACCGATGCGCGCCGCCAGGTCACCCTCGCGCACGCAGGATTTCAGGCGCTGCGCGAAGACCCTCAGCACCTGGTCGCCGGCCTCGTGGCCGTGCGCGTCGTTGATCGGCTTGAACCGGTCGATGTCCAGGTAGAGCACCGCCAGCGGCGCGCCCTGGCGCCGGCAGCGGGCGATGGTGGCGGCCAGGCGCTCGTCGAAGTAGCGCCGGTTGGCCAGCCCGGTGAGCGAATCGAACCGGGCCATCTGCTCCAGGCGGCTCTCGGCGTCCTTGAGCTGGGTGATGTCGAAGGTGAATGCGAAGAAGCCGTTGCGCTGCCCGTCCGCCCCGAAGTCGGGCACGTAGCTGGTCTGGTAGGAGTAGCTGCGCCCGCCCAGGGTGGACTGGCCTTCGAAGGTGACCTGTTCGCCGCGCAGGGCGGCGGCAATGTGTTCCTTCACCTCGCTGTAGATGGCTTCGCCGCGGACCTCGCGCACCGTCTTGCCGATCGCGTCGTGGTCGGGCAGCCCGAACAGGCGGTGGCCGTGGGCGTTGAGGAAGCTGTAGCGCTCCTGGCTGTCGATGTGGGCGATCAGCGCCGGGATGTTGTCGGTGACGGCGCGCAGGCGGGCCTGGGCCGATTCCAGCGCCTGCTCGGCGCGCACCCGGGTGCTGACGTCGCGGCCGGCGAAGACGATCTCGACGCTGGCGTCGGGGCCGACGATGCGACGTGCCAGCGCTTCCACCCAGACGTAGTGCCCCTGTGCGTGGCGGGCACGGTGCAGGATGGTGGTGGAACCCCCCTCGCCGGCCAGCCGTGCGATGGCCTGCTTCATGGCCGGCAGGTCGTCGGGGTGCACCTGTTCCCAGGACTGCAGCAGCATCTGCGTGGGGTCGGTGCCCAGCATTTCCTGCGCCGACGGCGACACGTACAGCCGCGTCCCGTCCTCGCGCATGCGGATCACCAGGTCGCTGGCGTTGTCGGCCAGCGTGCGGTACTTGAGCTCCTTCTCACGCAGTTGCGCCAGCACGCGCTGCAGCTTGGCGTGGTTGCGCCGCTGCATCACGAAGAACGTCGCCAGGGTCAGCAGCGTGGCCGCGCCCAGCGCGATCAGCACCCGCCCCTGGCGGTTGGCGCTGGCCAGGGCGGCCTCGCGCTCCTGCGCCAGGGCCTGCTCGCCCTGCAGGCGGGTCAGCTCGTTCTCGCGCTCGGCGTACTTGAGCCGGGCGTCGAAATCGTCGGCCGCCTGCAGGCGCTCGTTCTGCGCGATGGCGTTGTCCAGCACCAGGTAGCGCTGGAACAGCGGCGCCAGGTCCGGGCCGCCCGGGTCGAAGCGCAGCAGCACCGTGACCAGTTCGCGCGTCACCCGCAGTTCGTCGCTCTGCAGCTCAAGCATGCGGAACGACTGCTGGGCCGCGCGCAGCTCGCGCGTGGCGGCGGCGCCGTCACGGGCGTCGGCCGCCGCCAGGCCCAGCACTTCATGGCCCAGTCCGGCCAGCTGGGAGTTGCGAAGCTGGCCGGCCATCGCAAGCACGCGCTCGCCGTTGCTACGCTGGGTGGCCTGGTCGCCGACGATGCGCGCCACGCGCGCGCCCTCGAGATAGAGCTCGGCCTCGAGCTTGGGATCGTTGAGCTGCTGGGCGATGCGCGTGGCCTGCAGCAGCGACACGTTGGCCGCCTCGACCTGGTCGAGCTGCGCCTCGGCGCGGGCGCGGTTGCGCAACAGCCGGGCGCGCATGGTGAGGCCTTCGTCCTCGCCCAGCACGGCCAGGCCGCGCTGGGCGTACTCGGCGGCCAGCGGATGCTTGCCCAGCGCGAAGCTCATCGACGAATAGGCCAGCATCACGTCGGCCAGCAGTTCGGCCTGCGGGTCGGCCTTGAGCATCAGCTCCGCGTCGCCCAGCAGGCGCGAGCCGCGGGTGTAGTCCTGCATGGCCAGGCGCGCGCGGCTTTCGGCGATCAGGCCGCGCACGGCAAGGTGCGGCACGTTGGCCTCGACGGCCGCCGCCCTGGCATTGATGCCGGCCTCGCGCTGGCAGTCCCAGTCGGCCACCACCCGGCAGGCGTTGGCCTGGGCCAGGTACAGCAGCGCCACCAGCCGCTGGTCGCCCTCGAGCCGGGCATTGATGATGGCGGTGGAAAGCTCGCGCAGCACCGACTCGGGCTCGATCAGCGCGCGCAATTCCAGCGGGTGGCGCTCGATGGTGTCGGCGCGCTCGGCGGCGGTGGCCGGCTTGGCCACGACCACCGGCTTTGCCTGGGCGGCCGGGGTCGCCATGGCAACGACCGGTGCCATCAGCAGGGAGACCAGGATCAGGGGGATGGCCAGGCGTCTGGTGCAGTTGCCGCGGTTCACCTGCATGCCTTGCCTGCACTCTCCGGGAAGTCCCACAGCCTACTCCCCGGCAAAGTCCCGCCACAACAACGGCCTCGGGCACGCCCGCGCCCGCCCCAGGGCCCGCCTGGAGGGGCCGGGGGTGCGCGAAGGGTTTGCACCCGCATCGCGGTTGCCGTTTCATGAACGAAAGGCCGCGGGATTAGAGCATGGCCCCAGCCCGACCCTGACACCCTTGCCTCGATGAAAACGCTCCGCCGCACCTCCCCAAGGCCCTCCCACCGGCCCGAACGCACCGAGGTGATGCACCTGGCGGACGGGCGCGAGCTCTGGCTGCGTCCCGTGCACCCGGCCGATGCCGCGCCGATCGCCGGCGCCTTCGAGCTGCTGGGCGACGACGAGATCCGCAAGCGCTACCTGCACCCGGTGAAGGCCCTGAGCCTGGACTACCTGATGCAGCTGGTGAACATCGTGCCCGGCGAGTCCTTCGCCGTGGTGGCGGCCGAGCCGCTGCCGCCCGGCGAAGCCCTGGTGGGCGCGCTGGCCCGGCTTACCCGCGACCCGGGCAAGGACAGCGCGGAGTTCGCCATCCTGGTCTCGCATTTCGTGTCCGGCCAGGGCCTGGGCAAGGCGCTGATGCGCCGCCTGATGGAATGGGCCCAGGCCCACGGCATCCGCCGCCTCTGGGGCGAGGTGATGGACGACAACACGGCCATGATCGAACTGGCCCTGTCGCTGGGCTTCCGGCGCGCCACCAGCCAGGAATCCCCGAACCTGCTTCACGTCACGCTGGACCTCGAACCCGTGCGCGCCGCACGGCGTTGACCCGACCGCGACCCCGGCCTGCGGTAAACTCCGCGGCCCCATGACCCGTCCCCTCCTTCCCTCCGCGCCGTTGCCCAAGGCAGGCCAGCAGCGCGCCCTGTGGCGCGCGCCCGCCAGCGCCAGCGCGCTGGCGCTCGGTCTGGCCGAACTGGCCCGCGGCCGCGACGGCCTGGTGCTGGCCATCACCCGCGACAGCCACGCCGCGCAATCGCTCGAGCACGACCTCAAGGTGCTGGCCGGCGACCTGCCGGTGCTGCATTTCGCGGACTGGGAAACCCTGCCCTACGATCTGTTCAGCCCGCACCCGGACATCGTGTCCCAGCGCGTGGCGGCGCTGTACCGGCTGCCCACCGCGCGCAAGGGCCTGCTGGTGGTGCCGGTGGCGTCACTGATGCAGCGGCTGCCGCCGCCCAGCTGGATCGCCGGCAATACGCTCGACCTCACCCGCGGCCAGAAGCTCGACATGGACGCCGAGAAGCGTCGCCTGGAGGCCGCCGGCTACCGCAACGTGCCGCAGGTGCTCGACCCGGGCGACTTCGCCGTGCGCGGCGCCCTGCTCGACCTGTTCCCGATGGGCTCGGACCTGCCCTACCGCATCGAGCTGTTCGACGACGAGATCGACTCGCTGCGCACCTTCGACCCCGAGACGCAGCGGTCCGACCACGCGGTGGAATCGGTGCGCCTGCTGCCGGCGCGCGAGTTCCCGCTGGACGCCGACAGCGCCCGGCGCGTGCGCGAAACGCTGCGCGAGCGCTTCGAGTTCGACCCGCGCCGCTGCCCGCTGTACCAGGACCTGAAGGAAGGCGGCGCGCCCGCCGGCATCGAGTACTACCTGCCGCTGTTCTTCGACCACACCGCGTCGCTGTTCGAACACCTCTCGGGCGACACCCTGGTGGTGGTGGGCGAAGGCGCGCCGGAAGCGGCCGAAGCCTTCTGGGCCCAGACCACGAACCGCTGGGAACAGCGCCGGCACGACATCGACCGGCCGATCCTGGCGCCCGAGGAAATCTTCCTGCGGCCCGAGCAGCTGCGCGCCACCTGGAACCAGGCGCTGCGCATCGAGGTCTGCGGCCCGGCGCACCCGCAGCGCGACAAGGCGCTGGCGATGGCCGAGCAGCCGGCGCCGTCGCTGGCCTGGAGCCAGAGGGGCGGCGATCCGGGCGCGGCGCTGCTGGGCTTCCTGCGCAGTTACCCGGGGCGGGTGCTGGTGGCGGCCGATTCCGCCGGCCGGCGCGAAGCACTGCTTGAACTGCTGGCCTCGGCCGACCTGCGGCCCGCGCAGGTCGCCGGCTGGGAGGCTTTCGTCGCCGGCGACGAGCGCTTCGCCATCACGGTCGCCGCCATCGAGGACGGCTTCGCGATCGACCAGCCCGCGCTCGCGGTCCTGACCGAACGGCAGCTCTTCCCCGACCGCGCCGAACAGAGCCGAAGGCGCAAGCGCGGCGCCGCCCGCGACCCCGACTCGGTGCTGCGCGACCTGAGCCAGATCACGATGGGCTCGCCGATCGTGCACGAAGACCACGGCGTGGGCCGCTACCAGGGCCTGGTGACGCTGGAGAGCGGCGGCGTCAGCGGCGAATACCTGCAGATCGAATACGCCAAGGGCGACAAGCTCTACGTGCCGGTGGCGCAGCTGCAGCTGGTGAGCCGCTACTCGGGCGCGTCGCCCGACCTCGCGCCGCTGCACTCCCTGGGCGGCGAGCAGTGGGACAAGGCCAAGCGCAAGGCCGCCGAGAAGGTGCGCGACGTCGCCGCCGAACTGCTCGAGATCCAGGCCCGCCGCCACGCCCGCGTCGGACTGGCGCTGCACGTGGACCGGGCGATGTACGAACCGTTCGCGGCCACGTTCCCGTTCGAGGAAACGCCCGACCAGCTCAGCGCCATCGACGCGGTGATCGCCGACCTGGGCAAGCCCCAGCCGATGGACCGCGTGGTCTGCGGCGACGTCGGCTTCGGCAAGACCGAAGTCGCCGTACGCGCGGCCTTCGTCGCCGCCACCGCCGGCAAGCAGGTGGCCGTGCTGGTGCCCACCACCCTGCTGGCCGAACAGCACTACCGCAACTTCCGCGACCGCTACGCCGACTGGCCGCTGCGCGTGGAAGTGCTCAGCCGCTTCAAGTCGGCCAAGGAAATCAAGGCGGCGCTGGTGCAGCTGGAGGAAGGCAGGATCGACGTCATCGTCGGCACCCACCGCCTGCTGCAGGGTGACGTGAAGTTCAAGGACCTGGGCCTGGTGATCGTGGACGAGGAGCAGCGCTTCGGCGTGCGCCAGAAGGAAGCGCTGAAGGCCCTGCGCGCCGAAGTGCACCTGCTCACGCTCACCGCCACGCCGATCCCGCGCACGCTGAACATGGCCATGAGCGGCCTGCGCGAGCTGTCCATCATCGCCACGCCGCCGGCGCACCGCCTGGCGGTGCAGACGGTGATCACGCCCTGGGACCCGGTGCTGCTGAAGGAAGCCTTCCAGCGCGAGCTCGCCCGCGGCGGCCAGGTCTACTTCCTGCACAACGAAGTGGACACCATCGAGAAGATGGCCCGCGACCTGCAGGAGCTGGTGCCCGAGGCGCGCCTGCGCATCGCCCACGGCCAGATGCCCGAGCGTGAACTCGAACAGGCCATGCTCGACTTCCACCGCCAGCGCTTCAACGTGCTGGTGTGCACCACCATCATCGAATCGGGCATCGACATCCCGAGCGCCAACACGATCATCATCCACCGCGCCGACCGCTTCGGCCTGGCCCAGCTGCACCAGCTGCGCGGCCGCGTGGGGCGCTCGCACCACCGCGCGTATGCCTACCTGGTGGTGCCCGACAAGAAGACGCTCACGCCCGACGCCGAGAAGCGGCTCGAGGCGCTGGCGTCGCTGGAGGAACTGGGCGCGGGCTTCACGCTGGCCACGCACGACCTGGAAATCCGCGGCGCCGGCGAGCTGCTGGGCGAGGACCAGAGCGGCCAGATGGCCGAGATCGGCTTCTCGCTCTACACCGAGCTGCTGGCCCGCGCGGTGGCTTCGATCAAGTCGGGCAAGCTGCCCGACTTCGACCCGGCCACGCGCCACGGCGCCGACGTGGAGCTGCACATCCCGGCCTTGATTCCCGAGGACTACCTGCCCGACGTGCATGCGCGCCTGACGCTTTACAAGCGCGTGGCCGGCGCCCGCGACGACGACGCGCTCAAGGAGCTGCAGGTTGAAATGGTGGACCGCTTCGGCGTGCTGCCCGACCCGGCCAAGCAGCTGTTCGCCGTCGCCGAACTCAAGCTGGCGGCCACGGCCCTGGGCATCCGCAAGCTCGAGCTGGGCCCCACCGGCGGCCGCGTCACCTTCCTGCCGCAGCCGACGCTGGACCCGATGTCGGTGATCCGCCTGATCCAGTCCCAGTCGAAGGTTTATTCGATGGACGGGCCCGACAGGCTTCGCCTCCGGATGGAACTGCCCGACGCCGCGTCGCGCCTGCGCACCGCGCGCGGATTGCTCGCCCTGCTCGCCAAAGGCTGATCCGACATGCTGACCTGGACCCTGCTGTTCGCACTGGCACTGCCCGCCGCGCCCGCGGCCACGCCGCCCGACGCCACCGTGGTGGTGGTGGTGCGCCACGCCGAGAAGGCCACCGACGATCCGCGCGATCCCTTGCTGACCCCGGCCGGCGAGGCGCGCGCGCAGTCGCTGGCACGCAGGCTGGCCGGCGCGGGCCTGGATGCGGCCTATGCCACCCAGTACCGGCGCACGCAGCTCAGCGCGGCGCCCGCCGCCGCGCAGGCCGGCGTGGCCGTCACGGTGCGGCCGGTGGATGCCGACAACGCGGCCACCTACGGCCCCGACCTCGCCCGCGACCTGCGCGCCCTGCCCGCGGGCAGCACGGCGCTGGTGGTGGGCCACAGCAACACCGTGCCCGCCATCGTGGCGGCGATCAGCGGCCAGGCCGCGGCGGAGATGCCGGAAACCGAGTACGACCGCTACACCGTGATCGTGCTCGATGCCGACGGCAAGGCGCGGGTCTTCGTTTCAACCTACTGAGCGCAACGCCATGACACAGTCGATCCCCCCGCGCGTACACGACCTGGGCGGCGGCTTCACCGTCAAGCGGCTGCTGCCGCACGCGAAGATGCGCAGCGTCGGGCCGTTCGTCTTCTTCGACCACATCGGCCCCGCCCTGCTCGACGGCGCGCATCCGCTGGAAGTCCGCCCGCACCCGCACATTGGCCTGGCCACGGTGACCTACCTGTGGGAGGGCGCGATCATGCACCGCGACAGCCTGGGCTCGCTGCAGGAAATCAACCCGGGCGACGTCAACTGGATGACCGCCGGCCGCGGCATCGCCCACTCCGAACGCACGCCGGAGCGCCTGCTGGGCAAGGCCCACCGCATGCACGGCCTGCAGACATGGGTGGCGCTTCCGCGCGAACATGAAGAGACGGCGCCGGCCTTCGTGCACCACCCCGCCGCCACCCTGCCGGTGGTGGAACTGCCGGGCGCACGCATGACCATCGTCGCCGGCCACGCCTTCGGCGAGCGCGCGCCGGTGGCGGTACTGTCGGACACGCTCTACGTCTCGATCGACCTGCAGGCCGGCTGCGCCCTGCCCATCCCGGCCGAACACGCCGAGCGCGCGCTGTATCCGGTGGAGGGCGAACTCGAGCTCGACGGCGAAGCGCTGCCGCTGGAACACCTGGCCGTGCTCGAGCCCGGCAGCGAGCCGCTGCTGCGCGCGCTCACCGACGCCCGCGTGATGCTGCTGGGCGGCGCGCCGCTCGACGGCCCGCGCCACGTGTGGTGGAACTTCGTTTCCAGCTCGCGCGAGCGCATCGAACAGGCCAAGGCCGACTGGCGCGAAGGCCGCTTCGGCCAGGTGCCGGGCGAAACCGAATCCATCCCCCTGCCCGAGCGCTGACCCCTTCCACGGCGCGCCCCGCGGGTGCATAAAGGGCGGGTCGCCGACCGGCGGCCGGCCTGCGCCGCAGGTCGCTCATGATTCCGGGGAGGGACCACATGACGATGTCAAAACGACTGGGCGCCGAATTCTTCGGCACGTTCTGGCTGGTGCTGGGCGGCTGCGGCAGCGCGGTGCTGGCGGCAAACTTCGGCGGCGACGGCAACCCGCTCGGCATCGGCCTGGTGGGCGTGTCGCTCGCCTTCGGCCTCACCGTGCTGACCATGGCCTACGCCGTGGGCCACATCTCGGGCGGCCACTTCAATCCGGCCGTCAGCTTCGGGCTCTGGGCCGCCGGCAGGTTCGACGCCAAGGACCTCGTGCCCTACGTCGCGGTGCAGGTGCTGGGCGGCCTGCTGGCGGGCTTCGTGCTGTTCCAGGTGGCCTCGGGTACGCCGGCCTTCATCGCGGGCGGCTTCGCCAGCAACGGCTTCGGCGAACTCTCGCCCGGCGGCTATTCCATGCATGCGGCGCTGATCACCGAAGTGGTGATGACGTTCTTCTTCCTGATGGTGATCATCGGCGCCACCAGCAAGCGTGCGCCGGCCGGCTTTGCGCCGATCGCCATCGGCCTGTGCCTGACGCTGATCCACCTGGTCAGCATCCCGGTCACCAACACCTCGGTGAACCCGGCGCGCTCCACCGGCGTGGCCCTGTTCGCCGACACGGCCGCCACGTCGCAGCTGTGGCTGTTCTGGCTGGCGCCGATCGTCGGCGCGATCGCCGCGGGCTTCGTCGCGCGCTGGCTGCAGTCCGACAAGGACTGAAGCGCGGCGCATCGGGTGGAACGGCAGGCCGGGGAAACCCGGCCTTCCTGCGTCAGGCCAGCGCGGTGGGCACTTCGACCGTGCCGGTCAGGATGCGGTGTACCGGGCAGGCGTTGGCGATCTGCAGCAGCCGCGCGCGCTGTTCCTCGTCCAGCGGGCCGCGCAGGTGCACGGTGCGGCGCAGGACGTTTTTCTCCTTGCTGCGCTCGGCGTACTGCACGTCCACGTCCACGCCCTCCAGCGGCCACTGCTTGCGCTCGGCGTACATGCGCAGGGTGATGGCGGTGCACGCCGCCAGTGCGCTGAGCAGTATCTCGTCGGGCGCCGGGCCGGTGTCGCCGCCGCCGAGGTCCACCGGCTCGTCCGCCACCGCGTGGTGCGTTCCGACCACCAGCTGCGTGGCGTAGGGGGCATAGGTGCTGCCGATGCGGGCGGTGGCGCTGCGTGCGGACATGGGGTTCTCCTGCGGACGGGATGGCGCGGTCAGAAGCGGCCGGCCTGGAAATCTTCGAAGGCCTGGCGGATCTCGGCCTGCGTGTTCATCACGAACGGACCATAGCGCGCGACGGGCTCGCGCAGCGGCCGGCCGGCGACCAGGATCAGCCGCGTGCCGTCCCCGAGCCCCTGCACCGCGACGCGATCGCCAGGGCCGAACACCAGCAGCTCGCCCTTGGCGCCCTCGGCCGCGGCCTCGCCGTCGCCGAATCGCGCCGCGCCTTCGTAGACGTAGGCGAACGCCGAGTGCCCCGCCGGCAGCGCCTGCTCGAAGCGAGCACCCCGCTGCAGCGTCATGTCGAGGTAGGTGGGGTCGGTGGCGGGCTGCGCGATGGCGCCGGTGACGCCGGCCACTTCGCCGGCGATCACCTTCACCCTCGCGCCGGGCGACACCTCGGTCTCCGGGAAACGCTCGGGGCCGTATTCCTGGTAGCGCGGCGCGGTCATCTTCTCGCTGGCGGGCAGGTTCACCCACAGCTGGAAGCCGCGCATGCGGCCCTGTTCCTGCTCGGGCATTTCCGAATGCACGATGCCGCGGCCGGCGGTCATCCACTGCACGCTGCCGGGCACCAGCACGCCCTCGTTGCCGTGGTTGTCCTTGTGGCGCATGCGCCCGTCGAGCATGTAGGTCACCGTCTCGAATCCCCGGTGCGGATGCGAGGGGAAACCGGCCAGGTAGTCCTCGGGCCGGTCGGTGCCGAACTCGTCGAGCATCAGGAACGGGTCGAGGTCGGGCAGCTGGGGCGTGCCGATGACGCGCACCAGCTTCACGCCGGCGCCGTCGGAGGCGGGCATGCCGCGCAGCTTGCGGATCACGGGGCGCAGGGTGGTCATCGGGGGCTCCGGGCAGGAAGGTCTGGCCTCAATCTATGGCCGGCGGGGCCCTTCCACAGCCCCCGTCACGCAACGCAGGGTTGCATGCCTTCCCGGTCCGCGGGCCGCCGGCGTCCTGACCGGCGTCCATACCGCGTTGAACCCTGTAGTCCCCCCAGACCGAAACCATGGCCCTCAGCCTGATGCCCACTGCCCGCCGCAGCCGGCCTGCCCCGACCTCCCCCAGTCCGCAGGTCCCGGCCGCCCGTCTGCCCACCCTTGCCGCACCCCGCATCCAGCTGCGCTGGATGGAAGCCCGCGACCTGGAAGACCTGTACACCGTCTATTCCGACCCCGAGGTCGTGCGCTACTGGAGCCACACCGCCTGGCCGCACCGCGACGAGGCCAGCATCTACCTGGAGGCCATCGAAAACGGCTTCCAGGCCGGCAGCCTGTTCCAGTGGGGCATCGCGATGCGCGGCGACGACCGGGTGATCGGCACCGTCACGCTTTACGCGATCGACCACGCCCAGGGGCGCGCCGAGGTCGGCTTCGCGCTGGCCCGCGACCACTGGGGCCACCGCTATGGGCAAGAGGCCCTGACCGTGCTGCTGGACCACGCCTTCGATGCCCTTTCACTGCGCCGCATCGAAGCCGACGTGGATCCGCGCAACCTGCCCTCGCTGCGCACGCTCGAAACGCTGGGCTTCCGCCGCGAGGGTTACCTGCGCCAGCGCTGGCAGGTGGCCGGCGAGCTGCAGGACAGCGTGCTGATGGGCCTGCTGGCCAGCGACTGGCAGGCATCGCGCTGACGCCACGCCGCGCGGCCATGCCGCGTTGACAGCCCCGGGCGACGCGCCGACCATGGTCCAATCCATGAGACGGAGCCACCCATGATCCTGCGCCCGAGCCTGATCGCTTCTGCCCTGCTGCTGGCTGCCTGCAGCGGTTCACCCGAGCCCGCGCAAACCGGCGCGGCGCCGGCCGAACCCGCCGCCAAGGCGTCGGAAGACCAGGTGGTCTACGTCTTCAACTGGTCGGACTACGTCGCCGAGGACACCCTGGCCAACTTCGAGGCCAGCACCGGCATCAAGGTCGTCTACGACACCTACGACGCCAACGAAATGCTGGAGACCAAGCTGCTGGCGGGCGCTTCGGGTTACGACGTGGTGTTCCCGTCCGCGCGGCCGTTCGCCCAGCGCCACATCCAGGCCGGCGTCTACGCGCCGATCGACAAGGCGGCGCTGGCCAACTACGGCAACCTCGACCCGGCGCTGCTCCAGGGCCTGCTCGACGTCGACCCGGGCAATGCCCACACCGTGCCCTACATGTGGGGCACCACTGGCCTGGGCATCAACGTGGGCAAGGTGCGCGAGGCCCTGGGCCCGGACGTGCCGCTCGATTCCTGGGCGCTGCTGTTCGACCCCGCCAACGCCGCCAAGCTGGCCGAGTGCGGCATCAGCGTGCTCGACGACGAACAGGAAACCTTCGGCGCGGCGCTGATCTACCGCGGCCGCGACCCCAACGCACTGACCGGCGACGAGACCCAGCTGGTCACCGACACCTACGCCGCCGTGCGCCCGCACATCCGCTACTTCAATTCGTCCAAGTACATCGACGACCTCGCCAACGGCGACCTGTGCCTGGTGATGGGCTATTCGGGCGACGTGTTCCAGGCCGGCGACCGCGCCGAGGAAGCGCAGAACGGCGTCGAGATCCAGTACATCATTCCCAAGGAAGGCGCGCTGCGCTGGTTCGACCTGATCGCCATCCCCGCCGATGCGCCGCACAAGGCCAGCGCGCATGCGTTCATCAACTACCTGCTCAAGCCCGAGGTGGCGGCCGGCATCAGCAACTACGTGGCCTACGCCAGCCCGAACTCAGCCGCAGTGCCGCTGCTGGACCCCGAGATCGCCGGCGACCCGGCGATCTACCCGCCCGCGGACGTGCTGGCCAAGCTGGTGGACCCGAAGACCTTCTCGCCGGAAGTGACCCGCGAGCGCGTGCGCGCCTGGACCACCATCAAGACCGGTCGCTGAGCCCCGCTCCCACCGCCTCAGCGCATCGAGCGCGGGGCGATGGCGCGAGAGACGCGCCGGGAATAGACGTACACGGTGGCCGGCGGCACGTTCCACCAGGTGAAGCTGCCGCGGCGCGCATTCAGGTCCAGCGCCTCGATCACTTCCTTGGCCACCGGATTGGCCGGGCCGTAGGTGAACTGGACGAACCGGCCCTGCGGCTGCATGCAGTCGAAGGCCGCGCCCAGGATCGCCTGCTGGGTGGCCTTGGGCATGGACAGCAGGCCCAGGCCGGAAATCACCGCGTCGGCCGGCGCCTCGGGGCCGAAGCCGCGGGCCAGGGCCAGGCTGGACAGGTCTCGCGCATCGGCACAGGCCACCTGCACCTGCGGGAAATGCCGCTGCAGGTGCTGGTGCAATTCTTCGTTGAGTTCCAGCACCAGCAGGTCGGCCGGGGCGATGCCGTGGTCGAGCAGCGCCTGGGTGAACACACCGGTGCCGCCGCCGAGCTCGATCACGCGCTTCGCGCCGCGCGGCAGCTCGGACATCATCTGCCGCGCCAGCTGCGGGCTGGAGGGCGAAATGGCCGCCATGCCCAGCGGGTTCTTCAGCCATTGGCGGAAGAAGGTCCAGCCCTGCGTGGTGGTGTGTCCGTTTCGACTCATGGCGACAGCATAATGCCCCGGTGGGTGTTTCGCGCAGGTTAAGTGCAGCGGGCCGGGCCCGCTGCCCGCCGGTCAGTTCCGGCGCAACTCCCAGCAGCGGTGGATGCGCGGGTTGCGCTCGAAGTCCGGGTCGATCGTGCGCGGGCTGATCTCGGTGCAATGCGCGAACTCGGCCACCGCGGCCTCGTCGAGCTTGAAGCGGCGGAAATTGTTCGAGAACAGCAGCAGCCCGTCGGGCGACAGGCGCGAGCAGCAGGCGCGCAGCAGGCGCACATGGTCGGCCTGGGTGTCGAAGTCCTGCGCCCGCGCCGAGTTGGAGAAGGTGGGCGGGTCGCAGAAGATCAGGTCGTACTGGCCGCGGTCGGCCGCCAGCCAGGCCATCACGTCGGCCTGCACCCGCTGGTGCAGGCGGCCGGAGGCGCCGTTGAGCGCCAGGTTCTTGCCGGCCCACTCCAGGTAGGTGCCCGAGAGGTCGACGCTGGTGGTGGACGCCGCTCCGCCCACCGCGGCGTGCACGCTGGCCGCGCCGGTGTAGGCGAACAGGTTGAGCACGCGCTTGCCGCGCGACTCGCGGCCGATGCGCAGGCGGATCGGGCGATGGTCCAGGAACAGGCCGGTGTCGAGGTAATCAAACAGGTTCACCAGCAGCCTGGCCTGGCGTTCGCGCACGTCCACCAGCTCGCCGCGCTTGTCCATCTGGCCGTACTTGCTGCCGCCCTTGCCGCGGGCGCGGGTCTTGATGGACACGTGGCCCACCGGCACCGCGAACACCTCGCGCACGGCGTCCAGCAGCTCGCCGAAGCGGCGCCGGCTGTCGGCCTCGGGGATCGTCGCCGGCGCCTCGTATTCCTGCACGTGCACGAAGGTGCGGGCTTCGCCGCCGTCCTCGAGGTACACGTCCACCGCCGCCGAATATTCCGGCAGGTCGGCGTCGTAGGCGCGCCAGGCGAACACGCCCTCGCGTTCGCGCCACGACTTGAAGCGCTTGAGGTTCTTGCGCAGCCGGTTGGCCACCATCTGCGCGCCTTCCGACAGCGGCTTGGCCTCGCGCGGCTCGCGCGCGGGCGGCTGCACCGGGTCGCACACCACCAGCGCGCACTCGAGCGCGCCGTTGAAGAAGGCGTAGCGCTTGGCGGCGCGCAGGCCGCTGGCCTGGGCCAGTTCGTCGGAGCCGCACAGCAGCACCGCGCGCCATTCCGGCACGGCGCGCTTGAGGGCGTCGCCCAGTTCGCGATAAAGCTCGGCGTCGGCCGCGAGGCGGGCGTTGTAGGGCGGGTTGCAGACCACCAGCCCGCGCGCGATGCCCGGCGCCTTGAGCGCCGACACCGGCGCACGGTCGAAGCGGATCAGTTCGGCGATGCCCGCGCGGTCGGCGTTGGCCACCGCCGAATGCAGCGACGCCGGGTCGACGTCGGCGCCAAAGAACACCGGCCGCAGCGCGGCCCGGCCGACCTCGGCGCGCTGGCGCGCCTCGGCTTCGATGCGGTTCCACAGGTCTTCGTCGAACGGCTTCCAGCGCGTGGGCAGCGTGCCCTTGAGCCGGTGCAGGCCCGGCGCCACGTCGGCGGCCATCAGCGCGCCTTCGATCAGCAGCGTGCCGCTGCCGCACATCGGGTCGAGCAGCGCGCCGCCTTCGGCGTAGAGCTTCTGCCAGCCGCCGCGCACCAGCATGGCCGCGGCGAGGTTTTCCTTCAGCGGGGCCTCGCCCTGCGACTGGCGCCAGCCGCGGCGGTGCAGCGAGCCGCCGCCGATGTCGATCGAGACGATGGCGCGGCCCTTGCGCACCACCAGGCTCACGCGCAGGTCGGGCGCTTCGGTGTCCACCGACGGACGCACGCCGTTGGCCGCGCGCATGCGGTCGACAATGGCGTCCTTGGTGCGCTGGGCGGCGTAGCGTTCGTGCGTCAGCGCCGGGCCCGACACGTGGGCGTCCACCGACAGCGTGCCTTCGGCCGCCAGGTGTTCGTTCCAGTCGATGGCGTGCACGCCCTGGTAGAGGTCGTTCTCGTTGGCGCAGTCGAACTCGGCCAGCGGCCACAGCACGCGGCTGGCCAGGCGCGAGAACATGACGGCGCGGTAGGCGGCCTCGGGCTCGCCCTCGGCGTTGGCGCCGGCCAGCGCGGCGGTGGACTTGCTGGCGCCCAGGGCGACCAGTTCGTCGGCCAGCAGGTACTCCAGGCCCTTGGCGCAGGCGACGAAGAACTTCATGGCGCCAGCAACTGCAGGAAGCGGCCGAACTCTTCGGCGCAGAACTCCACGTGCGCCGCCAGCCGATGGCTGTCGGGCACCAGCACCAGGGTGTCCTGCCGGCGCTGGGCCCAGCGCACCACGTCCATGGCCGGTATCAGTTCGTCTTCCCAGCCGTGCACGATGCGGGTGGGCACCATCGCGGCCTTGAGATAGCGCGGCTCGGCGTCGAGCGCGATCGGCGGGGCCATCAGGAACAGGCCGTCCACGTGGACCTCGCGCGAGACGTGCGCGGAAATGTAGGCGCCCATGCTGGAACCGGCCAGCACCAGCGGCCGCCGTTCGCACAGGTGGGCGCGGGCGCCGAGGCGCAGGATGCGGCCGGCGACGTCGCCCAGCGGGCCGAGCACGTCGAGGTCGCGGTAGTCGGGGCGTTCATGGGTCCAGCCCATCTGCCCGGCCATGCGCGCCAGCGCGGCGGCCTTGCTGGCGTCGGGGCCGCTTTCCAGCCCGTGCGAAATGATGACGTGGCCGGTCATGCCGGTTCGTCCGCCAGGGCCACCAGCTCGTCGCCGACGGCGATCACGCCGTCGCTCAGCACGCGCGCGCACAGGCCGCCGTGGCCGCGCATCGCGTTGTAGCCGCCCGGTCCGAGCGCGGCCTCCATGCGTGAACACGGGTCGCAGGGCTGGGTGCCCTCGAACACCGCCTGGCCGATGCGGAAGCGCCGGCCCTTGAGCGCCACCAGCGGAATGCCCGACACCACGACATTGCGGCGAAGCAGCGCCGCAGGCACCTCGGCAAGGCCGCCGAGCGCGGCGATGGCCGGCAGGTGCTCGGCCTGGATCAGGGTGATGCCGCGCTTGCCGCTGCCGCTGCCGTAGCGGTCGCCCACCAGGCCCTTGCCGGCGATGACCTGCGCCTGGCGGACTTCGACCATGGGCACGTCGCGGGCGGGGCGCAGGCCGATCCACTGGACCTGCCCGGCGCGCGGCAAGGTGGCCATCAGGGCGCCAAGCGCGGAGTCGGCGGAAAGGGGCATGTTTCGGGGCTCCGGAATGGCCGCGATGTTAGCATGCGGCCATGATCGCCGACCTGCCGCCCGACCCCGCGATGCACCTCTGGCCCCTGCCCTACGAGGAGCGGCTGGAGGCACGGCCCACGGCGCGGATCGACCTGGTGGTGATCCACTGCACCGAACTGCCCGACCTGGCCATGGCCCGCGAGTTCGGCGAGCGCGAAGTGCACGCCAGCGGCACCGGCAACAGCGGCCACTACTACATCGACCGCGACGGCAGCATCCACGTGTTCGTGGCGCCCGGACGGATGGCGCACCACACCCGCGGCTTCAACGAGCGCTCGGTCGGCATCGAGCTGGTGAACACCGGCCGCTTCCCCGACTGGCTCGACACCCGCCACCAGGCCATGGACGAGCCCTACACCGACGCCCAGGTCGCCGCCCTGGTGACCCTGCTCAACGCGCTGCGCCGGGAGATCCCGACGCTGGAGTTCATCGCCGGCCACGAGGACCTCGACCGGGACACCGTGCCCGCCAGCGACGACCCCGCCCGGCGCGTGTCGCGCAAGCGCGATCCCGGGCCGCGCTTCCCCTGGTCGCGCGTGCTCGACGAAACGCCGCTGGTCCGCATCCGACCCTGAACCGTCGCGCCGGGTCACCGCCGCGCCCGGTCTATAATCCGGGACTGAATCCCGGAGTTCCCATGACCGCATCCGTCGCCGCCGAGCTGGTGGACCTGCTGACCCTCGAGCGCCTCGAGGAAAACCTGTTCCGCGGGCAAAGCCGCGACATCGGCACCAAGTACGTGTTCGGCGGCCAGGTGCTGGGCCAGGCCCTGTCCGCGGCGCAGCAGACGGTGGACCCCGCGCGCCACGTGCACTCCATCCACGCCTACTTCCTGCGCGCCGGCGACGTCGAGCATCCCATCGTGTACGACGTCGACCGCTCGCGCGACGGCAACAGCTTCTCGGTGCGGCGCGTCACCGCCATCCAGCACGGCAAGCCGATCTTCGTGTTCGCGTCCTCCTTCCAGGACGACGAACCCGGCAACGAACACCAGCTGACCATGCCCGAAGTGCCGCGCCCCGAGGACATCGAACCGGTGGCCGCGCCTTCGGCCGAACAGCTGGCGCAGCTGCCGCCCAAGGCCCAGCGCTGGCTGTCGCGCATGGGCCCGTTCGAGATCCGGCCGGTGTACCCGCGCGACGAGCTCAAGCCGCCCAAGCGGCCGCCGTTCCAGCAGGTGTGGTTCAAGCTCAACGGCCACGTCGGCGATTCGCCGGTGCTGCACCAGGCGCTGCTGGCCTACGCGTCGGACTTCCACCTGCTGGGCACCGCCACGTTCCCGCACGGCATCAGCTACTACCAGCCGAACGTGCAGATGGCCTCGCTCGACCACGCGATGTGGTTCCACCGCCCGTTCCGCGCCGACGAATGGCTGCTCTATTCCATCGACAGCCCCAGCGCCCAGGGCGCGCGCGGCCTGTCGCGCGGGCAGATCTTCACCCGCGAGGGCAAGCTGGTGGCGTCCACCGCGCAGGAAGGCCTGATCCGCGTGTTGCCCGAAGACAAGGGAGGCCACTGATGCGCCAGGTATTCACGTCGGTGCGGCTGGAAAACGTCGAGCGCGTCGAGAAGATGCTCAACGACGCCGGCATCGCCACCAAGGTCAACCAGGGCCGCAGCTGGAAGGGCGTGAGCCGCCGCGAGTTCAGCTACAGCAACAAGAACCACGACCCGAGCCAGCAGCCGTCGCTGTGGGTGATCAGCCCCGAGGATTTCAAGAAGGCGCGCGAGATACTGCACGACGCCGGCCTGCTGGAAGCCACGCGCGACGCGTCCTACCTGCCCGAGCACCTGCAGTTCGGCGGGAAGCGCGACGCCTCCCCGCTGGCCAAGGTGTCGCGCCTGCGCATGGCGCTGCTGTTCATCGTCGCCCTGGTGGCGGCCGGCCTGGTCGTGCGGGCAGCGCTGGGCGGATGACCGGCACGGACCTGCCGGCACGCGCGGCCTGGTGGTTCGGCGCCTGCGACCACGCCACCGCCGCCGACCTGCACCGGCGCTCGGTGCTGCTGCTGGGCGTGGACGAGGCCGGCGACGCCCTCGCGCGCTTCGAGAACGACCTGCACCCCGGCGATCGGGTGGTTGCCGGTGACCGCGACCAGGCGCGGCTGCTCGTTGGCGAAGTGGACGGCGACGCCCTGCGGCGGCCGGGCATCCACCGGCTCGATGCGCTGCGCTCGGTGCGCTGGCTGGCCGACGTGGCGGACGCCGATGCCGACCCTGCCCTGCTGGCCGCCCTGCGCACCGCGGCGCCGGTCTCGCGCCTGGACGATGCCTGCGGCGCCGCCATCGAATCGCTGCTGTCGCGCCACGCCCCGGTCGACGCGGCCCCGCTGCGCTTCGAGATCGACTGCCGGCCGCCGCCGATCGTGCTGCCTTGGCTGCCGAGCCTGTACCAGTCGCCGCACGCCGAACGCGTCCTGCGCGAGTTCCGCTGGCGCGAGTACCTGATCGCCAATCCGGATGTCGCCCAGGCCTGCGGGGACGAGGCCGCGGCGTTCAGCCATTTTTTCCACCAGGGCTACTACGAGCGCCGGATCTTCGACCCGCAGCGCCTGTCCGGCTTCGACCCGGGCTACTACCGCGAGCGGTATCCGGAGCTGGCGCTCACCAGCGACGCCGAGGCCCAGGTGCACTACTGCTACGCGGGCTGGTACGAACACCGCGTGCCCAACCGCGACACCGCCTGGCTGCACGAAGCCGACCTGCACGTGTTCCAGATGGGCAAGGTGGGCTCGCACGCCATCGCTTCGGCGCTGCAGGCATCGGGCTACCCGGGGCGGGTGCTGCACCTGCACTGGGTCACCGACGTCGTCACCGGCTATCCGTCCAACCGCCTGCCCTACGCCAACCTGCTGGTGCACGCGCGGGAACGGCCGGTGAAGGTGATTTCGGCGGCGCGCGAAATCATCTCCTGGACGCTGTCGAGCCTGTTCCAGTACCACGGCAGCGGCGTCGCCAATCCGGTGGACGCGGTGGCGATGGTGGAGGAGCGCTTCTGGCAGCTGTGCCGCAATGGCCTGGACTGGTTCGACCACCGCTATTTCTGCGGCCTGGACGTCTACGCCCATCCCTTCGACCACGACGCCGGCTGCACGCGCATCGCCCACGGCGGCATCGACCTGCTGGTCTATCGGCAGGAGGACCTGCCCCGGCTCGAGGCACCGCTGGCCGAGTTCATGGCGCTGGACGGATTTTCACTGTCCAACCAAAACGTCGGCGGCGACAAGGGTTACTCCGGCGTGTACGCGCAGGTGATGCGTGAGTTCCGCCTGCCAGGCCACCTGCTGGCGCCGATCTACGACTCCCCGTACATGCGCCATTTCTACAGCGACGCCGAGCGTGAACGCGGCTACGCGCGCTGGGTGCGCCGGGACTGAACGGCAGCGGGCGTCGCGCCCGTCGTGACAAACGTGAACGGAAAAACGCCGCGGGGAAAGGCTCCCGCTGCGGTTGAGGCGGGCCCGGGTGCGTGCCAGTATCGGGACGTCGAAACTTCGGAGCACGCCGCCATGCGTCCCTCCCTCCTGCCGCGCGCCACCCTCGTCCTGCTGGCGGTTTCCGCCGCAGCGCCCGCGTTCGCCGCCAGCGCCGGGGTGAAACCACCCGCGCCGGTCACGCTGCTCAAGCTCGAAGCGGGCGTGCAGCGCGACGGCCGCCTGCGTTTCCACCCGGCTGATGTGGATGCCGGTTCGCTGCAGCGGGCGGCGGTCCCCGGCGGGCTGCTGGTGCTGCCCAATCCCGACGGCGGGCAGCTGAGCTACGACTACGTGTCGCATGCCGACCACGCCAGCGGCGACCTCACGTGGATCGGCCGCGCCGAGGGTGCGGCGCTGGGCCAGGAGGCCGTGGTCACCATCGGCACCGACGCCGTGTTCGGCCGCCTGCCGCGGCCCGACGGCAGCGTGCTGCACATCGAAACCGTCGACGGCCGCATCCGGCTGATGGTGGACGAGGCCGCCGCGTCCGGGGAATCGTCCGACGTGCAGGTGGACGACGTCAGCAAGCCACCGCTGGCGCTTCTGGAAGCCGCGGCCAAGTCGCGCACGGCGGCGGCGCTGGGGCCCGACACGCTGCAGGCCGACCCGAACCAGCTCGACGTGATGCTGGCCTACAACGGCGAGCTGGCCACCTACGTGGGCAGCGACGCCGCGGTGCGCACCCTGCTGCAGAACCGCATCGACGTCGGCAACACCGCGCTGGCCAACGGCGGCGTGGTGGGGCGCTTCCGCCTCGTGGCGACGCCGCGCGTGGACTACACCAACGCCAGCACCAACAGCGACGCGCTCAACCAGATCACCTACTGGCGCCGCGACAACGCGCCGCCGGTGGCGCTGCAGCTGGCCACGCTGCGCCATCGCCACGGCGCCGACATCGTCGGCCTGGTGCGGCGCTTCAACAAGGTTGAATCGTCCAGCTGCGGCAATGGCTGGATTGGCGGTTTCAACGGCACCAGCATTTCCGGCTCGGTCGATTTCGGTTATTTCACCGCCAGCCACGGCACCGATGCCGGCTCGTTCTGCTCCGACCGCACCATCGGCCATGAAATCGGCCACAACCTGGGCCAGAACCACGACATCGTCACCAGCGAAAACGTGCGCGACGGCGCCCACACCTACTCACACGGCTACCGCATCACGCCCGCGGGCAGCAACGGTTTCTACACCGTCATGGCCTACCGCGACGGCAGCCAGGTGCAGGCGCTGACCTTCGCCAATCCCAACGTGGTGCGCACCGACTGTGCCAACCAGGCCTGCGGCGCGGCCGATGCCGACACGGCCCGCAGCCTGAACATCACCCTGCCCGGCGCCGCCGCGTGGTTCCGCCCGGCCGACGAACTGGTGCGCGACCTGGCCAGCACGCGCGGCCACTTCGACGTCACGCTGTCGGGCCTGCCCGCGCTCACCAACGCCCGCTGGCGCATTGAATACGCCGGCACGGGCAGCCTGATCGCCACCGGCCCCACCATCGCGGCCGCCGGCGCCACGGTGAAGGCCAGGGTGGCCTGGGACGCGCTGCCCGGCCTGCCGGGCACGCCGCTGGCGGCGCGCCTGGTGGTGGAGTCGTCCCCGGGCGTGGTGGTCGCCACGCGCGACCTGCAGCTGTTCCGCCGCGACTGGGTGCCGGCCGCACGCGCCCTGGCCGACGGCGTGGCCACGACGGTGGCGGTGCCGGCATGGAACCGCGTGGTCGAGGAAAGCCGGCTGTATTTCCCGGTGCCGCCGCACGCGCGCAGCGTGCGCATCCAGGTGACGTCGACGGTGGACGTGGACCTGTACGCCGCCCTCGTCACCGACGCCGTGGCGACGTATCCGCAGCTGTCCGCCGGCACCGCGCGCCCCCAGCCCACCGCCTTCAACAACGGCAGCGCCACCACCAAGGAAGTGGACGTGCCCACGCCGGCGGACGGCACCCCGTCGCGCATCCTGGTGACGCTGGCGCGGCCTTCGTCGAGCTCGCTCAACTACCAGAACGCCACCGTGACCGCCCGCGTGCAGACCCAGGTGGCGGCGCCGGCCTTCCGCAGCGGCCAGTACTTCAACCCCGAGCGCTCGGGCCACGGCGTGTTCGTGGATTTCGCCTCCAGCCAGTGGGTGGCCGTCTGGTACACCTACCTCGAAGACGGCACGCCCACCTGGTACTACTCGCAGGCCGCCGCGCCGGCGGCCGGCGGCAGCGGCCTCTGGACCGCGCCCCTGTTCCGCGTCGGCTGGAACGGTGCCGCCACCACGTCCACCGAGGTCGGCCAGATGATGGTCACGCCCACGGGCGAGAGTTCGATGGTGTTCTCGTACAACCTCGACGGCGACAGCGGCACCGAGAAGATGGTGCGCCTGGGCGGCGGCAGCGGTTGCCCGACCTCGCAGGGCGCGCCGCTGGACGCCACGGGCCACTGGTTCTCGCCCAGCCTGAGCGGTTTCGGCTACAGCGCACAGTACGAACCCAGCCAGGAAATCTACGCCGCGTACCTCTACGACGCCTCCGGCGTGGCGCGCTGGCTGATCGGTGCGAAGCCCTGGGACGAAAACATCGCGCAGGTGAACCTGGAACAGCTGGCGGGCAGCTGCCCGACCTGCGGTTTCGCCGCCACCCGGTCCACGCTCACCGGCACGCTCACCCGCACCCTGGGCACCAATACCGACGGCAAGCGCGGACTCACGCAGATCAACGTCAATGCGCCGCTGCTGGCGCCGCTTGGCGGCAGCTGGACCCAGTCGCGCGCCACGTCGCCGCTGTCGGCCCGCAAGAACTGCCTCTGAGGCGGGGCCCGGTCCGCCACCCGGCGGACCGGGGCCAGGCACCCCGGTCACATCCGGCGCGGCAGTGCGTCTTTGTGGATAACATCCCGCGGAGAACGCCATGAGCACCCAAATCCTCGAATCGCTGATCGATGCCCACTACCCGGCCGCCGCGCGCGGCGACCGGGCGGCCTACGGGCGCATCGTGGCGGGCTGCCAGAGCACGGTCACCAGCATCGCGCTGGCCATCGTGCGCGACGTGCCCACCAGCGAGGACATCGCCCAGGAAGCCTTCCTGTCGGCGTGGCAGAACCTGCGCAAGCTGCACAACCCCGCGAGTTTCCTGCCCTGGCTGCGGCAGATCACCCGCAACCTCGCCCGCGACCACCTGCGCAGCCAGGCGCACCGGCGCGCGCCTTCGGGCGACATGGAAGCGGTGTTGGCCGCCGTGGCCGACCCGCATCCGGGCCCGCCCGACCATCTCGCGCACGCGCAGGAAGAAGCCGCGGCCGCCGACGTGATCGACCGGCTGCCGGAAGAATCGCGCGAGGTCCTGTTGCTGTATTACCGCGAAGGCCAGAGCTCGCGCCAGGTCGCCAGCTTGCTGGGCCTGCAGGACGCCGCGGTGCGCAAGCGGCTGTCGCGCGCGCGCCAGCTGGTGCGCGACGAACTGCTGTAGCGCCTGGGCGACTTCGCCAGGGACACCGCGCCCGGGGCCGGCTTCACCGCCGCGGTCGCCGCCCTGCTGATGACCAGCGCCCCGCCCGCGGCCGCCGCCGCAACGTTCGGCATGGGCGCCCTGGGCGCCGCCAACGGCGTGGCCAAGCTGGGCGTGGGCGCGCTGGGCGGCGCCGTGGCGGGCATGGTGGGCGGCCTGATGGGCGTGTGGATCGGCGTGCGCAAGCTGCTGGCCGAACCCTTCGACGAGCGCGAGCGGCGCGGCGTGATCGCCTATGGCGTGGTCACCAGCGCGCTGGCGATCGGCTTCAGCGTGGCCATCACCCTGCTGGGCAAAGTGCCCGGCTGGATCCCGCACGTGGCCACCACCGTGGTTTTCATGGTGGGCATGCTGGTGTCGTGCGGCTGGTGGCTGCCGCGCATCCTGGCGCGCCGGCGCGCGCACGCCTTCCTGGTTGATCCCGAAGGTGCGGCGTATCTCTACAGCCGCGAGCGCGCGCGGCGCTGGGCGGGCGCGGTGATGGCGGGCGTGGGCCTGGCCCTGGCGGGCGTGCTGATGGGGCTGCATTTCAGCGGGCGGTTGGGATGAAGCACCGCGTCGCACGCTGGCTGTCCATCCTGGGCCACCCGCTGCTGGTGCTGCCGGGCGTGGCGCTGGCCGTGGGCGCCGCCAGCGGCGGCAGCCGGCGCCAGCTGGGCATCGCCGCGCTGGCGCTGGTCCTGCTGGCCGCGACCATACAGTTCGCGTCGTGGTGGCAGGTGCGCCGCGGGCGCTGGCAGCACGTGGACGCCAGCCATCGGCACGAGCGCCGGGGCCTCAATCGCTTCCTGCTGGTCCTGCTGGCGGCGTCCGCCGTGTTCTTCGCCACCCTGTCGCCGCAGCCGGCGCTGGCCCTGGGGCTGGCCTGCGCGGCGGCGATGATCGCGGCCGGCATGGGGCTGGCGCCCTGGCTGAAGCTTTCGCTGCATGCGTCGTTCGCGGTGTTCTCGGCGGCGCTGCTGTGGGCGCTGGGGCCGACGGCGATGGCGCTGGGCCTGGCCTTTGCCGGGGCCGTGGCCTGGTCGCGCTGGGTGCTGGGCCGGCACCGCCGGCGCGAACTGCTGGCCGGCGCCCTGGCGGGCGCGGCGGCGGGGCTGGTGTTCTGGTGGCTGCTGCCGCGGGTGACCTGAGGGCGCGCCCGCGCGGCGTCACATGGTGTGCGTGGGCTTGTCGGCTTCCAGCGTGCCCGCCAGCATGGTTTCGATCTTGCCCTTCACCTGCTCGGCTTCGGCGGTGTCGGCGAACTGCACGCCGATGCCGGCCGCCCGGTTGCCCTGCGCGCCCGCCGGAGTGATCCAGACGACCTTGCCGGCCACGGGCAGGCGGTCTTTTTCTTCCATCAGCGACAGCAGGATGAAGACCTCGTCGCCCAGCGCATAGCGCTTGGCCGTCGGCACGAAGATGCCGCCGCCCTTGATGAAGGGCATGTACGCGTTGTACAGCGCCGCCTTGTCCTTGATCGCCAGGGACAGGATGCCCTGCCTTGCGCCTGCACCACCCATCATCGCCTTGCTCCCTGCATCGCGGTTGCCTTGGACATGCTACGCCATTCGAGCAGCAGACCGGCCAAGGCCAGGTCGTGGCGCAGGGCCGGCACCGCCAGTTGTTCCCGGGTCCGGTTGATGCCGTCGAACCACGCCGAGAGCATCTGGAAATCGCCCGGCACGGTCAAGCCCGTGGCCGGACCGGCCCCCAGGCGCTCGGCTGCGGCGTCCAGGGCCAGCTCGGCGGCGAAGCGCAGGCGCAGCGGCGCGTGCTCGTCCTCGAGCCAGCGCTGCGCGAGTTCGATCGGCGACTGCCGGCCTTCCGACAGCGCATTGAGTTCGGACAACACCTTCCGGCGCAGCTCCAGCCCGCCGGTGGCCAGCCATTCCGACGCCAGCCCGGGGTGGCCGCGCGACGCATGCAGCGCCGGCGCCAGGGCCGCCTCGCCGTGGCCGCGCTCGCGCAGCCAGGCCAGGGCCTCGGCCTTGCCGGGCGGCCGGAACTCCAGCCGCTGGCAGCGGCTGCGGATGGTGGCCGGCAGCCGGCCGGGCCGGTCGGTGACCAGCAGCAGGTAGCGGTCGCGCGAGGGCTCTTCCAGCGTCTTGAGCAGCGCGTTGGACGCGTTGAGGTTCATGGCGTTGGCCGGCGTGATCATCGCCACCTGGGCGGCGCCCATCTGCGGCGTCAGCGAGAACCAGTGGCCCAGCTCGCGCATCTGGTCCACCACCAGTTCGCTGCGCAGCTTGTCGCCCTTGTCGTTGGGGATGAAGCTGGTGAACTTGAAGTCGGGGTGCGTGCCGGCGGCGAACAGTTGGCAGGCGCGGCAGCGCCCGCAGGCCAGCCCGTCGGCACCGGGCGTCGGGCACAGCAGCCGCTGCGCCAGGCGCATCGCCACCTCGCCCTTGCCCATCTTCGCGGCGCCGGAAAACAGCAGGGCGTGGCCCAGGCGCCCTTCGGCCAGCGAAGCCAGGGCGCTGTCGAGCACGCGCTGCTGCCAGGGCGCGAACGCGCTCAACCGTTTGCCTCCAGCCAGTCCGACAGCGCGGCCAGCACCGCGCGCCGCACGTCAGGCGCCGGCTGGCTGGCGTCGATCACGCGGAAGCGCGCGGGCTCGGCGGCCGCGCGCGCCAGGTAAGTGGCCCGCACGCGCTCGAAGAAATCGCCGCGCTCGCGCTCGATGCGGTCGGGCTCGCCGCCGCGCGAGCGCGCCCGCGCCAGGCCTTCGGCCACGCCCACGTCGAGCAGGAAGGTGAGGTCGGGCTTGATGCCCGCCGCCCAGCGTTCGAGGTCGGCGATGCAGCCCGTGTCCAGGCCGCGGCCGCCGCCCTGGTAGGCGAAGCTGGCGTCGGTGAACCGGTCGGCCAGCACCGCCGCGCCGCGCGCCAGGGCGGGCGCGATGACCTGGCGCACCAGCTGCGCGCGCGAGGCGAACATCAGCAGCAGCTCCGTCTCGGGCAGCAGGTGGTTGCCCGGGTCGAGCAGCAGGCTTCGGATGGCCTCGCCTTCGGGCGTGCCGCCGGGCTCGCGCGTGGGCACCACGTCGCGGCCGCTGGCGGCCAGCGCCTCGCCCAGCGCGGTCATCACGGTGGACTTGCCCGCGCCCTCGCCGCCCTCGATGCTGATGAAAACGCCGCGTGCGCTCATCGGCAGCGCTTCAGCTGGTGGCAGGCCACCGCGCGGTTGTGCTCGGCCAGCGTGGCCGAGAACACGTGGCTGCCGTCGCCGCGGGCAACGAAGTAAAGCGTGTCGCCCTGCGCCGGGTTGGCCGCCGCGAACAGCGCGGCACGCCCGGGCATGGCGATCGGCGTCGGCGGCAGGCCGGCGCGCGTGTAGGTGTTGTAGGGCGTGTCGGTGGTGAGGTCGCTGCGGCGGATGTTGCCGTCGTAGGCGCTGCCCATGCCGTAGATCACCGTCGGGTCGGTCTGCAGCCGCATGCCCAGCTTGAGCCGCCGCGCGAACACGCCGGCGATCTCGGGGCGCTCGGACGCCTTGCCGGTTTCCTTTTCGATGATCGATGCCAGCGTCAGCAGCTGCTCCGGCGTCTGGATGGGGATGCCCTCGGCGCGCGAGGCCCAGGCGTCGGACACGGCCTTGTCCATGGCCAGTGCGGCGCGGTGCAGCAGGTCCAGGTCGGTCATGCCGCGCGTGTAGTGGTAGGTCTCGGGCAGGAAACGGCCCTCGGCGTGCTGGCCGGCGCGATCGAGCGCGGCCATCAGCGCCTGGTCGTCGAGTTCGCCGGCCTTCTTCACCAGCACCTCGTCCCTGGCGAGCGCCGCGCGAAGCTCGCGCAGGCTCCAGCCTTCGACGATGGTGAAGCGGTGCTGGATCACCTTGCCGCTTTCGAGCTTGGACAGCAGTTCGCGCGGGGTGATGCCGTGGCGGATGGCGTAGTCGCCCACCTGCAGGCGCGACACCACCTGCATTTCCTGCGCCAGCACCTTCCACTCCAGGTCGTGCCCTTCCTCGATGCCGGCGGCGCGCAGCTTGTCCAGGATGTCCTGGAAGCCGTCGCCGCTTTCCACCGCGATGATGCGTTCGGTGCCGGCCAGCGCGATCGGCGTGTCGGCGAAGCCCTGGTAGCGCAGCCAGGCCCAGCCGCCGAACGCGACCACGGCCAGCAGCGTCAGCGCGACCAGCGCCTTGAGCACGCGATGCGAGGATGTCTTCGCCAAAACCTAGCTCCCGGGATCGAACGCCGGTTCGGACCGGCCCAGTCGCCGCTGCAGTGCCGCCAGCGCCGGATGTGGCGCCCAGCTTCGATCGCCGAGTCGCCCGACGGGCAGGATACCCCGCACGGCATTGCACAGGAAAAGCGCGTCGGCCGATTCGACCTGGGCCGGCGTCAGCCCGGCTTCCGCGGCCGCCGGTTCATTGGCCAGCACCCAGGCGCGCGCCACGCCGGCCACGCCGAGCCGCTGCACGGGCGGCGTGAGCCAGCGGCCGTCCACCAGCGCGAATACATTGGCGGCCGTGGCGCAGCCCACCTGCCCGTCCGTGTCCAGCATCAGGCCCTCGTGGATGGCCGGGTCGCGCCACTCGGCGCGCGCCAGCACCTGCTCGAGGCGGTTGAGGTGCTTGAGGCCGGCCAGCGCCGGCTGGATCGCCAGCCGCGTGTCGCACCAGCGCAGCGTCAGCGGCGTGGCCATCGGCGCGGGCGCCGCATGCAGGGAAAGCACCAGCGTGGGCTCCACCGCGTCGGGCGACGCATAGCCGCGCCCGCCGGCACCGCGGGTGAGCATGAGCTTGAGCACGGCGCGCGCGGGCGCCTGTGCGACGAACGCCGCCAGCTGCGATCCGAGCCAGGCCGCATCGGGCATCGGAATGCGCAGGCGCGCCGCGCCTTCGGCCAGCCGCGCCAGGTGCGCGGGCCACCAGACCACCAGGCCGTCGTGCACCAGTGCGGTTTCGAACAGGCCGTCGCCATAGGCCAGGCCGCGGTCGCCCGCGTCCAGCGCGGAAATGCGCTGCTCGCCGCGGAACAGCAGCGAGGCCAGCGCGCTCACCCGGCCGCTCCCAGCGCGCGCAGCAGGCCGCGCGCCTTGGCGCGGGTTTCGTCGAGCTCGCGCGCCGCGTCCGAGTCCACCACGATGCCCGCGCCGGTGCGCAGCTGCAGCTCGCGCCCGGCCAGCCAGGCGCTGCGGATGAGGATGTTGAGGTCGAGGTCGCCGTCGCGGCCCAGGTAGCCCAGCGCGCCGGTGTAAGCGCCGCGGCCCTCGCCCTCGAGCTCGGCGATGATTTCCATGCAGCGCACCTTGGGCGCGCCGGTGATGGTGCCGCCCGGGAACACGGCGCGGATCACTTCGCCCGGCGTGGTGCCCGCACGCAGTTCACCGCCGACGTTGCTGACGATGTGGTGCACGTGGGCGTAGCTTTCCACCGTCATCAGCTCGTCCACGCGCACGCTGCCGGGCACGCAGACGCGGCCCAGGTCGTTGCGCTCGAGGTCGATCAGCATCACGTGCTCGGCGCGCTCCTTGGGATTGCCCACCAGGTCGCGGATGCGCTCGGCCTCGTCGTCGCCCGGGAAGCGCGGCCGCGTGCCGGCGATCGGCCGCGTCTCCACGCGCGTGCCGCGCACCGACACCAGCCGTTCGGGCGACGAGCTCAGCAGCGACACCTCGCCCAGCCGCAGCAGCCCGGCGAAGGGCGCCGGGTTGGCGCGGCGCAGCTGGGCGTACACCGAGGCCGGGTCGGGCGCGACGTCGAATTCGGCGCGCCAGGCGCGCGACAGGTTCACCTGGAACACGTCGCCGGCGCGCAGGTAGCGGTGGATGCGCGCGACGCCGCCCAGGAAGGCCTGGGCGTCGTCCTCGCGCAGCGCGGGCGGGTCGAACGCCGCCCAGTCGGCGGGCCCGGACGCCGGCACGATCGCATCGAGCAGCCACGCCGCTTCGTCCTCCGCCACCGCGAAGCAGCGGCCGCTGTCGCGATCGCGCAGCACGGCTGCCGGGCAGCGCAGCGCCACGGCCACCGGCAGCGGGCCCGGCGCCGGCGACAGCACCAGGCGCGGTTCCACCTGGGCCGCCAACTCGTAGGCCAGGAACAGCGCCCAGCCGCCAGCGAACGGCAGGCCGTTCCCGGCGTGCGCCGTCCTGAGCGTCGACCAGTCGGCGTCGAGGGCCTCGAGGAAACCACCCGCCACCACGCCGCCATCCAGGCGGCGCGTGTGCCCGTCGGCGTCAAGCCGCAGGCCGCCGCCGTCGGCCACCAGCAGCAGGTCCCAGCGCGAGAGCGCGTTGCCGCCCGCGACGCTTTCAAGCAGCAGCGGGTAGCGCGCCGGATCGGACGACTGCAGGCGAAGCAGGTCGGTGCCGTCGGCCAGCTCGCGGGTCAGCATGGCGGCGCGGCCGGGGGAATCAGATCTTCCGGAACACCAGCGTGCCGTTGGTGCCGCCGAAGCCAAAGCCGTTGGACACCGCCACGTCCACGCTGGCCTGGCGCGCCACGTTCGGCACGTAGTCCAGGTCGCAGCCTTCGCCAGGCTGGTCGAGGTTGATGGTGGGCGGGATAACGCCGGTGTGCAGCGCCATCACCGAGAACACCGCCTCGACGCCGCCGGCGGCGCCCAGCAGGTGGCCGGTCATGGACTTGGTGGAGCTGACCATCATCTTGTAGGCGTGGTCGCCGAAGGCCGACTTGATGGCCATCGTCTCGCCCAGGTCGCCCAGCGGCGTGGAGGTGCCGTGGGCGTTGAGGTAGCCGACCTGTTCGGCGTTGATGCCCGCGTCCTTCATCGCCGCACGCATGCAGCGCGACGCGCCGTCGCCGTTCTCGCTGGGCGCGGTCATGTGGAAGGCGTCGGAGCTGGCGCCGAAGCCGGCCAGCTCGCAGTAGATGCGGGCGCCGCGGGCCTTGGCGTGTTCGTATTCCTCCAGGATCAGGATGCCGGCGCCGTCGCCGAGCACGAAGCCGTCGCGGTCCTTGTCCCAGGGCCGCGAAGCGCGGGTGGGATCGTCGTTGCGGGTGGACATGGCCTTCATCGAGCAGAAGCCACCCACCGAGGTCGGCGTGCAGCCGTGTTCGGCGCCACCGGCCACCATGATGTCGGCGTCGCCGTACTGGATCATGCGCATCGCGATGCCGATGGAGTGGTTGGCGGTGGCGCAGGCCGAGACCGCCGAGAAGTTCGGGCCCTTGATGCCCTTGATGATCGTCAGCTGGCCCGGCAGCATGTTGATGATGGTGCTGGGCACGTAGAACGGCGACACCTTGCGCGGACCGCCCTCGTGCAGGGTGATCGCGGTGTCCTCGATGCCGCGCACGCCACCGATGCCGGCGCCGATGATGGCGCCGATGCGCTCGGCGTTGGCATCGGTCACTTCCAGGCCGGCGTCGTCCATCGCCTGGAAACTGGCGGCCAGCCCGTAGTGGATGAAGGTGTCCATCTTCTTGACGTCCTTGGGCGGCAGGAAGGACTTGGGATCGAAGTCACGCACTTCGCCGGCGATGCGGGTCGCGTAGGCGGAGGCGTCGAAATGGGTGATCGGGCCGATGCCACTGCGGCCGGCCTGGATGCTGTCCCAGGCCGCAGCCAGGGTGTTGCCGATGGGCGAGACGATGCCCATTCCAGTGACGACGACGCGGCGATGGCTCATGGCGGGCTCCGGTTTCCAGGTCTTGTGGCGTGCAGCTTGTGGCATGCGCCGGCGTATCGCGCGGGCGCCTGAAACGCGCAGGGCCGCGCAAGCGCGGCCCTGGCGTCGACACGTCGGGCGATCAGGCCTTGACGTGGGCCTTGATGTAATCGATGGCCTGCTGGACCGAGGTGATCTTCTCGGCCTCTTCGTCCGGGATCTCGCACTCGAACTCTTCCTCGAGGGCCATGACCAGCTCGACGGTGTCCAGCGAGTCGGCGCCGAGGTCGTCCACGAACGAGGCGTTCACGGTGACTTCGTCTTCCTTCACGCCCAACTGCTCGATGACGATTTTCTTGACGCGTTCTTCGATGCTGCTCATGGATCTTCTCCTCCCGGAGCTTTTTGTTTTCGGGCGCATTGTAAACAAATGAAAGCCGCGGCGGGCGCCGGTGCTGCCGCGGGCGGGATCGGGTGGCGGGATTCTAGCGCAAATCCAGCCAATGCAAGGGCTTAGGGCATGTACATGCCGCCGTTGACGTGCAGGGTCTCGCCGGTGATGTAGGCCGCCGACGGGCCGGCCAGGAAAGCCACCGCGCGGGCGATGTCGGCCGGCTCGCCCAGCCGGCCCAGGGCGATCTGGCCGACCAGCGCCTCGCGCGAGGCCTCGGGCAGGTCCTTGGTCATGTCGGTCTGGATGAAGCCGGGCGCGACCACGTTGACGGTGACGCCGCGGCTGCCGATTTCCTTGGCCAGCGACTTGCTGAACGCGATGATGCCGGCCTTGGCGGCGGCGTAGTTGGCCTGGCCGGCGTTGCCGGTGACACCGATGACGGAAGCGATGTTGATGATGCGGCCCTTGCGCGCCTTCATCATGCCGCGCATCACCGCCTTGGACGTGCGGAACACCGAGCTGAGGTTGGTGTCGAGGATGGCCTGCCAGTCCTCTTCCTTCATGCGCATCAGCAGGTTGTCGCGGGTGATGCCGGCGTTGTTGACCAGGATCGAAACCGCGCCGAACTCCTTGCCGATCTCATCGACGAGGGCGTCCACCGACGCGCTGTCGGTGACGTTGAGCACGCGCCCCGCCCCGCCGCTGGCGGCCAGGCGCGCGTGGATGGCTTCCGCGCCCGCCTGCGAGGTGGCGGTGCCGATGACGCGCGCGCCCAGCGATGCCAGCTCGTCGGCGATCGCGGCGCCGATGCCGCGGCTGGCGCCGGTGACCAGCGCGATTTCGCCTTTCAATACTTCAGTCATGGCAAGTCCTGTTCAGTGGCGTGTGGCCGCTCATGGCGCGGATGCACGCGGATAAGGGCGGAGGGTTACTTCCAGGCCTCGATGGCGGCTTCGAATTCGGCGGCGGTGCCCAGGGCACGCGCTTCGACCGACTTGTCGATGCGCTTGGCCAGGCCCGACAGCACCTTGCCCGGACCGCATTCGCCGATGACGTTGGCGCCGCGCGCCACCAGCGTCTGCACGCACTGCGTCCACAGCACGGGCAGGTAGAGCTGGCGCACCAGCGCCGCGCGCACGTCGGCGGCGCTGGAGTGGATGCGCGCGTCGACGTTCTGCACCACCGGGATGGACGCGTCCTGCCAGCGCATCGCCGCCATGACCTCGCCCAGGCGGTCGGCCGCTTCGCGCATCAGCGGCGTGTGCGACGGCACCGACACGGCCAGCTTCACGGCCTTGCGCACGCCGCGGGCGGCGAGTTCGGCCAGCGCGCGGTCCACCGCGGCGGCGTCGCCGCCAATGACGATCTGGCCGGGCGAGTTGTAGTTCGCCGGCACCACCACGCCGTCGCCGGAAACCTGGGTGCAGACTTCCTCGACCATCGCGTCCTCGGCGCCCAGCACGGCGGCCATGGCGCCGGTGCCGGCGGGCACCGCGAGCTGCATCAGGCGGCCGCGCTCGCGCACCAGGCGGGCGCCGTCGGCCAGGCTGATCGAACCGGCGGCCACCAGCGCGGCGTATTCGCCCAGGCTGTGGCCGGCCAGCACGGCGGGGCAGGCGCCGCCCTGCGACAGCCAGGTGCGCCAGACGGCGACGCCGGCCGCGAGCAGCGCGGGCTGGGTGAATTCGGTCTGGTTGAGCTGTTCTTCCGGCCCCTGCTGGGACAGGGCCCAGAGGTCGACGCCGGCGCCTTCGGAGGCTTCCTCGAAGGTCTCGCGGACCAGCGGCTGCGCGGCGGCGAGGTCGGCCAACATGCCCAGGGACTGGGAGCCCTGGCCGGGGAATACGAAGGCAAGCATCTGGCTCATCACGGATCCGCTGGGTTCAATCGGCGAATGATAAGCGACGTGCCGGCCAAGTCGTCTGTACCGGCGCGTAGGGTGCTGCGGCACGCGGCGCCGGGGCGCCGCGCCGGATCAGTAGCGGATGAGCGCCGAGCCCCAGGTGAAACCGCCGCCGAAGGCTTCCAGCAGCAGCAGCTGGCCGCGCTGCACCTTGCCCGAGCGCACCGCTTCGTCCAGCGCCAGCGGCACCGAACCGGCCGAGGTGTTGCCGTGCTTGTGCACCGTGACGATCACCTGGTCCATCGGCATGTCCAGCCGCTTGGCGGTGGCTTCGATGATGCGCAGGTTGGCCTGGTGCGGGATCAGCCAGTCGAGGTCGGCCTTGGTCAGGCCGTTGGCGTTCAGCGCCTCGTCGACCACCGAGTCGAGCGCCTTCACCGCGTGCTTGAAGACTTCGTTGCCGCTCATCAGCACGCGCACGCCGGCGTTCTTTTCCTCGGGCTTGAAGCCCACGGAAACGCCGACCGGGTTGTACAGGAGTTCCTTCTTGCCGCCGTCCGCATGCAGGTGCGTGGACAGGATGCCGGCTTCGTCGGAAGCCTTGAGCACCACCGCGCCGGCGCCGTCGCCGAACAGCACGCAGGTGTTGCGGTCGGTCCAGTCGAGCATGCGCGTGAGCGTTTCGGCGCCCACCACCAGCACGGTTTTCGCCGTGCCGGCCCGGATGAACTGGTCGGCCACGCTCAGCGCGAAGATGAAGCCCGAGCAGGCGGCATTGACGTCGAACGCGGCGCAGCCGTTGGCACCGATGCGGTGCTGCAGCAGGCAGGCGGTGGACGGGAAGATGAGGTCGGGCGTGGTGGTGCCGACGATGATCAGGTCGAGCTCGGCGGCGGTGACGCCGGCGGCTTCCATCGCCGCGATCGCGGCGCGCTCGGCCAGGTCGCAGGTGGTTTCGCCCTCGACCACGACGTGGCGCTGGCGGATGCCGGTGCGGCTGGCGATCCATTCGTCGCTGGTGTCAACGAACTGTTCGAGATCCTTGTTGGTCAGGATCTTTTCCGGCAGGCCACTGCCGGTGCCGGCGATACGCGAAAAAACGGCCATCCTCATCCCCTTGCCTGCCACTTGCCGCAGGCCGCGGCGGCGGAAGCCGTCGGGAGGCGACAGTCGGAAACGCGCGCGGCGGGACCAGGCCCGCCGCGTTGAGCATATGACGGAAACGCCCGGGGGCGAACCGCAGGAGCCAGGCCTGCCCGGAGGCAGGCGCCGGACTCAGTCTTCGGACACCGCCGAGGACTTCACGTCGATGACCTTCTTGCCACGGTAGTAGCCGTCCTTGGTCACGTGGTGGCGGATATGCGTCTCGCCCGAGGTCGGGTCGGTGGACAGCTGCTTCGCGGAAAGGGCGTCGTGCGAGCGGCGCTGGCCGCGGCGGGACGGGGTGACGCGGGACTTCTGGACGGCCATGGTCTATCTCCAACTACTTCTTGTGTGCCTTCAACGCGGCGAGCGCGGCGAAAGGGTTCGGTTTTTCTTCTACCTCGACGTCGGCGGGCCATTCGGCCGAAACCTCCGTCGAGCGCGGATCTATGGGTACCACCGGGATGGCGAGGATCAGTTCGTCCTCGACCAGCTCGGCCGGGTGCAGCTCGCCGTTGCCATCGAGCAGGATCGGCTCCATCCCCTCCGGCAGCGCCGCTTCCTGCGCTTCGTCGGTGATCAGGCCGAGGCGCTGGAACAGCGAAACCGGATGCAGGAAACGCTCCAGCGTCCTTTGGCACAGCAGTGGCAGCTCGGCCTCGATGCGGATCTCGACGTACGGCAGGTCCAGCACGCCGTCACGCCCGAATTCCATCTCGAATCGGCAGTCACCTTCGGCGTCCACGAGGGCGTCGGCCAGGCGGGTCATCCCCGACAAAGGCAAAACACCCTCGAACCGCCGCTTGGCCGCAACCATGCGCCAGGCATCGAGCACAGGAGGCAGGGACGCGGACATAAGCGCGAAATAATAGGCGCCGGACGCCCTCGTGTCAAACCTAACTCGTTGCGGCCGCAAGGGTTTGCCGCCCTCGCCGGGGCTGGTGCAGACTGCCCGCTGCCTTCGCGGACCCGATTATCCATGCCCACGTACATTGTAATGGCCGGCGGCGTCGCCCTGGCGCTGGTCCTGGCCCTGGTCTGGTGGCTGGCCCGCGGCCGGCGCCGTGACCGCAGCCTGGTGCGCCTGCTGGACCTGGCCGACGAGGTGCAGGCCCTGCTCGACCGCAGCCAGGAGCGCATGCAGGCCATGCAGGCCGTGGTGGGCCGGGTGCCGTCGGACATCGCCGCGGTGGCCCGCGCGTCCCTCGACAGCACCCAGGCCATCCGCGACGCCAAGCGCGACGTGCTCCAGCACCGCCTGTGGATCCAGAAGCACGGCGAAACCGCCCGCCAGGCCGAACTCGATGCCGCCTGCGCCGCCCTGGACCGGGCGCGCGGCAAGCTGTCGGGCCAGCTCGACGAGCTCGAGCGCGCCGGCGCCGAACTGGCCCAGGCCACCGAGGCCAGCGCCGAGGCCGCCCGCCGCGAGCCGGCCACGCTGCGCCGCGACCCCGGCGCGCCATGACCCCGCTGGTGCTGGCCTCGACCTCGCGCTACCGGCGCGAGCTGCTGGCCCGGCTGGGGCTGCCTTTCGAAGTGGACCGGCCCGAAGTGGACGAATCCCCGCTGCCCGGCGAATCCCCGGCCGCCACCGCCGTCCGGCTGGCCCGCGCGAAAGCGTTGGCCGTGGCGCAGCGCCATCCCGGCGCGTGGGTGATCGGCTCGGACCAGGTGGCCGACCTCGACGGACGGGCCCTGGGCAAGGCCGGCGGCCGCGAGCCGGCGCTGGCCCAGCTGCCGGCCGGCTGGGGCAAGCGCGTGGTGTACCAGACGGCGCTGTGCCTGCTGCGCGGCGACGGCGCGCCGCTGGCCGCGCTCGACCGCACCGACGTGGTGTTCCGCGACCTGGGGCGCGAGGAAATCCTGCGCTACCTCGACGCCGAGCAGCCCTACGACTGCGCCGGCAGCTTCAAGTGCGAGGGCCTGGGCATTTCGCTGTTCGACGCCATCCACAGCCAGGACCCGACCGCACTGGTGGGGCTGCCTCTGATCGCCCTGTCGCGCGCGCTGCGCGAGGCCGGCTACCGCTTGCCCTGAGGGACGATCCGCAGGCGCTGCGCGGGCCACGCCTCCACGCTGCCGTCGCGCCCCAGCACCACCAGGCCCAGCCAGGCGTCACCGCCGCGATGCCCCGACAGATCGACGCGGCCGCGGAACCCGACCCCGTCGTCGCCCGGAGCCATGCCCCAGAACCCGAGCACGTCCGGGCGCGGCTGGCCAAGATCGGCCTCGCCGACCACGCGGCCGTCCAGCGTCAACTGCACGCGCGAAACGCCCACGCCCTCCTTCACCGCCCAACCTGAAATCTCCACGCTCCCGGCCGCGGTCGCGTCCGGCAGCGGCGAGTCCAGCCAGGCGAGCGCGGGCGTGGAGCACACGCCGGCGCGCGCCGGCAGCCGGAACAGCAGGAAGCGCTTGCGGCCATGGTCCACGTTCACCACGCGCGGCGGCGGCAGGCCACCGGTGCGCAGGCAAAGTTCCCGGTAACCGTCCAGGCGCCGCTTCATCGGCCGCGACGTGTCCTCCACCACCAGCAGCACCGGCGCATCGCCCCACGCGGCGCGGCCCGGCACCAGCAGTCCCCAGTCGGCCAACTGCACGGCGCGGCCATGCTTGTCGTTGAGCGGGTGCGGCAACACGGCGACATCGCTGCGATCCAGTGCGAACGCCAGCTGCGCGCCCAGCATGAAATTGTCGGCGACCAGCCGCGAACCTTCGGGCATCGTCCCGAGTTCGCGCCGCACCTGTGACGCCGCGTCGTCCCAGCCCGAGAAATTGTCGGCATACGCGGGGCCGGCGGCCAGCCACAGGCGGCCCGCCGGCTGCGCCACCAGCGCCATCCACGCCACGACCAGCAGCAGGCCGGCGGCGGCAACGCCATGCACCGCGCGCCGCGCCCAGGACGGCCACGCCGCCAGCACCACCGGCGCCGCGCACGCCAGCGCCAGCCAACCGGCGAGCGGCCAGTGGAAGCTCACGCGCTCGCTGTCGGAAACGAATGCCATCACGAAGAAGCCCGGCACCGACACGGTGGCCAGGCCCAGCAGCAGCGGCCAGTGCGCGGCGTCGGCGCGGCGCCGCCACGCGTGCACCAGCGTGGCCAGCAGCAGCACGAACAGGGCGGGCGTCACGACCAGCGCCTGCACCAGCGGCCACCACGCGCCTTGCCACTGGAACGTCCAGGGATGGCGATCAACGAACTGGAAGGCCACGCCGGCGCCCGCGTGCCCGAGGTTCCAGGCCAGCAGCGGCAGCCACGCGGCGGCCCCGACCGCAAGCGCCAGCCACAGCCCGGGCTGGCGCAGCAGCTCGCGGCCGCGCGCGGCGCAGAGCAGGCCGACGCCACCCGCGAGCACCACCAGCGCGAAGCGGTAGTGCGACATCGCGCCCAGGGCCAGGCCCAGCGCCAGCTGCACCGCGGCGGCCGCGCCGAACCTGCGCAGCATGGCCGCGAACGCATCCAGGCACAGCAGCGCCGCCAGCAGCATCGGCGCGTCGGGCAGAGCCAGCAGACCCGTCAGGCCCGACAGCGGCATCAGCAGCGCCAGCATGCCGGCCTGCCAGCCCGCTTCCGCGCCGCCCCAGCGCCGCGCGATGCGCACCACCAGCCACGGCACCGCGGCGCCGATCAGCAGGAAAGGCGCGCGCATCGCCAGCACGTGCTGGCCACCCAGCTCGGTGCCCAGGCGGATCAGCCACGCCGTCATGCCCGGCAGGTCGGAATAGGCCCACGCCAACTGGCGGCTTTCCAGCGCGTAGAACGCCTCGTCGCCGAACGGCAGCAGCGACGCCGCCAGCCACAGCTTGGCCAGCAGCAGCGCCGCCCAGACCGCGATGAACTTCACGCGCAACGAACTTGGGTCCATGCCAGCATCCGCGGAGTATCCTTTCCTAAGCCCTTTGCCCGGACGCACCGCATGCACGCGCAGGCCATCAACGCCGACATCCTAACCGACCGCACGCGCCAGGCCCTGGCCGACGCGGTGGAACAGGTCAACCGCCTGGTGCTGGGCAAGCCGCGCGAAGTGCGCCTTGCCTTCACCACGCTGCTCGCCGGTGGCCACCTGCTGATCGAAGACCTGCCGGGGCTGGGCAAGACCACCCTGGCGCGGGCGATGGCCGCGACCCTGGGCCTGGACTTCCAGCGCATGCAGTTCACGTCCGACCTGCTGCCGTCGGACATCATCGGCGTCTCCATCTACGACCAGACCGCGCGCGAATTCCGCTTCCATGCGGGCCCGGTGTTCACCCAGCTGCTGCTGGCCGACGAAATCAACCGCGCGCCGCCGCGCACGCAGAGCGCGCTGCTGGAAGCCATGGCCGAGCACCAGGTCACGGTGGATGGCACCTGCCACACCTTGCCGCAGCCCTTCTTCGTGGTTGCCACGCAGAACCCCGTGGACCTGGCCGGCACGTTCCCACTGCCCGACTCGCAGATGGATCGTTTCCTGCTGCGCCTGAAGCTGGGCTACCCCGACGCGGCCGCCGAGCGCGAGATGCTGGCCGGCGAAGACCGCCGCGACCTGATCGCACAAAGCATGCCGCGCCTGGGCAGCGAGGACGTCATCGCGCTGCGCGCCGCGGTCGAGCGGCTGCACGCCAGCCCGGCGCTGGTGAGCTACGTGCAGGCCCTGCTGCAGGAAAGCCGCCGCCATCCCGGCGTGCAGGTGGGGCTGTCGCCGCGCGCGGGCCTGGGCCTGCTGCGCGGCGCCCGCGCCCATGCGCTGCTCGACGGCCGCAGCCACGTGCAGCCCGAAGACGTGCAGGCGCTCTTCAGCCAGGTGGCCGCTCACCGCCTGGTGCCCGAATCGGAATCCGAAGGCCGCGACGCGCTGGCCGCCAGCATCCTGCGCGCGGTGGCAGTGGACTGACGCCTTTGGCCCGTCCGCGCGACCTGATCGAACGCTTCAGCGACCGCCTGGCGGACCTGCCCCTGGTCCGGCCACGGGCCGTGGAGGCGCTGCCGATCATCATCGACCGGCGCCGCGTCTACGTCCTGCCTACGGGCTTTGGCGTCTTCTTCTCCGTGATGCTGCTGTCGATGCTGGTGGGCGGCCTGAACTACAACAACAACCCGGCCCTGCTGCTCGCCTTCATACTGATCGCGGTGGCGCACAACAGCCTGGTGCACGCGCACCTCACGCTGTCGGGCCTGCGCCTGATCGCGCTGCACGCCGAGCCCGTGCCGGCCGGGAAGCCGATGATGCTGCGGCTGGCGTTCGAGGCCAGCGGCAATCGCGTGCGCAACGGCCTGGAGCTGCGCGCCGGCGACGAAGAAGCGTTCCTCGACCTGGCGCCCGGCGAGCGCGGCGAAATGACCCTTGCCCTGCCCACGCAACGGCGCGGCTGGCTGGTGCCGGGCCGGATCCGCATCGCCACCCTGCGCCCCTTCGGGCTGGCACGCGCGTGGTCCTGGCTGCGTCCCGACGTGCGCCTGCTGGTGTACCCGACGCCCGAGGCCGAAGCGGTGCCGCTGCCCGACCTCGGTGGCGACGGGCAGTCGCGGCGCACGCGCAACCACGGCGAACAGCCGCACCATCTGCGCGAATACCGCCCGGGCGACGGCCAGCGGCAGATTGCGTGGAAAGCGTCGGCGCGCGCCGACCGCCTGCTGGTGCGCGAATACGAAGCCACCGCGAACCGCGAACTCAATCTCGACTGGTTCACGCTGGGCAAGCTCGACCACGAAGCGCGCATCCGCCGCCTGGCGCGCTGGGTGCTGGAGGCCGAGCGCCAGGGCAGCCGCTACCGGCTTCGCCTGCCGTTGGCCGTGGTGGGACCGGGCACCGGCCCCGAGCACCGCCACGCCTGCCTGCGCGCCCTCGCGCTGATGCCCCATGGCTGAGCCCCTGGGCGAACCGCTGCCGCCGCGCCTGCGCGCCTGGTGCATGGCCGCGGCCATGGCCTGCCTGCTGCCGCTGCTGGTGCAGGGGCCACCGCTGCTGGCGGTGGGGCTGGGCGTGGTCGCCGCCGTCGGCGTGGCGGTGGCAAAGCCGTGGCCGGTGGTGGTGCGGCTGGCGATGCTGGTCACGCTGATGGGCTACGTGCTGGTGAGCCATGGCTTCACCCTCGGCCGCGATGCGGGCTGCGCGCTGCTCGCGGCGCTGCTGGCGCTCAAGCCCTACGAAACGCACCGGCTGCGCGATGCGCGCAGCCTGCTGGGGTTCTCGATGTTCGCTCCGTTCGCGGCCTTCCTGCAGGACCAGGGGCCGCTGATGCTGGCGCTGTCGCTGCCGGCCGCCGCCCTGCTGCTGCTGGCGCTGGCGCTGCTGGCCGAGCAGCGGCCCGGCGCACCGGTGCCGCGCGTGGGCCGCCGCCGCGCCGGCACCATTGCCGTGGCCGTCGCCATGGCGCTGCCGCTGGCGCTGGCGGGGTTCTGGCTGTTCCCGCGCCTTTCCAGCCCCATCTGGGGGCTGCCCGAGAATGCCCTGGGCCGCAGCGGCCTGGGCGACCGCATGACGCCCGACGAGTGGGTGGACCTGTTCGCGGACGACACACCGGCACTGCGCGTGCGCTTCGACGGCGGCGAGCCGCGGCGCCAGGACCTCTACTGGCGCGGCCAGGTGCTGTGGGACTTCGACGGCCAGAGCTGGAGCCGCGGGCTGCCGCCCACGCCGATGCCGTCGCCGCCGCTGCAGCCGCTGGCGGCGCCAACCCGCTACGAAGTGTCCATGGAGCCCACCGACCGCCGATACCTGGTGGTGCTGGACCTGCCCCTGCAGGCCCCGGCGGCAAGCCAGCTGCAGCGCGACTACACCCTCGTGGCCGACGCGCCGGTCAGCCAGCTGCTCAAGTACGCCGCGGTGTCGTCGCTGCAGGCGCGCGAATCGTCGGTGCTGTCTCCGGAAGAGCAGCGCCGGGCACTGTCGCTGCCGCAGGGCCTCAATCCGCGCATGCGCGCCATTGCCGAGGCCTGGCGCGATGAGGCGGGCGAGGACGACGCCGCCGTGGTGCGCCGCGCGCTGCTGTGGATCGGCGAGGAGTTCAGCTACAGCCTCGACGTGCCGCCCAGCGGCCGCAACGCGGTGGACGATTTCCTGTTCGAAACCCAGGTTGGCTTCTGCCAGCATTTCAGCTCGGCCTTCGCCAACCTCATGCGCGCGGCGGGCATTCCCAGCCGCGTGGTGCTGGGCTATGCCGGTGGCTACCGCAACCGGTTCGGCGAGTACTGGGTGGTGCGCAAGATGGACGCCCATGCCTGGGTGGAGGTCTGGCTTCCGGCGCGCGGCTGGGTGCGGGTGGATCCCACCTCGGCCGTCGCGCCCGAGCGGGTGCTCGACACGGTGGAGGACCTGGCGCGCAGCGAATCGCTGCTGCCTTCCACCTTCGGTCCCCTGCTGGACCTGGGCGACTGGGCGCGCCGCAACTGGAACGACCTCGTGCTGGGATTCAACGCCAGCCGCCAGGCCAGCCTGCTGCGGCCACTGGGCATCGACCAGGCCAGCGGCGCCCAGCTCAGCGCCGCCTTCGCGGTGGGCGCGGGGCTGGCGCTGGGGCTGACGCTTTGGGTGCTGATGCGCGGCCGGCCCAAGCCGCGCGACCCGCTGGAAGCGGCCTGGCAGGCGTTCACCCGCCGGCTGCGCCGCGCCGGCCTGGCCAAGGCGCCATCGGAGCCGCCGCTGAGCTTCGGCGAGCGCCTCGCCGGGCTGCTGCCTGCACAGGCCGAGCGGCTGCGATCGCTCAGCCGGCGTTACGCCGCCGGGCGATACGCTCCCGAGGGACTGTCGCCCGACGACAAGGCCCGCCTGGTCGCCGAGCTCCACGCCTACCGCCCCGCCGCCCCTGCCCGATCCGGAGAACGCCCATGAAACGCTGCCTTCCCCTCGCCGCCGCGCTCCTGCTGGCCGGCTGCGTCACGGCGCCCAAGGCGCTGCAGGGTGAGTTCTCCGCCACCGAGCCGGGGCAGTCGTCGCGGGAAGGCCGTACGGGCGAACGCGTGCGCTGGGGCGGCCGCATCGTCTCGGTGGCGCCCGACGCCACCCGCACCTGCTTCGAAGTGGTGGGCGTGCGCCTGGGCAGCGACGGCAGGCCGCTGGCCAAGGACCAGAGCTCGGGCCGCTTCCTGGCCTGCCGCGCCGGTTTCTACGAGCCCGAGATCTTCCGCGCCGGGCGCGAAGTCACCATCACCGGCCAGGTGGACGGCCACGAGGACCGCAAGGTCGGCCAGTTCATGTACCGCTACCCGCGGCTGGCGGCCGACGTGGTGTTCCTGTGGCCCGAGCGCCGCCAGGTGGACGTGATCGTCGAACGCTCGCCGTTCTTCTGGTGAACCGGGCCTGCTAGCCCGGCGGCCACGCCATGGCGCGGCCGGCCAGCAGGTGCAGGTGGATGTGGAACACGGTCTGGCCGCCGTCGCGGTTGCAGTTCATCACCACGCGGTAGCCGTCGTCGGCGAAGCCTTCGCGCTTGGCGAACGCGGCCGCAGCCATCGCCAGGCGGCCCACCACGACCTCGTCGCCGGGGGCCAGGTCGTTGAGCGTCGCCACCGGCCGCTTCGGGATGAACAGCACGTGCACCGGCGCCTGCGGATGGATGTCGCGGAACGCCAGCACGTGCTCGTCCTCGAAGACGATGTCGGCGGGGATTTCGCGGGCAATGATCTTGTCGAACAGCGTGCCTGCCATCGGTCGGGCCTCAGGAAGTGATTTCGATGCGTGAGCCGAAGGCGTGCGCCAGCGTGCCGCGGTCCACGTATTCCAGTTCGCCGCCCAGCGGCACGCCGTGGGCCAGGCGGCTGGGCCGCACGCCGGCCTGGTGCGCCAGCTGCGCCAGGTAGTGCGCGGTGGCCTCGCCTTCGACGGTGGGATTGGTGGCGATGATCAGTTCGCGCACTTCCCCGGTCGCCAGGCGGTCGGCCAGCTTGTCCAGGCCCAGCTCGCGCGGGCCGATGCCGTCGAGCGGCGACAGCCGGCCCTGCAGCACGAAATAAAGCCCGCGAAAGCCCGTGGCCTGTTCGATCACCAGCCGGTCGGCCGGCGATTCGATCGCGCACAGCAGGCTGCGGTCGCGCGACGAACTGGCGCAGATGGCGCACAGCGGGGTTTCGCTGAAGTCTCGGCAGGACTCGCAGTGGCCCACGCGCTCGACGGCTTCGGCCAGCGCGCCGGCCAGGCGCAGCCCGCCGTCGCGGTCGCGCTCGAGCAGGTGGTAGGCCATGCGCTGGGCCGATTTCTGGCCGACGCCGGGCAGGCAGCGCAGCGCGTCGATCAGCTGTTCAAGCAGGGGCGCGGCGCTCATCGGGATGGCTTCAGAACATCCCCGGCAGCTTCATGCCCGGCGGGATCGGCATGCCGGCGGTGGCGGCGGACATGCGCTTGGCGCTTTCCTCGTTGGCCTTGTTCACGGCGTCGTTGAAGGCCGCGGCGATCAGGTCTTCGGCCATCTCGGCGTCGGCGTACACCGACGGGTCGATGCGCACGCTGCGGCATTCCATCTTGCCGCTGAGCGTGACCTTCACCACGCCGCCGCCGGACTGGCCCTGCACTTCGACGTTGGCCAGCTCTTCCTGGGCCTTCTTCAGGTTGTCCTGCATGCGCTGGGCTTGCTGCATGAGTTGGGCGATGTTGCCTCGCATGGCGTGTTCCTCTGCTTCAGTGGTCGTCGAAGGGACGGATGGACTCGGGGACCACGGTGGCGCCCTGTTGCACCAGGCGGCTCACCACGGGATCGGAAAGGAAATCGGACTCGGCGCCGGACTGGCGCTCGCCCTTCTGGCGCTCGGTGCGCGAATGCAGGGTTTCGCCGGCCGAGGCGCGCGCGGACTCGAAGCGCACCTGCGGCGGCGCACCCAGCGGGCCGGCCAGGGCCTGGGCCAGCTGGCGCACCAGGCCGTCGCTGCGCAGGTGGTCGAAGCTGTCGGGCAGCGACAGCTGCAGCACGCCGTCGGTGTAGCCGCAGAAGGCGCTGTGCGCCGCCAGTTCCCGCACCGGGCCCTTGAGGCCCACGCCGGACACCAGCGACAGCCAGTCGTCGGCCGTGGCCAGCGGGCCGGCCGCGACCGCGGTGCGCGGCGCCTCGACGGCGGCGGGCCGGGGCACGGGCACGTCCGGCACGGGCGGTCGCAGGGTGGGCGTGGGCTCGGCGACCGCCACGACGGCAGGGCTGGCCGGCGCCGACTCGCGCGCTGCAGGTGCAGGTGCAGGTGCAGGTGCAGGTGCCGAGGCCCGGCTGGGCGCAGCGGCCGGCGTGCCGGCGCTGGCCGCCGCCGCGCGCGGCGTGGCCTGCAGGCCGCCGCCCTCGCCCGCCGGCCGGAACGCCAGCATGCGCAGCAGCGACATCTCGAAACCCGTGCGCGGACTGGGGGCCAGGCCCAGGTCGCGGCGACCGGTGACGGCCATCTGGTACCAAAGCTGCACGAGCTCGGGCGACAGCCCGGCCGCCAGGCCGGCCACGTCCACCGCCTCGGCTTCACCGGCCATGCCGGGCACCATCTGCTGCAGCTGGATGCGGTGCAGGGCGGTGGCCAGGTCTTCGAGCACGTGGCTGAAATCGGGCGAGAACGACGCCAGTTCATCGATGCAGGCCATCAGCGCGGCGCCGTCGCCGGCCGCGAGCGCGGCCAGCAGCGCGCCCACCTGCGAGCGGTCCACCGTGCCCAGCATGGCGTTCACCGCAGCGGCATTGAGCTGGCCACCCGTGTAGGCGATGGCCTGGTCGAGCAGGGACAGGCCGTCGCGCAGGCTGCCGTCGGCGGCGCGCGCCAGCAGCGCGATCGCGCCCGGTTCGGCGGGAATGGCCTCGGCCTCCAGGATGCGGCCGATCTGGCCGCCGATCTGGGCTTCGTCCAGGCGCCGCAGGTTGAACTGCAGGCAGCGCGACAGCACGGTGACCGGCAGCTTCTGCGGGTCGGTGGTGGCCAGCAGGAACTTCACGTGCTCCGGCGGCTCTTCCAGCGTCTTGAGCAGCGCGTTGAACGCCGCCTTGGACAGCATGTGCACTTCGTCGATCAGGTAGACCTTGGTCTTGCCGCGCGAAGGCAGGTACTGGGCGTTGTCGATCAGGTCGCGCACGTCGTCCACGCCGGTGTTGCTGGCGGCGTCGATCTCGAGCAGGTCGACGTAGCGGCCGGCGTCGATGTCGCGGCAGGCGGCGCACTCGCCGCAGGGCTCGGCGCTGGTGCCGCGCTCGCAGTTGAGCGACTTGGCGAAGATGCGGGCGATGGTGGTCTTGCCCACGCCCCGGGTGCCGGTGAACAGGAAGGCGTGGTGGACCTTGCCGGTCTCGAGCGCATTGCTCAGCGCGCGCACGACGTGCTCCTGCCCGACCAGCTCAGCGAAGCGCCGGGGGCGCCATTTTCGGGCAAGGACCAGATAGGACATGCGGGCACTCGGGACGGGGCGGGACTTGCCCCGCCATTGTGCCAACCCCCCCGCCCCCGGGCCAGCGCGAATCGCCGTGCTTGTCGCAGACCCCGCCAGGCGGTATCCTTTCCGGCTTGTTTCAAGCGGTTATCTCTGCGGAGAGGTGTCCGAGTGGTTGAAGGAGCACGCCTGGAAAGTGTGTAAGCGTCTAAACCGCGCTTCGAGGGTTCGAATCCCTCTCTCTCCGCCAATTGTTGTCGCCGCAGGCGTTCCGGCCTCGGTTTATTCCAAAACGGCGCGCCCTTGGCGCGCCGTTCGTTTCAATGGTGGCCCCGTCGGCCCCCCGCGACGCTAGGTCGAAAACTCCGCCAGGGCCGGAAGGCAGCAACGGTATTGACTGATGCGGGTGCCGGGGTCAGCCGGCGGGGCTACCGCCATTTTTGGCGCAGCCAAAAACGGCGGCCCTAAGTTTGCTGCGCAAACCCAGGGTCCCTGTCTGCACTTCCAATCCCCTGCCCCTGTCGGGGCGCCCCCCTTACCAAGGGGGGCTTCGCAGCTTGTTGCTGCGCGTACTGGTGGTGGGTCAGGGGTCGGGGTGGAGCCAGGTCGACGAACCTTGCGCGTAGCGTTCGTGTTTCCAGATGGGGACGCGGGATTTCACTTCGTCGATGATCCAGCGGCAGGCCTCGAAGGCGGGGCCGCGGTGGCCGGCGCTGACGCCGACCCAGACGGCCAGGTCGCCCAGGGCCAGTTCGCCCGTGCGGTGCACGCAGGCGGCGCGGGTGATGGCGAAGCGCTGCAGGGCCTCGTTGACGATGGCCTGGCCTTCGGTTTCGGCCAGGGCGCGGTAGCTTTCGTAGAACAGGCCCTGCACCGCCCTGCCCTCGTTCTGGTTGCGCACCCAGCCTTCGAAGCTGGCGTAGGCGCCGGCGTCGTGGCCAAGCAGCTGCTCGCGCAGCGGCGCGATGTCGAACGCCACCTCGCTGATCGCGAACCGGCTCATCCGCCCGACACCGGCGGGATGAAGGCGATTTCGCAGCCATCGTGCAGCGGGCTGTCCCAGCGCGCGAAGGCGCCGTCCACGGCCACGCGCAGCTTCGCGGCCGGCAGGCTGAAGCCGTGGCGCGACGAAAGTTCGGCGTACAGCGCATCCAGCGATGCCGGCAGCGGCAGCCGCTCGCGGTCCACGCCGGCGGCATCGCGCAGGCTGGCGAAATAAAGCACCGTCACGCTCATGCCCGGGCCCCGCCCACGTCGCGCTTGCCGCCGCGCTTGGCCAGCAGCTTCGCCGGGCCGATCACCATCGCGTGGCTCAGCGCCTTGCACATGTCGTACACGGTCAGCGCGGCCACCGTGGCGCCGGTGAGCGCCTCCATCTCGACGCCGGTGCGGTGGGTGGTCTTGACCGCGCATTCGATGCGCAGCGTGGTGTCGTTCAACCAGGCCACGTCGAAGCGGCAGCCGTCGATCGGCAGCGGGTGGCAGAACGGAATGAGTTCGTGCGTGCGCTTGACAGCCATCGTGCCGGCGATGATCGCCGTGTCCACCACCGCGCCCTTGGCCGTGCCCATGCCGGCCTTGCGCAGCGCCACCGCCACCGCCAGGGGAAACTTCACCCGGCATTCGGCGACGGCCTCGCGCGCGGTGGCGGCCTTGGCCGAGACATCGACCATCGCCGGCCGGCCGGCGGCATCCAGGTGCGTGAGTTTCGACTTCGCCATGTCAGCCACCTATGTAGAACATCTCGATCTTCTTGCGGTCGGCGGGTGCCGACGCGCGCTGTTCGCTGTAGCGGTCGGCGCGCATGCGCCACAGACCCGCGAGGTGTTCGGCCAGGGCGTCTTCCCCGCGGCCGATGTGTTCGCGCAGCGGCTGGCCGCGGGTGGCGAACAGGCAGGTGAACAGCTGCCCGTCGGCCGACAGCCGCGCGCGGTGGCAGTCGCCGCAGAAGGGGTCGCTGACCGAACTGACGAAGCCCACTTCGCCGGCGCCGTCGGCGTAGCCGTGCCGGGTGGCCACTTCGCCGCGATAGGTGGGCGTCAGCGGCTGCAGCGGCCAGCGGGCGTGGATGCGGTCGCGCAGCTCCGCCGAGGGCACCACGCCCTCGCGGCGCCAGCCGTTGCAGTTGCCCACGTCCATGTATTCGATGAAGCGCGGTACGTGCGGGGTGCCGCGGAAGCGTTCGGCGATCGCCAGTGCCTGGTCGTCGTTCAGGCCGCGCTGCACCACGCAGTTGAGCTTGATCGACCGGAAGCCCGCCGCCTGCGCGGCGTCGATGCCGGCGAAGACATCGTCGATGTTGCCCCGGCCTCCGGACAACTGGCGGAACAGCGCCGGGTCGAGCGCGTCCAGGCTCACCGTGAGGCGGTGCAGGCCGGCCTCGCGCAGCGCGCGCGCCTGGCCCGCCAGCAGCGAGCCGTTGGTGGTGAGCGCGATGTCTTCGATGCCCGGCACCGCCGCCAGCCGCGCCACGAGTTCGGGCAGGTGCTTGCGCAGCAGCGGTTCGCCGCCGGTGAGGCGCAGCTTGCTCACGCCCAGCCGGGCGAAGGCGCGCACGGCCGTTTCGATTTCGTCGAAGCCCAGGCGGCTGGCGCGGTCGAGCGGCGTTTCGTCGGGCGTCAGGCCCTCGGGCATGCAGTAGGGGCAGCGATAGTTGCAGGTCTCGATCACCGAGATGCGCAAATCGTGCAGCGGCCTGCCCAGCACGTCGCGCGGCGCCGCGGAATGCCGCAGGTCGCTCAAGGCGCCAGCCCGGAGGTCGGGTCGGCCAGCGGCAGCGCCTCGCCGGCGCTGGCCACGCGGTGGCCGCGGCGGCGAAGTTCCTCGCCGTCCTCGGGCGAGGCGTAGTGGTACAGCACGCAGCGCGACAGCAGGGCCGGGGGGTATTCGCGCTCGAGGTCGTCGATGCCGCTGTGGGACGGGTTGCCGTGCAGCGCGCAGTCGTGCGCCACCCATTCGCCGGCGTCGGCGTGGCGGGCCAGCATTTCCGGGATCGGGCGCGTGTCGCCGCTCCAGACCACGCTGCCGGGCAGCCGCAGCCCGAACGCGGTGTCGGGAAGATGGTGCCGCACCGGGAACACTTCGTAGGCGTAGTCGCGGTGCCAGAAACCGCGCGCCACCGGCACCAGCTGGAACGCGTCCCACCAGTTGGCGCCGCCCTCGGCCACCACGCCGGGGTAGTCGGCCACGCGCGACTGCAGGTGCGGCAGCACCGTCACCGGCACGTACAAACGCACCTTGCCGCGGCGCGCCGGATCGAAATAGGTGGCGAAGAACAGCCGCTCCAGCCCGGCGACGTGGTCCATGTGCACGTGGGTGATGAACACCGCGTCGGGCAGCGTGCCGTAACGATGCCCGAACGCGGTGAGGGCTTCCTGGCCGCAGTCGATCATCAGCTCGGGGCGGCCATCGCGCTCGATCACGGCCGCGGCCGAGCCCAGCGTCATCGCCGCCTGTGCGTTGCCCACGCCGAGGAAGCGCAGCGCCCAGCTCATGCCGACACCGCCGTGAGCGCGACGGCGTAGGCGCGCTGCAGGCGCGCGAAACCGGGGCGCCAGCGGCCATCGGTGCCGAGCTTGGCAAGCGACCGCTCCAGGCGCCGCAGGTTTCGACCGCGCCAGGCGCCGGCCGCCCCGCGGCGGGCGCAGCGGTCGAAATCGATCAGCCAGGGCTGGTCCAGGGCGTCGACCAGGATGTTGTCGGCGTTGAGGTCGGCATGGTCGAGGCCGGCCAGGTGGAAGCGCGCCAGCATGTCCCCCACCGCTTCCCAGGGCGCGCCGTCGGCGTCGCCCTGCAGCCACTGCGACAGCGGTCGCGCACCGGCGATGCGTTCGACCAGGATGGCCGCGCGATAGCTCCAGCCAAGACGCCAATACCCGGCCGCCAGCGGCGCCGGCACCGGCAATCCCTCGCGGTGCAGCTCGCCCAGCAGCCGGAACTCCGCCACGCTGCGCACACGCGACTCGCCGAGCCAGGTGTAGTCCCGGCGGCCCAGGCGGGCCATCAGGCCGCCGCGGCGGTAGTGCCGCAACACCGCGTCGCCTGCCTCCCCGCGCACGAACCAGGCCGCGCCGCGCCCGCCGTCCGCCACCGGCCTGGCGGCGTCACCGTAATGGCCGGGCTCGAGCAGCTCGGGGCCCGCTTGCCGCAGCCGCACCGCGTCGAACACAATCGAACCCGCTCCGCGACCATCGCGGAACGGCTGGTGTCGCTCGGCGGCGGCAGCGTTCACTTCCATGCCGGCCAGTCTAACCAATGCCCGTGAACATCGCGCCGCGTTCGCTCTGCCTGCTGCGCCTCTCGGCGCTGGGCGACGCCACCCATGCGCTGGCGTTGGTGCGTGCGCTGCAGCGGGCCATGCCCGGGCTGGCCATCACCTGGATCATCGGCAAGGGCGAAGCCAAGCTGCTCGAAGGCCTGGACGGCGTCGAGTTCATCGTGTTCGACAAGAAGGCCGGCCTGGCCGGGTATCGCGAACTGCGCGCCAGGCTCGCCGGCCGCCGTTTCGACGTGCTGCTGCAGCTGCAGCTGGCGCTGCGCGCGGGGCTGGCGTCCACGCTGGTGCGTGCCGACCGCCGCATCGGCTTCGACCGCGGGCGCAGCAAGGAAGGCCACTCGCTTTTCATCAACGAGCGCATCGCGCCGGGCGGCCACCACGTGCTGGACGCCTTCCTGCAGTTCCTGGCGCCGCTGGGCATCGCGCCCGGCCCGGTCGAGTGGCGCCTGCCGGTGCCCGCCGAAGCGCACGCCTGGGCGGCGCAGCAGCTGCCGGGTGACCAGCCCACCCTGCTGGTGTCGCCCTGCTCCAGCCACCCGCTGCGCAACTGGCGCGCCGAACGCTACGCGGCGGTGGCCGACCACGCCGCGGCGCGCGGCTGGCGCGTGGTGCTGTGCGGCGGCCGCAGTGCGCTTGAACGCGAAACCGCCGACGCCATCCTGGCCGCCATGAAGGCCCCGGCCCTGGACCTGGTCGGCAAGGACACCCTGAAGCAGCTGCTGGCCCTGCTCGCGCGCGCCAGCCTGGTGCTTACGCCGGACTCGGGGCCCACCCACCTGGCCAACGCGATGGGCACCGCGGTGCTGGGCCTGCACGCCTGCACCGACGCCGAGCGCTCAGGCCCCTACTCCGACACCCGGTGGTGCGTGAACCACTACGCCGAGGCGGTCGGGCAGTTCCTGAAGATCCCGGCCGCAGACGTGCGCTGGGGCCGCCGGGTAGAGTTCCCGGGCGTGATGGACCTGGTGACGGTGGCGGAGGTGCTGGGCCGGTTCGACGCCTATGCCGCGGCCGCGGACGCCAGGGGCCGACTGCCGGCCGGATGACGGCTGGCCCGGCCAGGGCGCCGGTCGTCGGATGCCAGGGTTCGGAATGTGAACTGGTTCACATTTTTCCCTCCTTCACGGAGAAACGGTGACGGGCTTCGTGTAAATGTGTGCTGAATGTCCGCGCACCGCGCGGCCATCGACCACCCGCCCCCCGGAGCCGCTCGATGCGCAGCCACCCACGCCGCCTGTTGCCGGCAGTCCTTCTGGCCTTCGCCTGCGCGCCGATCGCCGCGCAGACCCTGCCCAACCTCACTACTTTCAACAGCACGGCCATCGCCTCGCACAGCGGCAAGTGCATGGAAGTGCCCGGAAATTCGGCCGTCGCCGACGTCCAGCTGACGCAGAGCACGTGCAACGGCGAGGCCTGGCAGGTGCTGCGATTCTTGCCGGTGGCCGGCCTGCCGCAGGTGGCCAACATCCGCACTTCCGCCAACCTGTGCCTGGGCGCGCGCGCCGGCGGCACCGCGAACGGCACCGCCGTCGTGCAGCTGGCCTGCACCAACGGCGCCGAGCAGCGCTTCCGGCTCGAAGGCCTGGGCACGGCCACCAGCTATCGCCTGCGCCACCTGGCGTCCGGGCGCTGCGTGGAAATCGCCGGCAGCTCGTCCAACAACGGCGCCCTGGTCAGGCTGTGGGACTGCCAGCAGCCCACGTCCGGCCGCAACCAGAACTGGAGCCTCGGCGGCGCCACCGGCGGCGGCTTCGTCACCAGCCTGCCCGTGCCGGCGAACCAGGCCGAGGCTTCGCGCTTCCTGCAGCAGGCCACCTACGGCCCCACCAGCAGCGAAATCGCCCGCGTGGCGTCGATGGGCTATGGCCCCTGGATCGACGAGCAGATTGCGCGCCCGGCCACGCTGCACCTGGAGGTGCACCAGGCGATCATGAACGAGCTGGGCCCGCACTTCACCAACCCGGATGACACGGCCTGCGAGTTCTCTTACGCCTGCAGCCTGGCCAGGCATGACGCCTGGACCCAGATCGCGATCACCGGCAACGACCAGCTGCGCCAGCGCGTGGCCTTCGCGCTGAGCCAGTTCTTCGTGATTTCGGACACCAGCGACAGCGTCGGCTATTCCCACCTGGCGGTGAGCGACTACTACGATTCCCTGGCCGTGAACGCCTTCGGCAGCCACCGCGCGCTGCTCGAGGAAGTGGCGCTGCACCCGCTGATGGGCGGCTACCTGGGCATGCTGCAGAACGAGAAGGCCAACCCGAGCCGCAACACCGAGCCCGACGAGAACTTCGCCCGCGAAGTGATGCAGCTGTTCTCCATCGGCCTGGTCGAACTCAACCTCGACGGCACGCCCAGGCGCGACGCCAACGGCAACACCATTTCCACCTACAACAACGAAGTGATCACCAACTTCGCGCGCGCGCTCACCGGCTGGAACTTCGGCGGCGCCACCAGCTGGTACAACTGGTCGGGCGACGTGAAGCTGCCGGGCCTGATCCGCCCGATGACGGCGTGGCCGGCCTACCACGACACCAATGCCAAGACGCTGTTCCCGGGCACCAGCCTGGCGTCGGGCCGCACGGCCGAGGCCGACCTGAAGTCCGCGCTCGATGCATTGGCCAACCATCCCAATGTCGGGCCGTTCATGGCCAAGCACCTCATCCAGCGCCTGGTCACCAGCAACCCGTCGCCGGACTACGTGCGCCGCGTCGCCACCACGTTCAACAACAACGGCGCCGGTGTCCGCGGCGACATGGGCGCGGTGGTGAAGGCCGTGCTGCTCGACCCCGAGGCGCGCGACATGACCATCGCGGCGCGCGACGAGTACGGCAAGGTGAAGGAGCCCATGCTGCGGCTGACCGCCGTGTGGCGCGCGTTCGCCGCGCAGGGCCAGGCCGTGGCCACGCCCGCGGGAGCCACCACCCGCTCCCTGCTGCGCAACCGCGGCGCTGGCGTGGACATGGCACAAAACGTGATGGGTTCCCCGTCGGTGTTCAACTTCTACCGGCCCAACTACCAGCCACCGGGCGAGTTCCGCCGCCGCGGGCTGGTGTCGCCGGAGCTGCAGATCCTCAACGAAGCCACCGCCATGACCACGTTCAACCACTGGCATGGCCGGCTGTTCCAGATGGACAAGGACGACACCAGCCTGGCCGCCACGGTGAGCAGCCCGACGTTCTACACCGCGCGCTTCCGCCTTGATCTCACGGCCGAGAAAGCCCTGGCGGTTTCGCCCGGCGCCCTCGCCGACCGCCTCAACCTGCTGCTGATGGCAGGCCGGATGAGCCCGGCGATGCGCCAGATCCTGGTCGACTCGGCCCACGCCACGTCCATGAACGACGGCGGCGGCGACCGGGTGGAGGACATGGTGTTCCTGATCGCGTCGTCCCCGCAGTTTGCAGCGCAGAGGTAAGCCATGAGCAGCCACGATCATTCCAAGACGCGCCGCCGCTTCCTGGCCCAGTCCGCGCAGATCGCGCTGGGCAGCGCCGCCGCCTGGGCCACGCTGGGCCAGCTGCAGATGGTGCAGGCCGCCGGGCTCGACGATCCGGACGACTACCGGGCGCTGGTGTGCATTTACCTGTTCGGCGGCGCCGACAGCTTCAACATGGTGGTGCCGCGCACCACGGCCGCCTACACCAATTACCAGGCGGCGCGTCCGTCGGTAGCCATCGCCCAGGCCAGCCTGCTGCCGATCACGCCGCTCAGCGGCGACGGCGGCGTGCAATGGGGCCTGCACCCGGCGCTGTCCGAGATCCAGGCCCTGTTCGAGGCCGGCCGTGCCGGCATCGTGGCCAACGTCGGCCCGCTGATCGCACCCACCAGCAAGGCCGCCTACACGGCGCGCAGCGTGCCGCTGCCGCCGGAGCTGTTCTCGCACGTGGATCAGCAGGCCTACGGCATGTCCATGGGCAGCGAGACCGCGGCGCGTCCCGGCTGGGGCGGCAAGATCGCCGACCGGCTGGCGGCGGCGGGCATGACGGCGGGTTCGGGCCTGCCCACCAGCATTTCGCTGTCCGGCACCAACATGTGGCAGGGCGGCGCCGCCGACGGCATCTACACCATGGGCAGCAGCGGCCCGTCGCGCATCGACAGCACGCTGCGCGCCACGGAAACCTGGTCGCGCGCGGTGCCCCGCCGCGATGCGTTCTACAAGCTGCTTGACGCCGCCAAGCGCGACTCCTCGCTGTTCACGCGTGAACACGCGCGCATCAGCCAGCGCGCCATCGACTTCAGCGAGTTCACCTTCAACGCGCTCAACGGCGTGCCGGCCCTCGCCACGCCGTTCCCGGTGGCGGGCCAGAACCGCCTGGCGGACACCCTCAAGACCGTGGCGCGCACCATCGCCGCGCGCCGCACGCTGGGCCAGAAGCGCCAGATCTTCTTCGTCGGCCTGGGCGGCTGGGACACCCACGACAACATGCTGCCCGACCACGAGCGCCTGCTGCGCACGCTCAGCGAAGCCAGCGCGGCGTTCTACAACGCCACGGTGGAGCTGGGCGTGTCGGAAAAGGTCACCACGTTCACGATGACCGACTTCGGCCGCACGCTGAACAACAACGGCGACGGCACCGACCACGGCTGGGGCGGGCACAGCTGGATCATCGGCGGCGACGTGGTGGGCCGGCGCATCTACGGCCAGATGCCCGAGATGCGCCTGGGCAGCGACCAGGACGTGGGCCGCGGCCGCATGATCCCCACCACCGCCATCGAGCAGCTGGGCAGCACGCTGTCGCGCTGGTTCGGCCTGCGCCAGGGCGACGCGATGGAGATCTTCCCCAACCTGCGCAACTTCGGCACCGGTGCCGACTACATCCCGATGCTCGCCAGCAGCAATGCGCTGCTCAACGAGATCGACTTCCGCCGCCGCCGGCGCTGAGCGCGGCGGTCCGGCGGGCGGTCAGGGGTTGCCGGCGCGGTAGTCCTGGTAGGACTTTTCCTCGACGTAGGCCGAGCCCAGCGCCAGGTTGATGTCTTTCTTGATGCGGGCGCGCTCGTCGTTCTCGAAGTACACGGCCCGCGCCAGCGCGATGAACTCCTGGTCGAAGGCCTGGGCCTTTTCCTTCAGGCGGATGTCGTCCTCGATCACCCACAGGCGCTCGTTGACGGCCTTGAGGTCCTGGCGCAGGCGGGCGATGTCGCCGCGCGCGGCCGGGTGCGCCATCCAGGTGGATTCGAGCGCGCTGAGCTCATGGCGCACGTTGGCCAGCTTGGCCGGGTCGGTCATGCGCTCGGACTTGATCTGCAGGATGGCGATCTTGTAGAGCAGTTCGCCGAAGGAAACGGGGGCTTGGATTTCGGACATGGAGTGATCCTCTCGCGGTGCCGGCAGTTTACCTTGGGCCGGGCGGCGACCCGCGCCCGGGCCGGACGGGCGAAAAAAAAGGCCCCCGGTGGGGGCCTTTTTCCTTGGTATGGCGGAGAGGGTGGGATTCGAACCCACGGTTGGCTCACACCAACGCCTGATTTCGAGTCAGGTACATTCGACCACTCTGCCACCTCTCCGGACCCCGGTGCAGCGGTCGCACCACCGGGGCCGCGAATTATAGGTGGCCTTGGGCCGATCCGCCAGCCTCAGGGGCCGGCGGCCGCGCCCGCCCCCCGGGGCATGAAGAAGAACTCGCCGCTTTCATGGCCCGCGAAGCGGATCGGCGAGTACTCCGGCACCTGCGGCACGGGCGAATCGATGGCGCCCAGGGCCAGGGACGTGGACACCTCCCGGAACAGGCGCTGGGCCTCGAGCAGGCGGTTGTTGTCCTGCAGGACGTTCAGGAAGGCCCGGGCGAAGTAGCTGTGGCGGCCGGTGCCGGTGTCGGGCACGGGCTGCACACCGCCCGAGGTGAGGGCCGTGCGCGAGCGGCCGTTGGCCATCGCCTTCACCCAGCCCGCCCACTTCTCGGGCGCCATCGAACCGGCGTCGAAGGTGGGCGCCGAGGCCCGGGTCATGGTGCCCGAGTAGCACGAGTCGGCCACCACCAGCACGTGGCGGGCCGGCATGGTGTCGAGGATCTCGCTGACGGCGGCGTTGGAAATCCAGGTGCGCTCGGCGCCCGCGGCGCCATCGCTGGGCACCCAGTAGCCCTGCCACTTGGCGTCGAGTTCGCCGTGGCCGGCGTAATAGATCAGCAGGTTGTCCTCGGCCTTGAGCTTCTCGCGCATTTCGTTGAGCGCGGTGAGCATTTCCAGGCGGCCGCCGTTGAGCACCAGGGTGGTCTGGTAGCCGTAGCGGGACTTGAGCATGGCCGCCACGGCGTTGGCGTCGTTGGCCGCACTCTTGAGCGCCGGGTAGGCCGGGTCGCGGTAGCTGTTGTTGCCGATCACCACGGCGAAGTAACGGCCCAGCTTGACGTCGCGCGGCAGGCTGCCGTCGCCGGCGGGCGTGCTGGCGGCGGCCGTCGCCGACGCCGCCTGCGGCAGCAGGGTGAAGGCAAGCTCCGCGCGGGCCCCTTTTCGATCGGTCGCCGCGACGCTCACCTGGGCACCGCCGGCCGGCACGTCCACCTGGGCGCTGAAACCGCCGCTGGCATTCAGCGCCGCCGGCTGGCCATTGACGGTAATGGCGCTGACCAGCTGCGGCGACGTGACCCGGCCCACCACCTGGCGCTTGCCCGGGCCGCCGCGGTAGACGGCGGTGTTGCGGCCGCGCGTGGCGACGAACACCGGGTCGAGGATTTCCAGCATCGGCGCCGCGGCATAGGCACCGCCGGCCGAGCCCGCGCGCTGCTCCAGCGAAGCCAGCTGGGTGCGCTGGCTGTTGATCTGCTCTTCCTGGGCCAGCAGCTGGTTCTCGAGCAGCTTGGTGAGATCGTCGTCCTGCTGACGGCGCGCCTGCGCGAGCTTTTCCTGGGTGGCGGACAGCTCGCGCCGGGCGGCTTCCAGCGCGCCGCGGCGCTGCTGCAGTTCGCGCTGAAGTTCCTGCACCTTCGCGCGCAGCTGCGCCGACTCCGCCTCGCCTTCCTGCACCTGCTGCTGCAGGCCGGTGATCTTCTCGTCGCGGGCGCTGATCTGCACCTGCACCACCGACGCATACATCAGCTCGTCCTGGATGCCCGACGCCTCGCGGTAGAGGTTGAGCGCCGCCGCCTGGTCCTTGGGCACGCCCAGGCCCTGCTCGTAGAGGTAGCCCAGGTTGATCTTGGCGCGGCCATAGCCCTGGTCGGCGGCCTTCTTGAACCACTGGAAGGCCATGCCGTAGTCGGGCTCGGTGCCCAGGCCCTTGGAGTAGATCTCGCCGACGTTGTTCTGCGCCTCGGCGCTGCCGGTCATCGCGCCTTCCAGCCACACCTTGAGCGCGGTCTGGTAGTTGGCGCGATCGTGCGCGACGTATTCGCCGCCGCGGATCTGGCAGTCGGCCTGCGTGGTGCGCACCGGACGGCGCGCGCTGAGGAAGGTGGCCTGGCGGCCGAGCTTGCGGATCTGCCCCGGCAGCAGGCAGTCGACCACCATCAGGTCCTCGGCGTTGCGAACCGCGGCCTGGGCAGGCTGCGCCGGCCAGCCGGCGATGATCGCCAGCAGGCACGAGGATGCAATAACGGACAGTCGGGATTGATCCGGACACGCGTTGCGCAAAGTCATGGGCACGGCTCCATTGGGAAGCAATGCGGCCCGCGCCAAGGCCATTGAAGCGGCGCGCCAGCCGCTATACTCGAGGCGAAGTTATAGCCGTAATCCAGGGGAAAAGCGATGGACTTCCAGAGCAGCGCGGCCGCCGGCCGGCGGGCAATCCAGGCCGCGTCGAACAGGTTGGCCAACATGGCGGCGCTTGTGCTGCTCGGTCTGGTCGGCCTGGGCTGGAGCGGCCAGTCGCAGGCCCAGACCTGCGACTTCGTGCAGCTCGGCTCACCCTCGGCCATCAGCATCGCGGGCACCACGGTCAGCTTCACCCTGGAAGCGCAAACCGCCTGTGCGCCCACCGTCGACATCGCCATCGCCATCGCCACCGACACCACCGGCGGCGCCAGCGTGCAGCCGCCCGCCAACCCCACCGTCAACCTCGACACGCCCTACTTGTTCACGGTGAACCTGGGCACCGTGCCCGGCGGCACCGGCACCGTCACCGCCACCTGCCTCAGCGGCGGCTGCGCGGGCAACGTGCTCACCTACACCTTCGCCACCAACAACGACTACGCCTACACCGCCGCGGTCCCCACGGTGGTGACGAACCAGATCACGCCGTTCACGCTCACCACCAACCTGCAGTTCAACGGCGCTCCCGGAAGCTTGTCCACCAGCTTCTTCAACAACACCTCGGCCTCTGCCATCGGCGGCGCCGTGACGCCCAACGGAGCAGGCGACGCCAGCGTCACCTCCAGCATCGCCATCGCCAACACCTACAGCATCTCGGGCAACATCAACTGCCCGGTGGCGTTCGTGCTCGAAGGCTGCCCGCCGCCACCGGCGAACTTCACCCTGGTGGTCGAGCCGGTGTCGGTGACCGCCACCACGCCGCTCGCGCCCACCACGACGTCGGGCACGCCGCTCAACATGGCGGTGACCTACGGCAGCGCCAGCATCCCCGCGCCCGACGGCACCAACATCAACTGGTCGGTCACCAGCCAGCCCGCGGGCGGCGACGGCGCCGTGGCCGGCAACGCGGTCGCCGGCGGCGGCGGCCAGAGCACGGCGGTGTTTACAGCCACCGTGCCGGGCACCTACACCGTCTTCGCCAACAGCGGCTGCACGTTCTGTGCACCCGGCAGCCAGAGCTTCACCATCACCGTCACCGCCGTGCCCTACGTGCTGGTGCCGGTGACGGCCAATCCGCTGGCCGGCACCTCCGGCGTGGGCGTGCCGGTGACGGTGCGGCTGGAACAGGCCGGCGTAGGGGTGGCGGGCGTGACGGTGGTCTGGAACGCCAGCGCGCCGTTCGCGCCGGCCACCACCACCAGCGTCACCAACGCCGCCGCCGGCGAGGCGTCGGCCACGTTCACGCCGTCCACGTTCGGCAACTTCACCAACGTGATCATCGCTTCGGTGGACGTGGACGGCATCCCCGCCACGGGCGACGAGGCCAGCGTGGCCTTCGACGCCAACATCGCCTTCGTCGCCACGCTGGCTGCCACGGGCGGCAATATCCAGAACGCGCTGGTCAACGCCGCGTTCGCCGCGCCGCTGCAGGTGAACGCCCTCAACAGCGGCGTGCCCGCGGCAGGCGTCACCATCAACTGGGCCGTCACCAGCGGCAGCGCGGTGCTGTCGGCGCCCACCAGCGTCACCGACGCGGCGGGCAATGCGGTGATCAGCGTCACGGCCGGTGCCACCCCGGGCGCCGTAACCATCACCGGCACGCGCCAGGATGCCCCCGCCGCCGTCGCCCCCTTCTCACTGACCGTGAACCCGCTGGGCGCGCTGGCCATCATTGGCGGCGACGGCCAGGTGCTGGCCGCGGGCATCGCCTCGGCGCCGCTGCAGGTGGAACTGCGCACCGCGGCGGGCGTGCCCATCGCCGGCGCCGCCGTGGGCTGGACCACCAGCGCCGGCACGCTCGCCGCCGCCACCAGCACCACCAATGCCGCGGGCGTGGCCAGCAACACCGTCACCACCACCACCGCCGGCGCGGTGCAGGTGACCGCCTCGTCGCCCCTGGCCGCCGCCCCGGCCGTGTTCGCGCTCAACGGCGCCCTGGCCAGCCTCGGCGGCCTGAGTGAAACCCAGATGGAAGTGGCGCAGGCCATCGACTCGGCCTGCCCCGCGCTGGCCAACCTGGCCACGCTCACGGCCGGGCAGCAGGATTTCCTGCAGCGCTGCCAGGAGCTCGCAGGCGCGGCGGGCATCGACCCCGCCGCCACCATCGCCGCCCTCGACCAGCTGATGGCCGACGTCGCGCTGACCCAGGTGAACGCGGCGTTCAACACCGCGCAGTCGCAGTTCATCAACCTCAAGACCCGCATCGCGGCGCTGCGCAGCGGCACGGGCGGCACCGACTTCGGCGGCCTGGCGCTCAACACGTCCATGGGCCCGGTGTCGCTGGGCATGCTCGGCAGCGCCTTCAGCAACAGCGCCGCCGAAACGGGCACCGAGGTCGGCACCGACTTCAGCCGCTGGGGCTTCTTCGCCGCCGGCACCATCGGCCGCGGCGAAGCCGAGGCGGGCTCGCGCAACCCCGAGTACGACTTCGACATCGAGGGCGTCACCGCCGGCGTGGACTACCGCAAGAGCGACAAGTGGATCATCGGCGGTTCGTTCGGCTACACGCGCCAGGACACCCAGCTGCCCGGCGACCGCGGCGGCCTGGACACCACCGGCTGGAGCCTGTCGGCCTACACCACCTACTACCAGGCCGACAGCTGGTACATGGACGGCGTGCTGACCTACGGCCGCAACGACTACGAGCTGCTGCGTCAGATCAGCTACACCCTGCCGCTGGCCGGCGGCGGCACCACCAGCATCAACCAGGTGGCGCAGGCGGACGCCGGCGGCGACCTGCTGTCCACCGCGTTCACCGTGGGCCGCGACTGGAACGTCGGTGCATTCGGCATCGGCCCCTACGCCCGCGTGCTCTACACGCGCCTGGGCTTCGACGACATCGACGAAGAGCTGCTGCCCGGCCTTGCCGGCAGCGGCCTGGGGCTGCGCATCGAGAACCGCGACGTCACGTCGCTGGCCAGCGTGCTGGGCGCGAAGTTCACCTACACCCACAGCGCCAGCTGGGGCGTGCTGATGCCGCACCTGCAGCTGGAGTGGGAGCACGAGTTCAAGGACGACCCGCAGGCGATCGAGGCGCGCTTCATCAACGACCCCACCGGCAGCGCCATGCTGGTGAGCGGCGATCCGCTGGACACCAACTACTTCCGCATCGGCCTGGGCCTGTCCATGGTGCTCACCCGGGGGCGCTCGGGCTTCATGTACTACGAGCGCCTGACCGGTATGAACGGCATGTCCCAGTACAACCTGGCGCTCGGCTTCCGGATGGAGTTCTGAGCTGCACGCCGGCCTGCCGCCGCCCGTCGCCCCCGACCCGCCACCCGCGCGGCCGGCAGGTTGCGGGGCGGGCGCAGGCGCAAGCATGATGCCCGCCATGGTTCATCCTTTCCCGCTGCACCACCCCGCCGGGGCCCGCGCATGATCGAATTCGGCCACCTCAGCCACGTCGGCCTGCGGCGAGAGCTCAACGAAGACACCTACTACGGCGACGCCGAGCTCGGCCTGTGGCTGGTGGCCGACGGCATGGGTGGCCACGAATTCGGCGAAGTCGCCAGCGCCCTGGCGCGCGACGCGGTGGTGCGCGAAGTGCGCGCCGGCCGCCCGCTGGCCGAAGCGATCCGCCGCGCCGACGAAGACATCATCAAGCACAGCCGCCAGCGCGCCGAAAGCCTGCCGATGGGCACCACG
>JAPLSJ010000090.1 GCA_026398695.1 Arenimonas sp.
GCGGTCTCCAGCAAAACCTGGTCAAAGCGTTCGCGAAGGGTCGCGTGCAGGGTGGTGTCGCCGCGGGCCAGTGCTTCGCGCACGGCCTGGGCCAGCGGCCGGGTCCAGTCACCGGGGTCATTCGTGGGGCCGCTACTGCGCAGGGCGTTGCCTAGGTCGCGCGGGGTGATGGCTTCGCCGGGGGCCAATGCCGCCAGCCGCCAGCAGAGGTTCTCGAGTTCCCGCACGTTGCCGGGCCAGTCGTGCGGCTGCAGGCGCTTGAGTGCCTCGGGGTGGAATCGTTTCGCGGGTGCGCCGAGCTTCTTCGCGGCCTGTGCCAGGAATCGCGCGGCCAGGGCCGGCACATCGCCCTTGCGTTCGCGCAGGGGCGGCAGCTGCAGGCGCACCACGTCCAGGCGGTGCAGCAGGTCGGCGCGGAAGCTGCCGTCGCGCACCTTGGCTTCCAGGTCCTGGTGGGTGGCGGCGATCACGCGCACGTCCACCTTGATGAGTTCGCGGCCGCCGACGCGGAAGAATTCGCCTTCGGCCAGCACGCGCAGCAGGCGGGTCTGCAGGGCGGCGGGCATGTCGCCGATCTCGTCCAGGAACAGCGTGCCGCCGTCGGCCTGTTCGAAGCGGCCCACGTGGCGCTTCTGCGCGCCGGTGAACGCGCCGGCTTCGTGGCCGAACAGTTCGCTCTCCAGCAGCTCAGCCGGGATGGCTGCGGTGTTGAGCGCGACGAAGGGCTTGCGCGCGCGCGGTGATTCGCGGTGCAGGGCGCGCGCCACCAGCTCCTTGCCGGTGCCGGTTTCGCCGGTGATGAGCACCGACAGCGGCGCCTGGGCCAGGCGGCCGATGGCGCGGAACAGTTCGCGCATGGCGGGGCTTTCGCCCAGCAGCTCGTCGCTGATTTCCGGCAGCGACACCGGGGCGGGCACGTCGCGCTGCGGCAGCGCGCGCGCGGCCAGGGCCACGGCTTCGTCCAGGTCGAAGGGCTTGGACAGGAATTCGTGCGCGCCGCCGCGGAACGCGCCGGCGGTGCTGGCGATGTCGGTGTAGGCCGACATCACCACCACGGGCAGGTCGGGGCGGCGGGCCTTCAGGGCATCGAGGAAGGCCAGGCCGTCCATGCCGGGCATGCGCACGTCGGTGAACACCAGGTCGGGCGCGGGCTCGTCTTCCAGCGCGGCCAGGGCCTGGCGGGCGCCTTCGAAGGCCTGCACGGCATAGCCGGCGTCGCGCAGGGCTTCGGCCAGGACGAAGCGCACGGCGCGGTCGTCGTCGATCACCCAGAGGCGGGCGGGGTTTGGGTTCATGGCCTGATTTTGCACCATATGGGTGCAGGGCGCCCACGCGTCCCGGCGCGGCCCTCAGCCCACGAAACGCCGCAGCGGCGTGTGCCGCACCAGGCCCTGGTAGCTGAGCAGGCAGATCGCCAGCGTGCCGGCGCTGGCCAGTGCGAACTTCAGCGGCCACGCCATGGCGCGGTCCATCAGCCAGAACTGCAGCCAGAACAGGACGGGCAGGTGCAGCAGGTAGGTCCAGTACGCGCTTTGCGCCAGGTACTGCAGGGTCGCGCTGTGGCGGGTGAGCCAGCGCTGCCCGGCGAGCAGGCACAGCACGGTCAGCCACACGCTGAGGCAGGCTTCCAGCGCCGCCACCGGACACGAGGCGCTGGGCTGCGTAGCGCCGGGCAACTCTATCGACAGGCGCCAGAGGAACAACGCGTATAGCGCGGCGCTGCCCACCGCCAGCCACGGCGCGCAGGCGCGCGCACGCTCCAGCCAGGCCGGCTGTTGCTGCAGCCCGGCGCCCAGCGCATAGAACGCGCCGTAGAAAACGATCGCCCAGAACTGCGGCAGCAGGCCCTCGGGCGCCGGATGCGGCGCACTCACCGACGCCAGCGCCGGCACCAGCAGCAGCGGCAGCCCCAGCAGCAGCCACGCTTGATGCCGCGCCAACACCCAACGCACCGGGCGCGCCAGATCCAGCGTGCGCGCCACCCACTGCAGCACGGCCAGCAGCAGCAGGTAGTAAAGGAACCACAGGTGCGACGTGCCCAGCGGTGCCTGCGGCGGGTCGTCCATCGCCATCCACTCGCGCACCATCACCAGGAAGGCCGACGGGTGCTGCACGTTCGCGACCGCCCACACCACCGCCGCCGACAGCGACATCCACACCAGCGGCCACGCCAGCAGGAAGGGCAGCGCGATGCGCCGCACGCGCTGCCGCGCAAACGCCGCGCCGCCGCGCTTCTCGATCACCCACGCCGCGAAGAAGCCCGCCACCAGGAAGAACAGCGGCATGCGCACCAGGTGCAGCGCCCAGGCCACGACGTCCACCCACCCGCTGTTGTCGCGGTCGGCGGTGGGAAAGAAGCCGTGCATCAGCGGGCTGTAGGCGAGCGCCGCGTGGAAGAACACGCCGGCCAGCATGGCCAGCGCCCGCAGGTGGTCCATGTAGTGCAGGCGGTCCTGCGGCGCCGGCACGGCGATGGCCTCAGTAGAACGCCGGCTTGCGGCCGTGCACCCACGCCGTGACGGCGATCACGGCCACCGACAGCCCCGCCAGCGTGGCCAGGATGGCCAGCGCGGTGGGCGTCCACACCAGCGCATCCACGCCCACGCGCTTGCTGATTTCCGGCAGCTGCGACAGGCCCATGATGTAGGGATTGATCATCACCATCGAGCCGATCATGGCGAACGTGGCCCAGCCTTCCGATTCCACCGACATCGACACGGCCAGCGAGACGGAATACGCGAACAGGATGTAGGCGAAGATCAGCAGCGAATACACCAACAGCCCGTCGGGCAGCGGCGTCAGCAGCACCACCGCCAGCGTGCCGCCCAGCAGCACCACGAACGGCACGCCGAACGTCAGCACGTTGCCCACCAGCTTGGACACGGTGAAGTCCAGCGGTGACACCGGCAGGCTCATCACGAAGGCCAGCGTCTGGTCCTTGCGCTCCACCAGCAGCGAGGTGGAGATGGAAAAGCACGCGGCCGACACCAGCACGATCAGCAGCGTCAGCGACCCGACGTAGAAGGCCCACGGCTTGGCCAGCCCCAGGAAACACAGCGCCACGATGCCGGCCAGCACGTACGCGGCCAGCTGCTTCTGGAACAGCTGCCAGTCCTTGGCCACCAGCAGGCGGATCACGGGAGTGTTGAGGGTCATGCCATGCCTCCGGAGCGAACGGCGGTTACGAAGATGTCTTCCAGCGCCATCGGGTCGGCGCGCTTCACCTGCAGGCCGTGCGCGGCCAGGCGGGAGGGCAGCTCGGCGTTCCAGATGCGCGCCTTGAGTTCCACCAGGCTGCCGTTGGCGCGCGCGCTGGCGATTTCCGGCCAGGCCTCGATGCCGGCGGGCAGCGCGCCCTGGCAGACGATGCGGCGCCAGCGGTCGACGAAGTCATGCTTGCCGGCCGACGCCACCAGGCGGCCCTGGTGCAGGAAGGTGATGTTGTCGGCCAGCTGTTCGACGTCGTGGGTGTTGTGCGAGGAGAACAGCACGCTGCGGTGTTCGTCGCGCAGCACGTCGGCCAGCGCTTCCAGCACTTCCAGGCGCGCCACCGGGTCCAGGCCGGTGGTGGGTTCGTCCAGCAGCAGCAGGCGCGGGCGGCGCGCCAGGCACAGCAGCAGCAGGGCCTTCACCCGCTGGCCGTGCGAATAGCCGCCCACGGCCTGTTCGGCGCGCAGGTCGAAGCGCTTGATGAGGTTGGCGGCGTAGGCCTCGTCCCAGCCGGGGTAGATGCGTGCGATCAGGTCCATGTGCCAGCGCAGCGACTGGCCGCGGTACAGGCGCATGTCTTCGGACGCGAAGCCGATGTCGCGCTTGGCGGCCACCTGGGCGTCGGGCAGGCGGTGGCCGAGCACGGTGACGTCGCCGGCGTCGGCCGAGGCCAGGCCGGTGAGCAGGCGCAGCAGCGTGGTCTTGCCGGCGCCGTTCACGCCCACCAGGCCCATCACCTGGCCTTCGGGCAGGTCCAGCGTGATGTCCTGCAGCGCGAAGTGCGGGTAGCGCTTGGCGACGCCGGACAGGTTGAACGCGAGGCTCATGGGTGGGTTCCTTGGCGGGTTTCGGGGTCGGCCGCGGGTTCGGCGGCCTGGTCGATCAGGCGGTGCAGTTCGTGGCGGGGCAGGCCCAGGCGGGCGGCGCAGGCCAGCAGGGCCTCGAGCTGGCGCTGCAGTTCCTCGTGCATCAGCACGGTGGGCAGGTCGCCGCGCTCGGCCACCACCGAGCCCTTGCCCTGGCGGGTGGCGATGACGCCGGCGCGCTCGAGGTCTTCGTAGGCCCGCCGCACGGTGATCACGCTCACCCGGCTGGCCGCGGCCAGCTCACGGATGGACGGCAGCGACTGCCCGGCCGTCCAGTCGCCGGCCATCACCTTGGCGGTGACCTGGTCGACGATCTGCTGGTACATCGGCCGCGGGTCGCTGGCGGACAGGAAGAGTTCGGGGTTCACGGGTGCCACTGTGCTGCCGGAGTATGCACAGTATGCACAGTGCCGCGGGGGCTGGCAACGGCCGTCCCCGGCTAGGCGGTCTCGTCGTCGGGGACGGGAATCAGCAGGGTGAACACGGTGTGGCCCGGCCGCGAGCGGTAGCTCAGCGAACCGCGGTGCTCGCGGGCCACCTGCTGCGCCAGCGGCAGGCCCAGGCCGCTGCCTTCGGCTCGCCCCGAAACCAGCGGCAGGAAGATGCGCTCGGCCAGGTCGTCGGGCACGCCGCGGCCGTCGTCGGCGATTTCCACGCGCACCACCAGCCGGTGCGCGGCGTCGCCGATCAGCAAATGGTGTTCGGCGCGCGTGCGCAGCTGTACCTGCGAAGCGCCCGACTCCAGCGCGTTGCGCACCAGGTTCCACAGCGCCTGCGCCAGGCGGTCGGCGTCGCCGGGGAATTCGGGCAGCGAGGGATCGAAGTCGCGCACGATCTTGATCGCCCAGCCGGCCTCGGCCTCGGCCAGCTGGCGCACGCGTTCGAGCACGGCGTGGATGTTGGTGGGCTGGAAGTCGTGCGGCGGCGCCGGATTGAGCAGGCGTTCGACCAGCGCGGCCAGGCGGTCCACTTCGGCATCGATCAGGCCCACCAGTTCGCGCGCGTCGTCGCTGTCCACGCGACGGCCCAGCAGCTGCGCGGCGCCCTTCATGCCGGCCAGCGGATTGCGGATCTCGTGCGCCAGGCCCTTGAGCGCGGCGGACAGCGCGGCGGGCAGCAGGGTGGCCGGGTCTTCACCGGGGAATTCGTCGGCCGGGTGCACTTCGATGCGCACGCCGCCGTCGTCGGTGCGCGCCAGCCACAGTTCGGCGAAGCGCTCGGTGCCGCCGGGGAAGGCCAGCCGCGCGCGGCGCACGCGCACGGCCTCGCCGGTGTCGGGCAGGCGCGGCAGCAGGTCGGCCAGGCGGCTGTGCTCGCCGTCGAGTTCAGCCAGCGCCAGCCCCGCCAGGCGCCGCACGCTCACGCCCAGCCAGCTGGCGAACGCGGGGTTGCAGCCCAGCACGCGGCCGCCCGCATCGGCCCAGGCGATGGGCGTGGCAAGGCTGTCGGCGGGCGGGGCGGCGGGAGCGCTCATCGCAGCATCATAGGACCCGGAACCAGGCCCCGCCATGAAAAACGGCCCGGGTTTCCCCGGGCCGTCGGCTTCCGATGTGATCTCTGGGGGGAGGGATCAGAGGCCGTAGTACATCTGGTACTCGAGCGGATGCGTGGCCGCGCGGAACTTGGTCACTTCCTGCATCTTCAGCGCGATGTAGCCGTCGATGAAGTCGTCGGTCATCACGCCGCCGGCCTTGAGGAACTCGCGGTCCTTGTCCAGCGCGTCCAGCGCCTGGTCCAGCGAATGGCAGACGGTGGGGATGTTCTTCTCTTCTTCCGGCGGCAGGTCGTAGAGGTCCTTGTCGCTCGGCGCGCCCGGGTCGATCTTGTTCTTGATGCCGTCCAGGCCGGCCATCATCAGCGCGGTGAAGATGAGGTAGCCGGAGTTCATCGGGTCCGGGAAGCGGATCTCGATGCGGCGCGCCTTCGGGTTGGCCACGTACGGGATGCGGCACGAGGCCGAGCGGTTGCGGGCCGAGTAGGCCAGCATCACCGGGGCTTCGAAGCCCGGCACCAGGCGCTTGTACGAGTTGGTGGTGGAGTTGGAGAAGGCGTTGATGGCGCGCGCGTGCTTGAAGATGCCGCCGATGTACCACAGCGCCATCTGGCTCAGGCCGCCGTAGCCGTCGCCGGTGAACAGGTTGGTGCCGGCCTTGGCCAGCGACTGGTGCACGTGCATGCCGCTGCCGTTGTCGCCGACCATCGGCTTGGCCATGAAGGTGGCGGTCTTGCCGTTGCGGTGGGCGACGTTGCGGATGATGTACTTCATCATCATCAGTTCGTCGGCCTTCTTCACCAGCGAGTTGAACTTGGTGCCGATCTCGCACTGGCCGGCGTTGGCCACTTCATGGTGGTGCACTTCCACTTCCTGGCCGGCGGCCATCAGCAGCTTGCACATCTCGGCGCGGATGTCGTGCAGCGAGTCGGTCGGCGCGACCGGGAAGTAGCCGCCCTTGACGCCCGGACGGTAGCCGCTGTTGCCGCCCTCGTACTTCTTCTTGGAATTCCACGCCGCTTCTTCCGAGTCGATCTCGAAGAAGGTGTGGCCCATGTCGTTGCCGAAGCGCACCGAGTCGAAGATGAAGAATTCCGGCTCCGGACCGAAGTAGGCCTGGTCGGCGATGCCGCTGGCCTTGAGGTAGGCCTCGGCGCGCTTGGCGATGCCGCGCGGGTCGCGCGAGTAGCCCTGCATGGTGGCCGGGTCGAGCACGTCGCAGACCAGGATCAGGGTCGGGTCGGCGGTGAACGGGTCCATGACCGCGGTGTCGGGATCGGGCAGCAGCACCATGTCGGACTCGTTGATGCCCTTCCAGCCCGAGATGGACGAGCCGTCGAACATCTTGCCGTCCTCGAACAGCGCCGGCTCGATGATCGACACCGGGAAGGTGACGTGGTGGTGCACGCCGCTCATGTCGGCGAAGCGCAGGTCGATGAACTCGACCTCGTGGTCCTTGATCAGCTTTTCGATGTGGGCAAGCGACATGCGGGTTTCTCCGGGAGCGTGTGGGATGCCATAGCAGTAGCAAGGCGCGTGCCAAGCGGGGGTAGCGGCCAACCCCTTGATTCGATTGGGCCGATGGGACGCCAGGAAGCCGGTCCGCACCAAGTCAGGGCGTGTCGTCGCGCATGAAGCACCATCGCGGTGCGTTTCATGCGCCTCGGCCCGTCGCGTATGCTTTCGCCTCCACCCCGAACCGTTGACGCCCTTGAACGACCTGCTCGCCTCCCTGCTGCTCGGCATGCTCGAAGGCCTCACCGAATTCCTGCCGATCTCCAGCACGGGCCACCTGCTGATTGCCCAGCACTGGCTGGGCGCGCGCTCGGACCTGTTCAACATCGTCATCCAGGCCGGCGCCATCCTGGCCATCAGCCTGGTCTACCGGCAGCGGATCTGGTCGCTGGCCACGGGGATTCGCCAGGTCGAACACCGCACGTACGCGCTCAAGATCGCGGCCGCGTTCGCGGTGACCGCCGTGGTGGGCCTGCCGGTGCGCCTGCTGGGCTGGGAGCTGCCGGAAACGGTGACGCCCGTGGCCTGGGCCCTGATCATCGGCGGCGTGTGGATGCTGCTGGCCGAGCGCCACGCCGACGGCCGCCCGGCGTCGTCCGAGATCACCTGGACCATCGTGGTCGCCGTGGGCCTGGCCCAGGTGGTGGCCGGCGTGTTCCCCGGCACCTCGCGATCGGCGGCGGCGATCTTCATCGCCATGCTGCTGGGCCTGACGCGCAAGCCGGCGGCGGCGGAGTTCGTGTTCCTGGTGGGCATCCCCACCATGTTCGCGGCCAGCGCTTACGCGCTGCTGGAAACCTGGCTCGATGGCGGCGCCGGCAGCGAAGACTGGGCCGGCCTGGCCCTGGCCTTCACCGCCGCCACCGTCACGGGCTTCCTGGCGGTGCGCTGGCTGCTGGGCTACATCGCCACGCACCGCTTCGCGCCTTTCGCCTGGTACCGCATCGGCCTGGGCGTGGCGCTGCTGCTCGGCCTTCCGGCCGGCAGCTGAGGCCGCTCAGGACAGCGGGTAGCCCAGGCGCACGGCCACCGGAGTAAGGCGCGCGAAGGCTTCGCCAAACGGCCCGGCGTACTTGCGCCAATGCCCGGCCGGGAACTGCGGGGCACTGCCCTGCAGCGCGGCCAGCGGCTCGGACAGGCCCAGCAGCGTCTCGATGGCCTGGCCAGCCTCGGCCACGTCGCCATCGAGGCGGGCCAGCACGACCTTGCCCGGATGCGCGTCGCGGTGGTCGGCCAGGGCTTCGAGGCTGGCGGCCAGCCAGTCGGCCGCCATCATGACCTCGCGGGCGACGGCGTACTTCTGCACGCTGCCGTTGACCATCCAGTTCAGCAGCGCATCGCGCGGGTCGGCCAGCAGGGCCAGCACGCGCGCGCCCTGCAGGCTGGCCAGCGTGTAGGCGTCAACGTGCGGCAGCAGGTCCACCACCTGCGACGGTTCGGCACCGGCGGCCAGCATGCCCTGGGTCCAGCTGGCGGCAGTGCCGGCGCCGGGCGCGCCCGGCGGCCAGCGCACCAGGCCGAAGCCGTCACCGGGCTGCACCGCCGACAGGCGATCCACGCGCAGGCGTGAACCCATCGCCGCCAGCATCGAGCCCAACGCCGCCTCGGCGCGCACGCCCACCGGCGCCCAGAGCAGGGTGCCTTCGATGCTGCCTTCGGCGACCGACTCCGCCGGCACCTGCGGCGGCGGCATCAGTTGGTTGTCCGGCAGTGCGATCAGGCGGCGCCAGCGCTCGGCGGCCTCGTCATACCGGCCCATCGCGTCGAGCGCGATGCCGGCCCAGCCGTGGAGCGTGCGCTGGATATCGGACCTGTCGGCGGCCGCACCCGCCAGCATGCGGTCGGCATGGGCCAGCGCCTCTTCGGGCTGGTCGGCCAACAGCGCCTGGACCTTGATCAGGCCGCTGATGAAAAGCAGCGGCTTGATCGCCAGCGCGCGGTCGGCCCAGGCTTCGGCCTGCGCCAGTTCGCCGCGGGTCTGGTGGTAGTTGGCGATCATTTCCATGCAGGTGGCGCTGGACGGGCTGGCCGCGTGCCAGCGATCAAGCAGGTCCTTGGCGTCTTCCTGCAGGCGGCCGGAGACGTTCAGGCGCATCATCCAAAGCTCGTCCACCTGCGGCGATTTGGCGAGCGCCGCCTCGATGCGCGCGCGCGCTTCGTCGAGGCGATCGCTGCCGATCAGCAGCTGCACGGCCAAGCCCAGCGTCACCAGGTGGTCAGGCTGCCGGTCGAGAATCGCCAGGAATTCTTCGAGCGCCTGCGGCACGCGGCCAGCGGCGACCCGCAGTTCGCCGCGCGCGCCGCGCAGCGCCAGGTCGGCCGGATGGCGCTGCACCAGCTCATCCAGCGCTTCCAGCGCGCCTTCGGCGTTGCCCTGCCTGCGGCGGGCCTGCACCAGGTCGCGCAGGGTGGCGGACGAGCGCGTGGGGTCCAGACGCAGCGCGTTGGCCAGCGCCTGTTCGGCGAAGGGCCACATGCCCCGCGACAGGTACGCCTTGCCCAGCGCCAGCTGCGCCTCGTGGAGGTTCGGGTCGGACTCGGCGGCCGCGGTGAAGCAGCGCAGCGCCAGGTCGGGATTGCCGCGCGCCTGGGCCAGGAAGCCCTCGGCGATAACCACCTGCGGGTGGTTGGCGTTGACGCGCTGCGCCAGCCGCAGGTTGCGTTCGGCTTCGTCCTGGTCGCGCCTGGCCAGGGCCAGGTGCACCAGCGTGACGTAGGCACCCAGCTGGTTGGGGTCGAGCCGCAGCGACTGCTTGAGACCCGCATCGGCGGCTTCGGCCTTGCCCTCCGCCAGGTCGAGGGAGGCGAGGCTGAAGTACAGCGACGACTGCTCGGGCGAGAGCGCAATGGCGCGCTCCAGGGCGACGCGGGCACCGGCCAGGTCGCCCATCTGGCGCAGGCAGATACCCAACAGGTGCTGGGCGGCGAAATTGTCGGGCTCTTCAGCGACCAGGTCGCGTGCGGTCTGGAGGGCGGCGGCGAAATCGCCCCGGCGCATGGCCTCGGTGATGTTGGCGAGCATGGGAATCTTCGGCTAAACGGAAGCACCGATTGTAGCGCGAGCGGCGCCGTCGGCCGCGGCCACCAGCCGGGCCGTGACCCAGCGCTCGGCGTAGCCCCGCAGGCTGATGCCCTCGAGGAAGCCGCAGTGGCCGCCGAACCGGGCGATCTCCAGGTGGGAATGGGCCGGCAGCTGCAGCACCGGGAAACCCGCCACCGGGATCACCGGGTCGTCGGCCGCCGCCAGCACGCTCACCGGCACCTGCAGCCCGGCCAGGCGGTCGCCGGCCACGGCATAGCCGTCGAAGTAGTCCTCCACGTCGGCCTTGGCGGTATGGCGCTCCACCAGCCAGCGGGTGAGGCCGCGCATGTCCTGGGCCAGCACGGCGTCGTCGAAGTCGTGCTGGCGCGGGAACAGCGCGCGCTTGCGCAGCAGCGAGCGGCGCCATTTCTTCATGAAGTACCAGTGGTAGAAAGGCGACCCGGATTCGAGCGCGCGCATCACCGCCGACGGGTCGATGGCCGGGCAGACGGCCGCCGCATGCACCAGCGGGATGCCGGCCGACGGCGCCGCCAGCGCCAGCCGCAGCGCGAAGTTGCCGCCCAGCGAATAGCCCGCCACCACCATCGGCCGCGCCGGGAAGCGGCGCGACACCTCCACCGCCGCCTGCACCACTTCCGACAGCCGGCACGAATGGAACAGGCCTTCGTTGAGGTGGTGGGTGTCGCCGTGGTCGCGGAAATTGAGCCGGAACACCTCGAACCCGCTGGCCATCAGGTGCGCGGCGGTGTGGCGCATGTAGCTCGACTCGCTGCTGCCTTCCCAGCCGTGCAGCAGCAGGGCCAGGCCGCGGCTGGCCTGGCCGGGCAGGTGGCTGTGGAAGCCCTGCAGGCGCACGCCGTCCTCGACCTCGATGATGTGTTCGGTGGTGCGGGCGCCCATGCGCCGGAGCGCGCGCTGGCCGCTGGCGCGGCGCAGCGGCATCGAGCTCAGCACCGACTGCACGTGGGGATTGCGCAGCCAGCGCGGTGGCCGGTACTCACCCACCATGGCTCAGCCCGCCATGGCCGCGCTGATGCGCTCGCGGCAGGCCTCGGCCATGCGGCGGCGGCCGTCTTCGCCAGCCGCCACCGGGTCCAGGAAATGCACTTCGGCCACCCGGCCCGGCTCGCCGAGCAGGCGCAGGAAGTTCTGCAGGAAATTTTCCTTCTCGCCGAACGCCACGATGGTCTGCGCGTCGCCGCGCAGGCCGTACTTCAGCGCCACCGGCTGCGCCGGCACGCCGGCCAGCACCGCGGGCTGGAAGATGCGCGCGTGGAAGGTGCCGATGGCGTCGCCGCGGGTGGTCTTGCCTTCGGGGAACACGCCCACCGCCAGGCCCTGTTCGAGCCGCTGCACCATCTGGTGCATCACGCCGTGCAGCGAATCGTTGCTGCCGCGGTGGTGGTAGATGGTGCCGCCGCGGCTGGCCACCCAGCCCACCAGCGGCCAGCGCGAAATCTCGGCCTTGGCCACGAAGCCCATCATGCGCTGGCTGTGCACCAGCACGATGTCGATCCAGCTGACGTGGTTGGCCACGAACAGGGCCGCGCCGGGCAGCGGTGTGCCGTAGCGGCGCACGCGGAAACCGAAGATGCGCATCATCGTGCCCGACCACCAGCGGATCATGAGGTGGTCGAGCCGTTCGCCGCGCAGCTCCAGGCGCGCCGAGACCGGATTGATCATCAGCAGGGTCAGCGGCAGGCCGACCGCGATGTGCAGGGCCAGCAGCGGCGAACGCCAGAGGTAGCGCAGCGGGCGGCGCCAGTCGCGCGGCAGGCCGGCCGATTCAGTGTGAGCGGACATTGCCCGCATTGTGCCGCAGCCGGGCCGAGTAAACACCCGACGCCCGGGTATCGACGCCGTCAGCGCCCGATGACGGCCGCCGTCATGCGCGAAATGCAGGCCAGGCGGCCCTTTTCGTCCTCGATGCGGATTTCCCAGACCTGGGTGGCGCGACCGAGATGGATCGGCCGCGCGGTGCCGGTGACGATGCCCTCGGTGACGCCGCGCAGGTGGTTGGCGTTGATCTCGATGCCGGCCGCCTGCTGGCCCGCTTCGGGGTCCAGGCAAAGCCAGCCGCCCAGGCTGGCCAGGGTTTCGGCCAGCAGCACCGACGAGCCGCCGTGCAGCAGGCCGAAGGGCTGTACGGTGCGCGCGTCCACCGGCAGGGTGCCGCGCAGGAAATCGGGGCCCAGTTCGGTGATGGTGATGCCCAGACTCTCGCCGGCGGTGCCGGCGAGCATTTTGGTCATCATCTCCGGCGAGGGCCGCTGCCGGAACGGGTCGCTCATCGCGGGATCAGCGGACGCGCATCGGGCCCGGGCGGTAGGCGCTGGTGTAGCCGCGGCGCGCATAGCCCGAGCTGTCGCCGTAGCCGGTGCCGCCGGCCTGGCGGTTGCGGCGGTGGTGCATGCGGTCCACCAGCTCGTCGCGGCGGGCTTCGAGCCAGTCGGCGCGGCCCAGGGTGGCCGGGTCCAGGCCACGGCGGTCGGCGCCGGTCTGGCGGAAATCGCAGAACTCGTCGTAGGCCTCGATTTCGAACTTGAGTTCCTTCACGCACATCTCGATGGCGATCGCGTCGTCGAAGTAGCCCAGCACCGGCACGCTGTCCGGGATCACGTCCGCGGGGTCGGCGAAGTAAACCAGGGCCGACAGCACGCGCTGGCGATCTTCTTCCGGCAGGTGCCAGCCCTCGTCGGTGGCCATCGCGATCAGGGCGTCCAGCCGGTCCAGGCGCTCGGCGATGAAGTCGGGCACTTCGACCTTGCCGGCCTGGATCAGCAGCGCGGACGCGGCGGCGATGATCTCTTCGGTGGTCTTGCTGCCGGCCGAGGCGCGGGCGGCTTCCAGGGCCTGGGTGAAGTGCGCGAGGTCGCGGTCGGAGAGTTCGAAGCTGATCGACAGAGGCATGCGGGTGGGTCCGGCAGAGGTTTGCGAAGACGGCCAGCCTAGGCTGGGCCCGGTTCGCCGTCAATCGAACGCCGCCGGGCGCCCTTCCGGCCACGGCTCACAGGATGGGCATCAGCCCGGCGCCGAAGGCGGTGAGGATGCGGGTGTAGACGCTCTTGAGCGGCAAATCCACCTCCGGGAAGGCCCCCACGTCCTCGTAGCAGGCGAAGAAGCCGGGCTGCCCGGGCTCAATCGGGTCGCAGCCGGGCTTGAGCTCGTAGCTGGTGGCATACGGGAACGGCCACAGGTCGAAGATGGGCAGCTTCTCGGACAGCTTGCCCAGGCTGTAGTTGAGCCCCGACAGCACCGGCGGCTTTTCCTGGGCGGCGATCAGCCAGGCGTTGTCCGGCTGCATGTCCTGCCGGATGCTGGCCGACAGCGCCACCGCGAAGTCCGGGTCGTACACCACCACCATGGACTCGGTGTTGTAGTCGTCCGAGCGCGGGTCGAAGTTGTGGCTGCCGACCACGCCGATGCGGTCGTCCACCACCAGCGACTTGGCGTGCAGGCCCACCCGCACGCCCGCGCGCTTGAGCGGCACGGGGCCGGTGGCCGAACCGCGCGAGCCCGAGCCGAACATCGGGATGTTGGCCGCGCGCGCCTCGCCCAGGGCGCCGGTGGCGTCCACGTTGATGGGCGAGTCGGCCGGATAGGGCTTGTACTCGTGGATGCGGAAGCCCAGCTCGCGCAGGTACAGGCGCTTGTACTTGTGGCTCATCGCGTACACCGGGAACGCGTCGGTGGCCGCCAGCGAGTTGGTGGACACCAGGATGGTGGGGCGGTCGGGCTTGGCGCGCAGCTCGCGGAACAGGCGGCGCGCCGAGCGCGACAGCACCAGGTAGGGCGTTTGCAGCACCAGTTCGGTGCGGGTGCCGGACACCAGTTCGCGCATGGCCAGGGACGCGTCCTCTTCGGGCGGCTGCTCGCCTTCGTGCTTCTCGGGCAGGTCGGCGTAGAAGTCCACGCGGCCCACGGACTGCACCAGGGGCCGGAAGCGTTCGTAGACGGCCTTGCCGTCGCCCGCCTCCGCCCGCATCGCCCTCACGCGCAGCGAGCGCTCGGCGCCGGGCGCCAGCAGGTCGTTGGCGGGCACGCCGTTGGCGCGCAGCAGGCGCTCGGCAACGTCGCGCAGGCGCTCGGCCGGCAGCGTGCGCTCGTAGTCCCAGAAGGCGTTGAAGTTGGCCACCATCGCCTTGGCCACCGGGCCCGCCACCATCACGTCGCGGTCGCGGTAGTTGTAGCCCTCGGCCCAGTCGAAATAGCGGTCCTGGATGTTGCGGCCACCGGTGATGCCGGCCTGGCCGTCCACCAGCAGCACCTTGGTGTGCATGCGCTGGTTGAACCGGGTGAAGCAGCACAGGACGCCGGCGGCGAACTGCAGGGCCTGGGTCTTGGCCTCGTCGAAGGTGGGGTTGTACAGCCGCAGCTCGAAGTTGCGGTGCTGGCCCACCAGCGTGGCCTGCAGGTTGGGGTCGGGCAGGCCGTAGAGCTGGTCGAGCAGCACGCGCACGCGCACGCCCCGGCGCGCGGCGGCCAGCAGTTCGTCCAGCACCAGGGCGCCGCTGTCGTCGGCGTCGAAGATGAAGCTCTGCAGCTCGATGGTCTTGCGTGCCGAGCGGATCAGGTGCACGCGGGCCAGCAGCGCGTCCTGGCCGCGGTCGAGCAGCATCACGCTGTGCCGCGGCGCACCGGGCGCCGAATCGGCATTGGCCTGGTAGCCCAGGGCCAGCAGCGGCGACGCCACCGCGCAGTCCACGCCCGCCTCGCAGCCCACCACGTCGCTCTGGCCGGCGTGCGCCAGGTCGACGGCCGCCTGCTGCTCGCGCTTGGACAGCGACGAACAGCCGGCCAGGGCCAGCAGTGCGGCGACGGCAAGGGCGAACCGCAACGGAGAGGTCATGGGTGCAGCGTCAGCCATCGGCGGGGGTTGGGGAAGGGTATGCCATGCGCGGCGCCGAGACTGAACGAAGCCCGCATGGCCGTCCGCGACGCCCGGCCCCGATAGACACCCTGCACCCCCCAAGCGTCGGCGCCCCCCGCCCGGAGACACACCCATGACCCGCAAACCCCTGTCCTGCCTGGCTTTCGCCGCGCTCGCGGCCGCGACCGCCGGTGGCTGCACCCTCGAGCGCAGCATCATCCCCACCTGGGGCGACGTCACGCCCTCGCAGTTCTGTCCCGGCGATACGGCCACGGTGGCCTGGGACTTCCTTGGCACCGAAACCTGTCGCAACGAAAGACTGTGCGCGATGTACCACCCCACGGTGCAAGTCTCGAGCAGCCCCGTGGCCTTCCCCCCCGTTGCCGCCACCGGCTACCGCGGCAGTTTCACGTTCAGCCCCACCGCCGACACGATGCTGGTGAACTTCGGCATCGACCGCAGCGAGGTGCGCGTGCCCACGATCCGGACGGATGCGGAGGGCCGCGACATCGACGCAGTGCGCGGTGGCCTGCGCAACTACTCGATCGTGATGGACCGCATCCCCGACGGCCAGGAAACCGAGCTGGTGCACGACGGCATGTGCGCCGGCAGCACGCCGGTGAATGCGCCCGAAACCCTGCCCGGCCCGCCCGTGAGCTCGGCCAACCTGCGCCTGGTGTCGCTGTGCAACCGCAACGGCGTGCCGGTGGTGGTGACGCTCAACGGCAGCGCCCCCGGTGCCACCTACACCCAGGCGCTGATGATCGGCGAATGCCTGAACACCGACGCGCCGGGCGTTCCCGCCGGCACCGACGCCGCGCGCGTGGTGGAAGTGCGCCCGATGTTCTTCGATCCGAGCGTGCGCTGCTCCGCCACCGGGGCCAGCACGCCGCCGCCGACGCTGCGCACCGTGGCCGTGATGGCCTGCCGCTGATCCGCTTCCAGGCGCGCTGCGCGAACCCGATGCTTCCTTCGTCCCCCACTCGCGGCCAACCCGCCCGGAGATCACCGAATGACCCTGCGCTCCTCGCTTGGCGGCCTTGCCGTCGCCATCATCGCCGTCACCTGCACCAGCGGCTGCATCATCGAACGACGCAACCTGCAGGGCTGGGACCGGATCAGCCCCAGCCTGGCCTGCCCGGGTGACGTGGTGTCGGTGGGCTACGACTTCCTGGGCACGGAAACCTGCCGCAACGAAGAGCAGTGCGCGGGCCTGCACCCGAGCGTGGTGATCTCGTCCAGCGGCGATGCCTTCCCCGCGCGCACGGTGACCGGGTACCGGCAAAGTTTCGACTTCACGCCGGTGGCCGACGAGACGCGCATCGCTTTCGACATCGACCGCGGCTCGGTGCGCGTTCCCACCACGCGCGTGGACGCCGAAGGCCGGCCGATCGACGTGGTGATCGAGGGCGTGGAAGACATCGCCCGCACCGTCACCCTGGTCCGTGGCAACCGCGAAACCGAGCTGGTGCACGACGGCATGTGCGCCGGCGGCATGCCGGTGAACTCGCCCGAGACGCTGCCTGGCGACGATCGCACTTCGCCCAACCTGCGCCTGGTGTCGCTGTGCAACCGCAACGGCGTGTCCGTGGTGGTGACGCTCAACGGCAGCGAGCCCGGCGTCACCTACACCCAGGCCCTGTCGCCGGGCCAATGCCTGGATCCCAACGCACCCGGCGTGCCGTCGGGCATCGCCGGCGCGCGCACGGTCGAGGTGCGGCCGATGTTCCCCGCGGGCGGCACGGTCTGCTCCGCCACCGGCCCCAGCAACCCGCCGCCGACGCTTCGCACCGTGGCCGTGATGGCCTGCCGCTGAATTCCCCCCACACTTTCGGGACCAAGACCATGAATCGTGCAAACCTGCTTTGCCTCGCCCTGGCGCTGTCGCTGGGCGCCGCCACCCCCCTGGCCGCGAACGCGGCGCCCACCGGCGCCAGCGAACAGCTGCTGCTGATCGACAAGACCACCGGCAGCGGCGCGCTCGAAGTGATCGTGACCACCTACGGCGCGGCTTCGCCCAAGACCGGCCAGCGCGACGCCGGCAAGCGCGTGAACGCGACGCTGCTCTTCGAGCGCCCCGACCGCTTCAAGCTGGTGCTCGACCCGGGCGGCAAGAACGAGCGCCGCATCAGCGGCGACGGCGAGACCGTGCGCTGGTTCGACCTCGCCACCGGCGTGCAGGGCAAGGCCGAGGCCAGCAAGGTCACCGATCCCACGGTGCTCGCGCTGCTGGGCACCGTGGCCGAACTCGGCACGTACGCACCGTCCAAGGACATCGTCCTGGGCAAGAACAGCCCGGTGAACGGCGCGCGCCTGGTGCCCGCCAGCTTCGGCGCGCAGGCGGTGTCGGTGAATGCCTGGCTGCATGCGGGCCAGCCGGCCGGGTTCGCGTTCGGGATGGCGGACGGCAGCCGCGTGTTCGTGGCGGTGCTGGCGTTCAAGGCCAACGTGCCGCTGAAGCCTTCGGATTTCGAACTCTAGTCCGGCGCGATCAGGGTGCGGCGGGCTTGCGCAGCCGCACCCGGAAGTCGAACGCCACTTCGTCGCGCAGCCACATGCGCTGGCTGGTCATGCCGAAGCGGCGGCGGCTCACCACGCCCAGCACGCGGATGTCGCAGCCGTGGCCCGGCCGCTTGCAGGCGCTGGGCGCCAGCGTGAACGTGACCGCGTGGCTGAGCCCGCGCAGGTCGAGCTGGCCCTTGAGCGGTCCGCCGCCCATCAGCAGCTCGCGCGCGAACGGTTCGGAGGTGAAGCGGATCTCGGGGTGGCGCTCGACGTCCAGGAAACTCTTCGAGCGCGTGCTGCGCAGCATCCAGCCGGGGCCGTCGAGGTCGAGGTCGCGGGCGTCCACCCGCACGCGCACGCGCCAGCGGCCGTCGGCTTCGGGCTCCAGCTCGCCTTCGATGCGGCGGAACGTGCCGGGCACGTCGCCCGACAGCCGCAGCTTCACGCCGAAGCTGGCGGCGGAGCGCGCGGGGTCGAAACTTTCGCGGGTCGGGGCGGCCATGGCCATGCCCACCAGTCCGGCCAGGCAGAGTGCGCCAAGCCAGGACCGGATCATCCCGTCACGGCCACCAGAAGGCGGCCAGTTGGGCGATGCCCGGCTCGAGCGCCGCATCGGCGGGCAGCGACAGCACGGCGATGCCGCCGGCGGGCATGCCGCGGAAGTCGCCCGACTGGCCCGAGCTGAGCAGGGCCGCCAGCTGTTCGAAGCCCGGGTTGTGGCCCACCAGCAGCAGGCGGGTGGCGTCGCGGTTTTCGTCGATCACCTGCATCAGGCGGCCCGGCGTGGCGTCGTAGATACGCGGTTCGGGCCGCGTTTCGACGAAGCCCAGCACGGACATGGCCTGCTCGGTGGTTTCGCGGGTGCGCCGCGCGGGCGAGCAGACCACGCGGTCGGGGGTGTAGCCGTGCTCCTTGAGCCAGCGCCCGGCGGCCTCGGCCTCGGCCTGGCCCTGCAGGGACAGCGGGCGGTCGAAATCTTCCTGGCCCGGGGCGGGCGGTTCAGCGTGGGCGTGGCGGAGCAGGATCAGTTCGCGCATGGCAATCCTTGGCGGCGGGAAGGGGGTTGCGGGTCAGAGCGACTTCTTGAGCCAGCGCAGCAGGGGCGCCCAGTCCTCCTGGTGGCTGCGGATTTGTTCGGAGTGGTAGTCGAACAGGCTTTTGCCGAGCGCGGCCATCAGCACGTAGGCCTGGGTGTCGCGCAGTTCGCCCACCACCGGGTAGGGCCAGGCCTTGAGCTGGCCCACGGCCTGCTGGGAGGCGCTGGTCCAGGGCTTGAGGCGGTTGGCAAGGATGCCCACCGGCAGCTTGCCCTTCTTCACCCGCGGGTGGGCGACCAGGGTGTTGAGGAAGGGCACCGTGGCCTCGAGGTCGATGGCCGAGGGCAGCACGGGCACGATGACGGCGTCGGCGATGTCCAGGAAAGCCTCCAGGTCTTCGCCCATCGCGCCGGCCGGGGCGTCCACCACCAGGCGCTGGATGCCATCGGGCAGCGACTTGTCCCAGCCCCGGCGGGTGCCGTCGAGCGGCAGTACGGCGGTTTCCATGTGCGCGCGCTTTTCGCACCAGTGCGTGGACGACTTCTGCCGGTCGGCGTCGAGCAGGGCGGTGGCCTTGCCTTCGACCGCGAAGTACGCGGCGAGGTTGGTGGACACCGTGGACTTGCCGGCGCCCCCCTTGGAACTGGCGACCAGGATCGTGCGCATGGCGTGCCTCCGCGGCGGAACAGACCTCACTCTAACCCGGCTTGCGAGGCCTGAGGAAGGCGACCGAGCAGAAACTCTAATGCGGTGTGTGACCGTGGGGTTGACCCCGTTTCACGCCGCTTTCGCGCGGCGTCGCACGGGTCCCACAAACCACCAGCGGAGGGCGCATGCCTGCACCCCCGGTCCCGGGCCTGCATTCCCCGGATTTCGAGCGCGACAGCTGCGGTTTCGGGCTGATCGCCAACCTCGACGACCGTCCCGACCGCGGGCTGGTGGACGCCGGTTTGCGCGCGCTGGCGCGGCTGACGCACCGCGGCGCCGTCGGCGCCGATGGCCTGAGCGGCGACGGCTGCGGCCTGCTGCTGCGGCGCCCGCAGGCCTTCCTGGCGGCGGTGGCGGCCGAAGCGGGGCTGGCGTTCGGCGGGCACGATGCCTGCGGCATGGTCTTCCTGCCCTGGGACGACGCGGCGGCGCAGGCATGCCGCACGGCGCTCGAAGCGGCCCTGGTGGCGCGTGGGCTGGCGGTTTCGGGCTGGCGCGAAGTGCCGGTGTCGCGCGCCGACTGCGGCGCGATCGCGCTGCGCGGCCTGCCGCGGATCGAACAGGTGTTCGTGCAACCCGGCGCCACGCCGCCCGGCGCCGCGTTCGAACTGGCGCTGTTCCTGGCGCGGCGCGCGGCCGAACAGCAGCTCGCGGCGCAAAACGATTTCTACGTGGTGTCGCTGTCGGCGGCGACGCTGGGCTACAAGGCGATGGTGCTGCCCGACGCCCTGGCCACCGTGTTCCCCGACCTGGCGCGGCCCGAACTGGCGTCGTCGGTGGTGGTGTTCCACCAGCGCTTCTCCACCAACACCGCGCCGGCCTGGAAGCTGGCCCAGCCGTTCCGGCTGCTGGCGCACAACGGTGAAATCAACACCATCGAAGGCAACCGGCACTGGGCCCGCGCCCGCGCCGCGCACTGGCATTCGCCGGCGCTGGACCTGGCCGCGCTGACGCCGCTGGTGAGCGAGCACGGCTCGGATTCGCAAAGCCTCGACAACATGCTGGAGCTGCTGCTGGCCGGCGGCATGGACCTGCTGCAGGCCATCCGCATCCTGGTGCCACCGGCCACCGCGTCGCTGGAATACAAGGACCCGGACCTGGCGGCGTTCTACGAGTACTACGGCCTGTCGCTCGACCCCTGGGACGGCCCGGCCGGCATCGTGATGTGCGACGCGCGCTATGCCGCCTGCACGCTCGACCGCAACGGCCTGCGCCCGGCGCGCTGGCTGCTCACGGCCGACCGCACGCTGGTGGTGGCTTCGGAAACCGGCGTGTACGACGTACGCGACGAGGACGTGGTGGCCAAGGGCAAGCTGGGCCCGGGCGAAATGCTGGCGGTGGACCTGCAGCGCGGCGTGCTGCTCGACACCGACGCCATCGACGCCATCAACAAGGCCCGCGCGCCGTTCAAGGCCTGGCTCAAGCAGGGCGTCACCTACCTCAGCACCAGCCTGGTGGACCCGTCGCTGGCCGCCGAGCCGTTCGATGCGCACACGCTGCGGCGCTTCCAGAAATATTTCCAGCTCAGTCGCGAAGAGCGCGAGGCCGAACTGCGCGTGCTGGCCGAGACCGAACAGGAAGCCACCGGCTCGATGGGCGACGACACGCCCGTGGCCGTGCTGTCGCGCCACGTGCGCCCGGTCTACGACTATTTCCGGCAGGCGTTCGCACAGGTCACCAACCCGCCGATCGACCCGCTGCGCGAACAGGTGGTGATGTCGCTCAGCACCCAGCTGGGCCCCGAAGGCAACGTGTTCGAAGCCACCGCCGGCAACGCCGTGCAGGTGATGCTGAACTCGCCGGTGCTGAGCCAGCGCAAGCTGCGCCAGCTGCTGTCACTGCCGCAGTTCGCCACCGCGAACGTGCTGCTGCCGATGTTCTTCGGCGCCGATGAAACGCTGGCCGGCGCGCTGCGCCGGCTGTGCACCGACGCCGAACGCGCCGTTCGCGAGGGTGCGGTCATCCTGCTGCTCAGCGACCGCTACCCCGAACGCGGCCTGGCCGCCGTTCCCGCGCTGCTGGCCACCGGCGCGGTGCACCACCACCTGGTGAAGGCCGGCCTGCGCTGCCGCGCCAACCTCATCATCGAAACCGGCAGCGCGCGCGACGCGCACCAGATGGCCTGCCTGATCGGCGTGGGCGCGACGGCGGTGTATCCCTACCTCGCCTATCAAACGCTTTCGGCGCTGGGCAAGGCCGGCATCGTCGACGGCAAGCAGGGCAACGAACCCGCCGAGCTGGGCCGCAGCTACCGCCGCGGCATCAAGAAGGGCCTGCTGAAGATCATCTCCAAGATGGGCATCAGCACCATCGCCAGCTATCGCGCCGCGCAGCTGTTTGAAATCGTCGGCCTGGCCGATGAAGTCGTGGCGCTGTGTTTCCCGGGCATGGTGAGCCGCCTGCAGGGCGCCGGCTTCGCCGAGCTGGAGGACGAGGCCCGGCAGCTGGCCGAGCGCGCGTGGTCGGACTTCGACGACATCGAGCCCGGTGGCCGCCACAAGCTGATGGTCGGCGGCGAATACCACATGTACAACCCCGACGTGATCGCCAGCCTGCAGCGCGCCGTGCGCAGCGGCGACGAGGCCGACTACCGCGCCTACGCCGACCACGTGGACGGCCGCCCGGCGTCGGCGCTGCGCGACCTGCTGCTGCTGCGCGACGACATCGCGCCGATCGCGCTCGATGACGTCGAGCCGGCCTCGACCATCCTGGCGCGCTTCGATTCGGCCGGCATGTCGCTGGGCGCGCTGTCGCCCGAGGCACACGAGGCCCTGGCCACCGCGATGAACCGCCTCGGCGGCCGCAGCAACTCCGGCGAAGGCGGCGAAGACCCGGCCCGCCACGGCACCGAGAAGCGCAGCAAGATCAAGCAGGTGGCCTCGGGCCGCTTCGGCGTCACGCCCGAATACCTGGTGAACGCCGAAGTGCTGCAGATCAAGATCGCCCAGGGCGCCAAGCCCGGCGAAGGCGGCCAGCTGCCCGGGCACAAGGTGAACGCGATGATCGCCACCCTGCGCTACGCCAAGCCCGGCATCGGCCTGATCTCGCCGCCGCCGCACCACGACATCTATTCGATCGAAGACCTGGCCCAGCTGATCTTCGACCTCAAGGAAGTGAACCCCGACGCACTGGTGTCGGTGAAGCTGGTCTCGCACGCGGGCATCGGCACCATCGCCGCCGGCGTGGTGAAGGCCTATGCCGACCTGATCACCGTGTCGGGCCACGACGGCGGCACCGGCGCCTCGCCCATCTCGTCCATCCACCACGCCGGCACGCCCTGGGAAATGGGCCTGGCCGAAGTGCAGCAAACCCTGCGGCTGAATGATCTGCGCCACCAGGTGCGCGTGCAGGCCGACGGCGGCCTCAAGACCGGGCTGGACGTGGTGAAGGCGGCGATCCTGGGCGCGGAGAGTTTTGGTTTCGGCACCGCGCCGATGGTGGCGCTGGGCTGCAAGTACCTGCGCATCTGCCACCTCAACAACTGCGCCACCGGCATCGCCACCCAGGATGCGCGGCTGCGCGCCAACCACTTCACCGGCCTGCCCGAGATGGCGATGAACTTCTTCCGCTTCGTGGCCGAAGACGTGCGGCGCTGGCTGGCCGTGCTGGGCGTGGCCAGGCTCGAAGACCTCATCGGCCGCACCGACCTGCTGGTGCAGGCGGCGGGCGACACGCCGCGCCAGCGCGCGCTGGATCTTTCCCCCATCCTGGCGGCGGCGGATGCCCGCAGCGGCGGCGCGCGCTTCTGCACGCAGGCCCGCAACGCCCCGCGCGACCCGGGCACGCTGGCCTCGCGCATGCTGGCCGACATGGGCGACGCCATCGCCCACGCGCGCGGCGGTGAATTCCACTACGACGTGCGCAACGACGACCGCAGCATCGGCGCGCGGCTCTCGGGCGCCATCGCCCGCGTGCACGGCAACGCCGGCATGGCCGACGCGCCCATCACCGCGCGCCTGCGCGGCCATGCGGGCCAGAGCCTGGGCGTGTGGAACGCCGGCGGCCTGCACCTGCACCTGGAGGGCGACGCCAACGACTACGTCGGCAAGGGCATGGCCGGCGGCCGCATCGTGCTGCAGCCGCCTGCGGTGTCGCGCTTCGTCGCGCGCGACACGCCGATCATGGGCAACACCTGCCTGTACGGCGCCACCGGCGGCGAACTGTTCGCCGCGGGCCGCGCCGGCGAGCGCTTCGCCGTGCGCAACTCCGGCGCGCTGGCGGTGGTGGAGGGCGTGGGCGACCACGGCTGCGAATACATGACCGGCGGCGTGGTGGTGGTGCTGGGCCGCACCGGCCAGAACTTCGGCGCCGGCTTCACCGGCGGCCTGGCCTACGTGCTGGACATGGACCGCGACTTCGTCGACCGCTACAACCACGAACTCATCGACGTGCTGCGCATCACGCCCGAGGGCATGGAGCACCACCGCCACCACCTGCGCTCGCTGCTGCGCACGCACACCGACCTCACCGGCAGCGCCTGGGGCGCCCAGCTGCTGGAGGAATTCCGCGACGTGGCCGGCCGCTTCTGGCTGGTCAAGCCCAAGGCCGCCAGCCTTGAATCGCTGGTCGAAGCCCTGAGGCGCGCGGCATGAAGGCCAATCCCTTCCAGTTCCTGGAATTGCCGCGGCGCATGCCGCGCGAACTGCCGGCGCCGCTGCGCGTCATGGGCTGGCAGGAAATCTACGGCGGCTTCTCGGCGCCCGAGGCCGCCGACCAGAGCGGCCGCTGCCTGGACTGCGGCAACCCCTACTGCGAGTGGAAGTGCCCGGTCCACAACTACATCCCCAACTGGCTGGCGCTGGTGAAGGAAGGCCGGCTGTTCGAAGCCGCCGAACTCGCGCACGAAACCAACCCGCTGCCCGAGATCTGCGGCCGCGTCTGCCCGCAGGACCGGCTGTGCGAGGGCGACTGCACGCTCAACACCGGCTTCGAGGCCGTCACGATCGGCTCCGTCGAGAAATACATCGTCGACGAAGCCTTCCGCCAGGGCTGGCGTCCGGACCTGTCGCACGTGGTGGCCAGCGGCAAGCGCGTGGCGATCATCGGCGCCGGCCCCGCGGGCCTGGCCTGCGCCGACCGCCTGGCGCGCGCGGGCATCGAGCCGCACGTGTTCGACCGCTACGACGAAATCGGCGGGCTGCTGAGCTTCGGCATCCCGGCGTTCAAGCTCGAGAAGCACGTGATCGAAACCCGGCGCGGCGTGCTCGAGGCGATGGGCGTGCGCTTCCACCTGGGCGTTGAAGTGGATGCGGCGATGGGCCACCAGCTGATGCGCGACTACGACGCCGTGTTCCTCGGCACCGGCGCGTACACCGCCGTGGACGGCAAGCTGCCGGGCCAGGACCTGCCCGGCGTGCTGCCGGCGCTGCCTTTCCTGGTGGCCAACGCGCGCCGCCTGCTGGGCAAGCCGCACCGCGACGACCCGGCCTTCGACCTGGCCGGCAAGCGCGTGCTGGTGCTGGGCGGCGGCGACACGGCGATGGACTGCGTGCGCTCGTCGCTGCGCCTGGGCGCGGCCGAAGTCACCTGCGCCTACCGCCGCGGCGAAGCCGACATGCCCGGCTCGCGCCGCGAAGTGAAGAACGCGCGCGAGGAAGGCGTGCGTTTCCTGTTCAACCGCCAGCCGCTGGCGATCGAAAGCGGGCTGCGGGTGGACGGCAGCCGCCAGGCCACCGGCGTGCGCCTGGTGGAAACCCGGGCCGCCGCCGGCCGCGCCAGCGCCACCGAACACGTGCCCGGCAGCGAAGCCGTGCACGAGGCCGACGTGGTGATCCTGGCGTTCGGCTTCCGCGCCAGCCCCGCGGCGTGGTGGGCCGACTTCGGCGTGCAGCTCAACGCCGACGGCCGCGTGGTGACCGACGGCCTGCCCGGCCGCACCGGCCACGCCAAGGTCTTCGCCGGCGGCGACAACGTGCGCGGCGCCGACCTGGTGGTGACTGCGGTGCATGACGGCCGCGAGGCCGGGCTGGCGATAGCGCGCCAGCTGCTGGGCTGAGGCGCCGGCCAACGCCACCCGAAGCGGCGCCGGCGCCCGGCGCGAGGCCGGACGTCGGCGCGGCGGTGGCTCAGTTCGACGTGGGCATCACGGTGAGCACGCAGGCCTGGCCGTTGCCGGACAGCACGTACGGTGCCGGGCAGCTTGCCGTGGTTTGCGTGAGGTAGGGCGGCACGTCGTAGTCGCCGATGCTGTTGGCGCCGATGTAGGGCTCCCAGCCGGTGCCGAACACGTAGTCGGTGCCGAGCGTGACGAAGCTGGCCTGGGCGCCGCCGGTCAGCAGGAAGCCCTGGTGCAGGAAGGACCAGCCCAGGCCGAGCTCGCCCTGCCAGTCGTCCTGGCCATCAATGGCCTTGACGCGCATCTCGCCGAACTTCAGGCCGTCCTTGATCGGGAACGTGAAGTCGATGCCGGCACCGTCGACGTCGCCGTCCGAGTGCACGTTGACGTCGCGATAGCCGACCACGATCTCGGCCTGCGAGTTCGCGCCGAACTGCCAGTTGATGCCGGCGAAGAATTCGTCGTCGCCCACCTTGTCCTGGCCGATCACCACGGTGGTGAAGGTGGGTGTCGGCGGCGGACCGCCCTTGCCGGCGAGCGCCGGGCCAGCCGATGCGCCCAACAGCGCGATGCCGGCGATACGGATCAGTGTCTTCATGTGGTGTCCCCAATCGGTCGATGAGTTGTTGCCAGGCGATCCGCCGCGCGGATGGCCAGTGCCTGGATGGTGAGGGAAGGCGCCTCACCACCCCCGGAACTCGGGAACACGCTGGCGTCGCAGATGAGCAGGTTCTGCCATCCGTGCGCCTTGAGATCCGCATCCACGACCGACGTTGCCGGGTCACTGCCCATCCGGCAGGTGCCGAAGACGTGGGCCGCGGAATAAAAATCGTGGGTGCCGTATTCCTCCACCAGGGTTTCCACCCCGGCTGCCTGCAGTAGTAGACGGCAAGAGCGGGCCATGGCGGCCAGCCGGCGCAGCGTCATCGCGTCGTTGTGGCTGTGGATGCGCGCCAGAGGCAGGCCGTTGTCATCGGCGCGGGCATCGTCGAGGTCGACGAAGGAGCCGGCGTTGGGCAGGAATTCGCCCGTGGCGCTGACGGCCACCGCGCGGCCGAACTGTTCGCGCACCTGCGCCTTGTGCCGGCGGCCCCAGCCCGGGATGGCGCGGCGCGCATAGGCGACGGGCCCGGCGAGGTCGGTTTCATGGATGGCGGTGCTGAGCTTGTAGCCGCCCACCACGCCTTCGATGGCGTCGGGCCGGTTGAACTTCCAGCAGATGGCGTCCGCGGGCAGTCCGCCGAAGCTGGCCAGGTCTTCGGGCGCCAGGCCCACGCTGGTCCAGCCCGAGGACTCCATCAGGTTGCGGCCCAGCTGGCCCGACTCATGGGCGATGCGCTGCCTGGGGTTGGCGGCGTTGTGCGCCAGCAGCAGGCGCGGCGTCTCGATGGCGCCGCCGGCCAGCACGAGCTGGGGCGTTTCAACGCGAACGCGTTTGCCGTCCGGGCCCACGTAGTCCACGGCGGCGATGCGCCGCCCCTCGCCCACCACCAGCGCGACCACGGCGCAGCCCGGCCGGATGTCGCAGCGCCCGCTGGCGCGCGCCTTGGCCACGAACGTCACGTCGGCCGAGCCCTTGTCGCCACGCGGGCAGCCGCGGTTGCAGCCGCCGCAGTAATTGCAGGGCAGGCGGCCGTCGTAGGGCAGCGACAGGGCGGCGCGCGGGCTCACTTCCCACGACCAGCCCAGCCCGTCCGCGGCCTTGCCCAACAAACGCGACGCGCGACAGAGCCGGTGCGGCGGCAAGGGATAGGGCGCGCTGCGCCAGCGGTCGCCCGGATCAGCGGGGCCGGCGACGCCGATCAGCTTTTCGGCTTCCAGGTAGTAGGGTTCGAGCTGGGCGTAGTCGAGCGGCCAGTCGGCGCCGGCGCCGTGGTCGGCCTGCAGCCGCATGGAATGCGGGTTCATTCGGTGCGCTTCGCCGGTGTAGTGCAGGGTGCTGCCGCCGATGCCGCGCACGTGGTGGTAGCCCTCGCCCGAGGCGATGCGCTGGTTGCCGCGGTTGAAGCGGCCGTGGATGCGGTTCCACGAACGCAGGTCGTCGTGCGCGGGATCCAGCGCCTGCATCGGCGCGAAGGTGTAGCGGCCGCGGCTGCCGGGCTTTTCCGGGAAGCGGGTGAGCTCCCAGTCGGGCTGGTGCAGGCGGTAGTCGCTGGCCGGGTCGAAGGCCGGCCCGGCGTCGAGCAGCAACACGCGCTGCCCGTGGCTGGCCAGGCGCCACGCGGCCGCGCTGCCGCCGGCGCCGGCGCCCACCACCACCACGTCGAAAGAAGGGGCGCTCATTCCAGGCTCATGAAATAGCCGGCCGGCTGCGGCGGGCGGTCCACGGCCATGCCCTTGAGCGCCGCCGGCTGGGAGTAGTAGTAGCCCATCACCAAGTCGCGCATCAGGTCGAAGAACCGCCGCTGCGGCGCCTCCCACGGCAGATTCGACATCGCCTCGAGGATGGCGTCGCGCAGGCCTTCGTCGGCGCTGGCGAAGGCCCCGCCCGCGGCCTGGTCCAGCCAGGCCACGCTGAAGGCGACCAGCCGCTGCAGCTGGGGATTGGCGTCCACCTCGGCCAGGATGCGGGCCGGCACGCCCAGTGCTGAAGCGCTGGGGCTGAGCTCATCCGCGGGGACCAGGGTGTCGCAGAATGCGGTGAAGGTGTCGGCCAGCGCCGTGGTTGCGGCGGGCGCGCCATCGCCATCGACGGCCAGCGCGACGGCGCCCTGCGTGGCGGTCGTGGCCAGCGCGGCGGCGATCAGGGCCAGGGCCTGGCGGCGCGTGAAGTGGCGGGGTGGATTGTCCATGTCCGGATGCTAACGCAGTAACGCGGCGGCGCCGGGCAGGCCCGCGGGTCTGCGCCGCCGGTGGCTCCGGTATCATCCGGCTTCCATCGGAAAGGCGGATACATGAGCGAGCTGCAGGACCTGACGTCGCTGATCCGCGCCAACACGGCGCTGATCGTCATCGAGACCCCGGACGAAGGCCGCGTCGTCGACCTGTTCATGCACGTGCTGATGAACGTGTGGCGGCCGCTGTTCCGCTGGTCCATCACCGAAGGCCTGCGCCGCGTGGACCTGCACGGCGAGGACGAGCCGCTGTCGCCGCCCGACGCCACCGCCACCCTGCGCGCCATCCGGGCGATGGACCAGCGCGGCATCCACCTGCTGCTCGATTTCCATCCCTACCTGGGCTACGCCACCACCCAGCGCATGGTGCGCGAGCTGATCGACCGCCGCGACTGCAAGGAACACACGCTGGTGCTGGTGGGCGCCAAGATCGAACTGCCCGAGGACCTCGAGCACCTGGCGGTGCGCTTCTCGCTGCGCCTGCCCGACGAAAAGGCGCTGCTGAAGCTGGTGCAGGACGAGGCCGCGCTGTACATGCGCGAACACGGCGGCAAGCGCGTGGAAGTGGACCAGGACGCGCTGAAGATGATCGTGCGCAACCTGCGCGGCGTGTCGATGATGGAGGCGCGGCGCCTGGCGCGGCACCTGATCTTCCGCGACGGCGTCATCAGCGCCAACGACCTGCCCGAGCTGGCCAAGCTCAAGTTCGAGCTGCTCAACAAGAGCGGCCACCTGCACTTCGAATACGACACCGCGCGCTTCGCCGACGTGGCGGGCCTCACGCGGCTCAAGGCCTGGGTGAACCAGCGCCGCGCCGCCTACACCAACGAGGCGCTGCCGGTGGGCCTGGACCCGCCCAAGGGCATCCTGCTGCTGGGCGTGCAGGGCTGCGGCAAGTCGCTGGCGGCCAAGGCCGTGGCGGGTGGCTTCGGCGTGCCGCTGGTGCGGCTGGACTTCGGCACGCTGTACAACAAGTTCCACGGTGAAACCGAAAAGAACCTGCGCGACGCGCTGGCCTCGGCCGAGCAGATTTCGCCCTGCGTGCTGTGGATCGACGAACTCGAGAAGGGCCTGGCCGCCTCGGGCAGCAGCGAGGACGGCGGCGTGTCGCGCCGCGTGCTGGGCTATTTCCTCACGTGGATGGCCGAGCGCAAGTCGCGCGTGTTCCTGGTGGCCACGGCCAATGCCGTGCACGACCTGCCGCCGGAGCTGCTGCGCAAGGGCCGCTTCGACGAGATCTTCTTCGTGGACCTGCCCAACCACGCCGCGCGCGCCGAGATCTTCCGGCTGCACCTGGCCAAGCGCGAGGTGGACTGGGAAGGCTTCTCGCTGTCGTCGCTGGCCGATGCCGCCGACGGCTTCTCCGGCGCCGAGATCGAACAGGCCGTGGTGAGCGCGCTCTACTCCGCGCACGCCGCCCAGGCCGTGGTGGACGAAGCCCGCGTGCTGGAGGAAATCCGCGGCACCCGCCCGCTCAGCGTCCTGATGGCCGAACAGGTCAACGGCCTGCGCGAATGGGCCCGCACCCGCACCGTGCCCGCCGACTGAGGCGCGAACGGAGTCAGAACCAGCGGCGGACGCGGGCGCAGTAGTCGAGATAGGGCTGGCCGAAGCGCTGCGTGAGGTAGCGCTCCTCGCGGGCGATCACGTACCAGCGGATCACCACCAGCACCGGCACCAGCAGCAGCAGCGGCCACAGCGCGTTGCACGCCAGCGCGACGGTGGCGTAGGCCAGCGCCATGCCCAGGTACATCGGGTTGCGGGTGTGGCGGTAGAGGCTGTCTTCCACCAGCGCGGTGTCCTCGCGCCAGGGGCGCGGGTCATTCTTCTGGCGGCGGAAACTGCGCAGCGAGCTGGCCAGCAGCCACACCGCCACCAGTCCGAAAGCGAAAGCGTGCAGGTGCACCCAGGTTTCCCGCGACGCCTCCACGATGGGCATCGCGAACCACCAGCGGTCGAGCGCGAAGCCCGCGGCCAGGCCCGACAGGTAGATCAGCGGCGGCGGGAAACGGACGCCGGGCGTGGCGGGCGGCGGCGGTGCAGGTTCCGTCACGGCGTCACGGCGGCTTTGGGCGCGGCTTTGGTCCAGCCTTCAGGCGGGACCAGGGGGATGCGGTGCCTTGCAAGCAGGGCCTGCATGGCCGCGGTTTCGCCGCTTTCGGCAAAGGCCTCGAAAAAGTCGTCCATGCCCGCGACCGCCACGGTCTCGGCGGCGGAAAGCAGCGGGACAGCCTTCGCCATCAGCCACTCCATCTCCCGGAGGCGTGCGACCGCTTGTGCGACGTCGTCGGGCGAGCCGATGGCCTTGACCACGGAGGCGCCAATCTGCGCTTCGGTCAGGTTCGATCCTTGATCAAGCATCTTGCGCGCGATGGCCAGGCAGTGCGCGCGAAGCTCGCCTTCGGATTCACGACAGGGCTGGGAGAAGTTCTGGTGAGGCGGAAAGTCCATCGCCAGCAAGAAGGTAACTGCCAATAATTCCGGCACGTATTGCTGCGCCATCGGGCCCATGCCCGGCATCTCCGGCACAGGCGCCTGGCGGAAGCGGGCCAACAGGGACCGGTAGTCCCTGGCCGCCCAGCTGTCGTACTCCGGCGCGGCCG
>JAPLSJ010000003.1 GCA_026398695.1 Arenimonas sp.
CCGGAGGCCTATGGCGAGCACTGGCCTACGATTGCGCTCTGTGCTTCCGGCAACACCAATCTGGCCGCAGGGGACGTGGGGAGCTTCGCCCGCGGGCCGGACGCCATCGCGCGCTGGCACGACACGCTCACCGGCAAGGCCCCTTCGCGGCGCGCGGTGCGCCAGCCCATCGAGGTGCGCTGGCCGGATGGCTCGCGGCCGCCGGTGTTCGGGTTTTTCATCGGCTGCGCCAATTACGCGCGCGGCGTGCAGATGGCGACCGGCGCGGTCAAGCAGAAGGGCTTTCTGCATGGCTGGGCGGTGTCCGCCACCATCGCGGGTGCGGCTTGGCAGGTGCTCACGGGCGCTGCCGACAGCGACTGGCAGCGCGGCAGCGCGCTGTCGCTCACGGTGGATGAGTCCGAGACCCTGGACGGTGCCCGCTTCGTGTTGCTGTCGACCAGCCTGCACCAACTGTTCGGGCTGGGGCTCTGGCCGTTCTGGGCCGATGCCGCCGCCGACGGCCCCCTGCACTGGCTGGATATCCGGGCGCCCGCGCCACGGTTTGGCCGCGCGCTGCCGGCCATCCTGCGCGGCAAGCCCAAGCCCTGGATGCTGGCGGACGGCAGCTATCGCAGTGGCCGCGCGACGCGCCTGCAGCTGACGCTGGCCGAGCCGCTCATCATCGATGGCGAGCCCTTTGCGCCCGATGCGAACGGGCAGCTCGATGTCCGCGCCGGGCCCCTGGTGCAGTTCCATGCGCCAGGCTGAAGCGCCTAGCCCGCTGGCCGCCCTGATCGAGGCCGAGCTGCTGCAGCCGGTGCCGCCGGCCATCTCGGCCTTCGCGGCGCGGCTGGCGACTCAGGGTCAGGGTGCGCTGGCGGTGCTGTTCTACGGCAGCAACCTGCGCACTGGCGACCTCGAAGGCGTGCTGGATTTCTACATCCTCGTCGAGCGGCTGCGCGACTGGCACGGCGCGGCGCTGCCTGCGCTCGCCAACCAGTGGCTGCCGCCGAACGTCGGCTATCACGAATGGGTCAACGAGGCCGGGCAGACGCTGCGCGCGAAGGTGGCGGTGCTGGATCTGGAGCAGTTCCGGCGCGGTGTGGCTGGCCGCGGCATCGACACCACGCTGTGGGCGCGCTTTGCCCAGCCGACGCGGCTGATCTGGACCCGCGATGCGTTAGCGGCTGAGGCTGCCGTGGCAGCGCTGGCCGCTGCCGTCGTTACCGCCAGCCGCTGGGCGGCACTGCTGGGGCCGGAGCGCGGCATGGCGTCCGACTACTGGGATGCCGTCTTTGCCCGCACCTACGCGGCCGAGCTTCGGGTGGAGAAATCCACCCGGCCCTTGAGCTTGGCCGCTCACGATCCACAGCGCTACGCCCAAGCCCTGTACGCCGGTTGGCAGGCTGATGGGCTGGCGTTTTCGCGGGATACGAACGGCGTGCTGGTGCCCGCGCTGACGCCGGAAGCGCGACTGCGCGCCGAACGCGCCTGGTCAGCGCACGCGCGCTGGGGTAAGCCGCTGAACCTGTTGCGGCTGACCAAGAGCGTGTTCACTTTTGCTGGCGGTGCCGACTACGTGGCCTGGAAAGTCGAGCGCCACAGCGGCTATCGGCTGCCCCTGAGCGACTGGCAGCGACGGCATCCGCTGCTGGCGGCGCCGAAAGCGCTGTGGACACTCTGGCGGCGCGGCGTGCTGCGCTGAAACGCAAAAGGCCCGGTTTCCCGGGCCTTTGATGAACTGAGCTTGCAGACCTCAGCGGGCGCCGACGGCGATCACTCGATCCAGCTCGGCATTGGCCGGGTAGGCGGTGGCCATCGCCGACTTGGCGCGGCGCATCGGCGGCAGCGCGGGCAGCACGCCCAGCTGACGGCCTACG
>JAPLSJ010000011.1 GCA_026398695.1 Arenimonas sp.
TCTTGCGAGGAATTCTGGAGTGAGCGAAGCGTGGTACGAAGTGAGGCTTCCAATCTGGTAGTAGTCGGCTCCGACCGAGGCCTTTGTGTTGATTGAATCCCAGTGGATGAGTTCAGCAGGTTTGTCATGCGCGGTAATGGCTAGAAGCAACTCTACGGGATTTCTAGTATCAAAAGGTCCGAGGCTAGCGGAAAGCATTGCTAATAATGCAGAGCCGTTTTCAGCCAGGTGCATGTTATCCCGCAGGAATTCGATCATGTGTGACGCTAGTTTGACGTCCCCTGCGAATGCCACAGCAGATCCCGTTCCAATTGGAACGAGTTTTAGTAGCGCCTCTTCAACATGCTCGTTTCGAACTTTTCTATGAGACTCCCCAAAACTAGATTTCGGAGTGTTTGGCGCAGCCTGCTTCGTCACTGCACTGTCAGCGAGAAGGTAGACAGCGTTTGAGTATTTCCATCCTGCGCAATAAGTCATCGGTGAGCAGCCTGACTCGGGTATGGACGGACGGCTGCCAGCCTACCTGCGAACCGGGAAGCCCGATAGGTGGGATGCCCCTGTGTAACAGTGCGGCTAACGAACCCGCTTCACCCGCGTCCGATACGCCTTGGCATTATCCCCGGGAATCCGCGTCGCCTGCGTGCCCGTCACCGTGTCCACCTTGCTCTCCGAGCCCGTCACGGGCTTGGCCTCCACGGCGGTCTCGCGCTCGAACGCATGCGACTTGTCGGTATTCCGGTAGTACCGGTGGATGGCCCAATAAAGCGCCGTAGCGCCGGCCGGGCCGAGGGCGAGAAGCCAGATGCCACCACTGTCGTCGCTCATTACTGCACCGCCAGGAGGAAGAGGACGGCGCCTTCGATGAAGGTGCCGGTGGTGATGGCGGCCAGCAGCAGCTTCCACTGCTGGATGGGAATGCTGCCCATGGTTTCGCCCGTGCGGCCGTTCACGGCGATGTAGTGCAGCATCTTGCTGCCGGGCTGCTGGTAGGAATACAGCCACACCGGCAGGTACATGGCCACCCAGCGGGTGCCGTGCACGTCCAGGCTTTCTTCTTCCCAGCGCACGCCGCGGTCGAAGCGGCCCAGCGAGCCTTCCACCTGGTGGCGGGCGATCGACAGCAGCTGGTCTTCCAGCCGCGGGCGCAGGGCCTCCACGTCGCTGTCGCGCTTCCCGGAACTGAAGCCCGACAGGTACGAGGCGTTCCACTTCACCGCATTCTTGGTGTCGAACGGCAGGATGGTGTTGATGATGTTGTTGGTGTTGACCTTGGTGTCGAGCTTGCCGCGCTCGCGCGACGATTCCAGCGGCAGGTCGTCCACGGTGAAGTCCACGTGCCGGTCCACCTGGTACACGTCGGCGTCGTAGTAGGTTTTTTTCTTGTCGCCGCTGCCGCGCGTATAGCGCCGGGTTTCGATTTCGCCCTGGCCGGCCACGTCCGCGCTGGCCTTGCCGTCCACGATCATGTACGGCATGTACACGCCGACCACGTTTTCAGGCGTGAACTGTTCCTTGAATTCCTTCAGCGCGAACAGGCGCCGCTTGTCCACGAACTGGCGGATGCGCGCCACCGCGTCGTCCTTCTTGATGCGGAAGGGCAGCACGGCGTCGGGCACGGCGCCGTTGGCCACCTGTTCGTTCACGCCGAACACGTGGCGGCACCAGTGGCAGCGCGCCGTCATGGTGCTTTGCGTGTTCACCGTGACTTCGGCGCCGCAGCCGGTGCACTTGTAGGTCATCAGGCTGGACACGTCCGCCGCGATGTCCTTGGCGCCGGACGCCACCACGGTGCCCTTCAGGTCGTCCAGGCCTTCGCCCAGCCCGAAGGCCTCTTCCACGCCCTCGCCATGCCATTCGTGGCGGCAGAACAGGCAGATCAGCATGTCGGTGCCGGGCCGCTGCTTGATGTCGGTGGCGCCGCACTTGGGGCAGTGGTTCTGGCCGTCCTTGAGCTCATCGGACGCGGTGTCGATGGCGACCGGGTCGGGCGCCAGGATTTCGTCGCGGATGGGCTTGGGCAGCGTGGCCGGATCCACCGGGAAGGTGCCCGGCAGCGGCGGCACCTCCTGCGGCGAACCCGGCCCGATGCCGGGCGGAAGGGGCGGTGGCGTGGCGTTGGACATGGCGATTCCGGGTTACAGGCCGAGCGCCTTGGACTTGGCCGCGTCGTAATCAGCCTGCGTGATCAGGCCCAGGTCCAGCATCTCCTTGGCCTTCTTGAGCTTGGCGATCGGGTCGTCGGCCGCCGGGGCCACCGGCTGCTGCATGCCGCCCACGCCCAGCATGCCGCCGGCCATGCCGATGCCCACCAGGCCCGCCGCGCCGCCGGTCTCGCCGGCCGACTGAATGCCCGCCGCCACGCTGGCCTGCAGGTTCGAATTGCCGCGCGAACCGGCCAGCGCGTCGGCGCGCTGCACGGTCTTGAGCAGTTCCTTGGTGTTGGCGTCGTACTCGATGGAAATGATGGCGGTCTTGACGATGGCCAGGCCGCGGTCGCTGCGCCACTGGTAGGCGTTTTCCACCGCGTCGGACAGGCTCTTGGCGAAGCCCACCGAATCCTGCTGCAGCTTGGTGATGCGGTTGCCCTTGGCCGGGTCGTTCGAGTACAGGCTGAAGGCCGGCGCCAGCGAACCCACCACTTCGTTGAACAGCTGGCTGGCCGCGGCGTTGTCGATGTCGGTGAAGTCGAACACTTCGCCGGTCTGCAGGTACTTGGCCGGCACGAAGTTCTTCACGAACAGGATGGGGTCGACGATCTTCATCGTGTACGAGCCGCGCGTCACCGCGCCGACCTGGGTGTTGAGGAAGCTGTCGTCCCAGTAGATTTCCGACTGGGTGCCGAAGCGGTTGTCGGGCAGTTCCTTCAGCGAGACGAAGAAGGCCAGCTGCTGGCCGCCCGGCTGGCCGCCGAACTTGAAGCGTTCACAGCTCTGCTTGATCAGCGGGGACACGATGCCGTCGCCGGCGAAGATGGACTGGGAGTTGATGTCGTCCGAGCGCCATTCGTAGCCGCCCGCTTCGGCGGCGAAGCCGGTGATCTTGCCGTCCTGCATCAGCAGCAGGCCGTAGCCTTCGGGCACGACGATCTTCGAGCCGTTGCTGATGATGTTCTGCGAGCCCTTGGTGTTCGACCCGCGCCCGGCATTGGTGCCCTGGGGCACGGCGGCGAACAGCGCGGCCGTGGCCGGCAGCCCGGCCGGCACCGTGTAGAAGTCCTTCCACTGGTCGGCCAGCATGCCGCCCACCGAACCCACCACCGCCTGCACAAGACCCATGACGACTCTCCGTTAAATTTTCGTGGCCAGCCTGGAACCAGACCGGCGATTCAAACTATACATTCCGGCGGTGTTCGCCTAGATGACTAACGGCATGCATCGCCGGCCGTTCTACAGGGCACGGAAAACGGGGCGGATTTCGGCCGCGTGCCGGCGGTGGCGCGTCTGCCAGGCCCGCTTTCAGGGTTCCGGCGCCCGCTGGCTGGCGCGCGGGGCCGGCGCCGGGGAGAATCGGCCGCAACGCACCACAAGGACGGTCATGCGCGTTTATCCGTTTCCGCTGAAGGTGGCGCTGGTGTCGGCGCTGTTCGCCGGCGGGCTGGTGGCGTGTGGCGAGCAGGCGCCCGCCGTCAGTTCGGCTGAACCTGCCCCGGCGCCTGCGCCGCCCACGATCAGCGGCCCCGTTGAAGTGGCGCTCTGGCCCGAAGACTCGCAGGTGCTGCAGGACGGCATCCACGAGCTGGCCGGCTACCAAGGCGCGTCCACCCGGTCGTCCTTCCTGCTTTACGCCCCGAAGGTGAACTCCACGCGCACGGCGGTGCTGGTGTTTCCGGGCGGCGGCTACAAGGCCGTTGCGATCGGCCCCGCCAGTACGCTGGGGCACAACGGCGCCGACGTCTGCCGCTGGCTGACCGACGCCGGCATGACCTGCATCCTGGTGAAGTACCGCGTGCCCAATACCGGCTGCAACTGGAACCCCGAAACCCGCAGGCACGACACGCCCCGCATTCCGATGGCGCTGCAGGACGCGCAGCGCGCGATGTCCCTGGTGCGGCACAACGCCAGCGCCTGGGGCATCGACCCTGGGCGGATCGGGGTGATGGGCTTCTCGGCCGGCGGCAACCTCGCCGTGCTGTCCAGCACCGCCTTCCGCACGCGGGCCTATGCGCCGATCGACGCCGCCGACCAGGCCAGCCTGCGCCCCGATTTCGCCATCCCGGTCTATCCGGGGCACATGACGATGGAGCACAAGAACCAGACGCCCAAAGCCGCCGCGGCCCAGGTGCTGAACACCGACATCGTGATCTCGGCGGACATTCCGCCCACGCTGCTGATCCACGCAAAGGACGACCCCATCGACCCCGTCCACTATTCACTGGTGTACGAGCGTGAGCTCAAGCGGGCCGGCGTGGACGTCCGGCTGATGCTATATGAAACCGGCGGCCACGCCTTCGGTGTGAAGAAACAGGGCAAGGACACCGACCGCTGGACCGGTGATGCCCTGCAATGGCTCGGGGAGCAGGGGTTCTTGCAGCCCTGAGGGCCGCGCGCCCCGCAGCCTTGGCATAATGGGCGCCGATCCGCTGCCTGTTTGAGTTTGATGATGATCACCCACAAGCCCGTCCGCCCGATGGCGCACCAAGCCGCCGACGCATGGATGCAGGGCCTTGAATCGGGGAGCCGCGTGACCGGGTACGAACAGGCCGCCAAATTCTCGCTCAGCTACCAGGGCCATCGCCTGCAGGCGCGGCGGGGCGGGCAGGGCGGGGCGCTGTTCCTCATCCACGGTTTCCCGACGTCCAGCCGCGACTGGCGCGGCGTGTGGCCGTCGCTGGCCACGCAGCACGAGCTTTTTGCGCTGGACATGCTGGGCTATGGCGCTTCGGCCAAGCCGGGGCGGTTCAGGTATTCCATCGCGGCCTCGGCCGACCAGTGGGTGGCGCTGGCGGAAGCCACGGGCCTGGACGAAGTGGCGATCCTGGCGCACGACTACGGCAACACCGTGGCGCAGGAACTGCTGGCGCGGCAGCGCGAAGGCAAGCTGGGGTTCCGCATCACGTCGGTGGCCTTCCTCAACGGCGGGCTGTTTCCGGAGGCCACCCATCCGCTGCGGCTGCAGCGCCTGCTGGCCAGCCCGCTGTGCCCGCTGCTGGCGCGCTTCACCAGCGAGCGCCGCTTCACCGCCAGCATGAAGCACATCTGCGCCCGGCCCTGGCCCGATGGCGAGATGGCCGAAGCCTGGCAGCACCTGGCCCGCAACGGCGGCAAGGCCGTGATGCCCAGACTGCTGCGCTACATCGCCGAACGCCGGCAGCACCGCGAGCGCTGGGTAGGCGCGCTGCTGCACGCGGGCGTGCCGATCGCACTGATCAACGGGCTGGAAGATCCGATCTCCGGCCGCAGCATCGTGGCGCGCTGGCGCGAGCTGCTGCCGGCGGCGCCCGTGTTCGAGCTGCCTGGCGTGGGGCATTACCCGCAGGTGGAGGCGCCGGAGGAGGTCTTGGCGGCGTACAGTGGCTTCCTTCGCGCCGCTGATTGAAGGTAGAAATCGATGACCGATCCACGCATCGAGGGGTCGCTCGGCGATCTCAACTTCCGTTCACCCGGGCGCTCGACGCCGAGGCGGGAAGAGGCCCCGGATCGCTTCTGGCTTGGCGTTGCGATCTTCATCGGCGTGGCGCTGGTTCACCCCTTCTATGCGTACCAGGTGCAGTCACGGCTGGCGGAGCGCGAATTGTCCGACGCACTCACCGAGGCGGGCGCCGAGCTTGGTGCCTATGCCTTGCAAGCGCAGCGTCAGTCGCGGGAGGCCGTGGCCCAGTCAGCGGCTCGCGCCGTGTCGCAACGGCAGAGCGCTGTCACGGTCGCGGGCACCACGGTGGTCGGCGAGACGCGAATCGTCATCGTCCATCTGGGGCAAGCCACCCTGCGCGAAGCCAAGGCCAGTATCTGCCGGCAGGCGGCATACCAGTTCAAAGAGCCGCTGGCAGGCGAGAGGCTGCGGGTGCAGCGTCATCGCGGTTCGCTGCCGGCGGTGGATGCTGGCACCATCATTTGCGATTGAAGTTACGGAGTGGCCAGGGTGCCGCGGCAGGCCGGGTAGGATTCGCAGCCCAGGAAGTCTTCGCCGGTTCGCCGGTTCCGTCGCTCAACCAGCTTGCCTGAGCACTTGGGGCAAACAGGACTGCCGGCGTCCTGTGAAGGCGTTGGCGCTGCGAACTGAGGCGGGGATGTGGCGGCACTCACCACCGCTGGCCCGGTGGCTTCCTTCACCACCTGCACCAGCTGCCCCAGTTCCTTCCCCGTCACCAGCCTGATGGCCTTGCCTGCAGCGAAATTCGCGGCGTCGGGCGTGAATTCCCCAATGCACACGATCCATACCGCGTCGGCCCGGTGATGCTGCATCAGGCCCCACATTTCACGCACCGTGGCCACGGGTACCTGGCGGCGCCGCCACTGCTTGCACTGCACGATCTCCGTGCGGCCGTTCTTGCGCAGGGTCAGGTCAATGCCGCCATCAGGCCCGCCGCCGCCGGTTTCGGTCACCTGGTAGCCCTGGCGGTGGAACCACTCGGCCACTAGTCGCTCAAACTGACGCCAATCGAGGGCTGCGAGCTGCAGATTGTTCGCCTGGCTGTCGAAAAGGCTGGCCCGTTGCTGCCGCTTGAAAGCAGACAAGCCTGCACCCAGCCAGCACAGCAGCAGCGCGAGCCAGGCAAACATGGCCAGTGGACCTTCGGCCAGGCTTTTGCCGAACGTCTTGGAGAATGCGCTGCCAGACTGCTCGAAGTACCAAGGGATGCCATACCGGATCGCCATGAAGGCGCCGATACCCAGAACGACACCCACCGGCCAAGGCAGCGACGCGATCAGGTCGAGCCAGGACTCTCGTTTTCTACGTGCCACTGCGCATTGCTCCCTGGCCATTGCCCGACACCCTAAGTCGACTAGCCTAGCTTGCCCTGGGCATCAGGAATGCAACGGCCCTCACACCCCGCCGACACCCGCGGCGTTGCAATGCAGGCATGCGCCCATCCCTCACCACCTTCGTCCTGCTCGCCAGCCTCGCGCTGCCGGCCTTGGCGGCAAAGCCACCGGAGCCGCCCATGCAAACCCTCATGCAATTCGACGGCATCGCTTCCGAGCCCCGCTGGGTAGCGGTGAACGACGGCGTGATGGGCGGCCGCTCGCAGGGCGGGCCGGCGCTGGTGGACGGGAACCTGCAGTTCCGCGGCGAGCTGTCGCTGGCCAACAACGGCGGCTTCTCGTCGGTGCGCACGGTGGGGCAGGCCTTTGACTTCAGCGGCGCCACCACCGTGGTGCTGCGCGTGCGCGGCGACGGCCGGCCTTACCAGTTGAGGCTGTCGGGCGCGGAACGCTTCCGTGGCATCGCGGTGTCCTACGGCGGCGAGTTCGCCACGCGGGCCGGGCAGTGGGTCGAGGTGCGGCTGCCGCTGGCCTCGCTCGAACCCACGGTGCGCGGCATGCGCCTGGACGGGCCGCCCATCGACCAGACCGACGTGCGCGAGATCGGCCTGCTGATCGCCGACAAGCGCGAAGGCGCGTTCGCGCTCGACGTGGACTGGATCGGGCTGGAGTAGCGCCGCCCACGCGCTGGCACGCGGCGCGCGGCTAAGGGACAATCGCGGCCTATGCGAACCTTCGTACTGCGCGCCCGCGCCGCCCCCACCGACTCCCAGAAGCTCCTGGCCGGCGTCGGCAAGGAGGCGCACACCGAAATCCTGGCGCACACGCTGATGAACGCCATCTTCGTGGCGCAGTCGCACCGTGCGGACGTGGTGGTTTACCTGGTGCTGGAAAGCACCCAGGACTTCTCCCGCACCGTGCGCTTCGAAGCCAGCGCCATGCACGACATCGGCGGCTTCGACGAGCGCTCGCTGCTTTCCAAGGTGGCCGCCGCGCTGGACGCGTCGCGCGGCATGGGCAAGGAAGAAACCCGCCCCGTGGAGTCAGGGGTGACGGTGCGCACGATCAGCTTCGAGAAGCTGGTGCAGGAACTGGCCGGCGACCATCAGCTGTTCGTGATGGACCGCAAGGGCACGCCCATGCGCGAGCAGAAGTTCGAGGGCAACCCGTGCTTCCTGCTCACCGACCACATCCCGATGCCCAAGAACACCTTCCACACGCTCGAGCGGCTGGGCGCGAAGAAGATCACGCTGGGCTCGAAGATGCTGTTCGCGTCGCAATGCGTGGTGCTGATCCACCACGCACTGGACGAGCGCTAGGTTCAGCGCTTCACCAACTCCACGCGACGGTTCTTGGCGCGGCCGGCTTCGGTGGCGTTGTCGGCCAGCGGTTTGCCCATGCCTTCGCCGCGTGCGGCCAGGCGGGCCTCGTCGATGCCGTGGTCTTCCACCAGCGACACCACCACCGCATCGGCGCGGCGCTGCGACAGCCTCAGGTTGGCCGCGGCGTCGCCCACGTTGTCGGTATGGCCCACCACGTCGAGCTTCAGCGCGGGCTGTGACTGAAGCAGCTTGGCGATCTGGGCAATGGTGTCCACCGACTCGGGCTTGAGCGAGGACTTGTTGGTGTCGAACTGGATGCCGTAAAGCGCGATGTTGCCGGTGGCGGCCAGCGCCTTGGCCATTTCGTCCGAGGTCACGGTCACCATCTTGCGCTCGCGGGCCTTGGGCGAGACGGCCACCACCAGCACGCCGGTGCGGTTTTCCAGCGCGTCGCAGTAGCTCCTGTCGCCGATCTGGAAGGTCATGATGCCCAGCGTGCGATTGCCGCCGCTGCCGTCGGGCAGGGTCACCAGCGAATAGTGCTGTTCGCGCGGGGTGGCGCCGCTGGTGCATTTGCCGTTGCTGAAGTCTGCATCCCTGATGCGGGCCTGCGGATAGATCTGCTCCATCAGGCCCTGGCTGCCGCCGCCGTGGTCGTTGCCGTTGAGTTCGCCGCCGCAGTCGGTGTCGGTGCAGCGGTACACCGTCTTGCCGCCGCCTTCCTCGACCAGGTCGAGGTAGTTGCGCATCACTTCCAGCGGCGAGCGGTCGGCGGGAACGATGTACAGCAGGCGGGTGTATTCACCCTCGACTTCGCGGTTGGTCTTCGCCCGGAAGACGTTGTTGTTGTAGGCGTCGGTCTGGTCCGGCACCCGCAGCAGGGGCGAGGCCGGGAATTTCACGGCGTCGAACCCGCGATGCTCGTAGCTGACGATGAAGCTGCCTTCGTAGCGTTTGAGCCAGGCCGGGTCTTTCGCCGCGTCGATGTCGCGGGTGGGTTCGGTGGCGTCGGCCCAGGCCGTGGAGGCGAAAAGCAGGCAGAGAAGGGCGGGTATCAGGCGCATCGGCGGGTCCTATGGGCGTCAGGGTTCCCACTATCAACGTATTGGCTGGAGGGGCCCGGACATGGGTAGCCATCGGCCCCGGCCTGGGTGCAGTACCGCACCGACAAAACACCCTGCGTCCCGTCGAAAAAACGCCCTGACTCAGGTCAAAAATCCAGGCGCCAAGGAAGAGTAGGGTGGTCCCACTGCCCCCCCGAGGAACCCGCCATGACCATGATGAAAGCCGCCGTCTTCGTTGCCCCCGGCCGCATCGAGCTGGCCGACAAGCCCATCCCGGACGTCGGCCCCAACGACGCGCTGATCCGAATCACCACCACCACCATCTGCGGCACCGACATCCACATCCTCAAGGGTGAGTACCCGGTGGCCAAGGGCCTGACCATCGGCCACGAGCCCGTGGGCGTGATCGAGAAGCTGGGCAGCGCCGTCACCGGGTACAAGGAAGGCCAGCGCGTGATCGCCGGCGCCATCTGCCCGAACTTCAATTCCTACGCGGCCCAGGACGGCGTGCCCTCGCAGGACGGCAGCTATCTCATCGACAGCGGGCGCTGCGGCTGCCACGGCTACAAGGCCACGGCCGGCTGGCGCTTTGGCAACCTGATTGACGGCACCCAGGCCGAGTACGTTCTGGTGCCCGACGCGCAGGGCAACCTGGCGCCCATTCCCGACGGCCTCACCGACGAGCAGGTGCTGATGTGCCCGGACATCATGTCCACCGGCTTCCGCGGCGCCGAGAACGCCAACATCCGCATTGGCGACGTGGTGGCGGTGTTTGCGCAGGGCCCGATCGGCCTGTGCGCCACGGCCGGCGCGCGGCTGCTGGGCGCGTCCACCATCATTGCGGTGGACGGCAATGCCCATCGCCTGGGCATCGCCAGGAAGATGGGTGCCGACGTCACGCTCAACTTCCACGACTGCGACGTGGTGGACGAGATCATGAAGCTCACCGGCGGCCGCGGCGTGGACTCGGCCATCGAGGCGCTGGGCACGCAGGGCACGTTCGAGTCCGCGCTCAAGGTGCTCAAGCCGGGCGGCACGCTGTCGAGTCTGGGCGTGTACTCCACCGACCTCACCATCCCGCTGTCGGCGTTCGCGGCCGGCCTGGGCGACCACCGCATCAACACCGCGCTGTGCCCGGGCGGCAAGGAGCGCATGCGCCGCCTGATGAACGTGGTGGCGTCGGGCCGCGCGGACTTCGGCGCGCTGGTGACGCACAAGTTCAAGCTCGACGACATCGTGGCCGCGTACGAGCTGTTCGGGCACCAGCGCGATGGTGTGCTGAAAGTGGCGATCACGCCGCACTGAGGCGGGCAGGGCGCGAGCGCCTCAGCGACGGGCTGTCTCCCGATCGCGGCGGCCGCCG
>JAPLSJ010000033.1 GCA_026398695.1 Arenimonas sp.
GGCGGCGGCCGTCGGGGGCGGGGGCGACGGTGCGACCACCTCGGGTGCGGGCGCCACCACGGGCGCCGGGGCCGCCGGTGCCAGCGTGATCGGCGCGAGCGGGCCGGGCGCGGGCGGCGCGGGTTCGGTGCGCGGTGCGGGCTGCGTGGGTTGCGCCTCGGTCACGACGATCACGGCGGGGCGTCGCCATTCGCGCCAGCCCCAGGCCAGCAGCACCGCCACCAGCAGCGCGCCCAGGGCGATGGCCCATGCCGGCACGCGGCGCTCGCGTGCACGTGCCGGCCGCTGTTCGACGAACAGGCCGGGCGAGCGGCCGCGCTGCCGCTCGGCTTCGGATTTGCGCAGCGCTTCGAGGATCAGCGACATCAGTCCAGCACCCGGCGCAGCCTCGGGCCATCGCTGTCGCCCGACGACAGCGCCAGCAGGGTTTCCGGACCGATCACGCCGTCGGCCACCAGGCCGTGTGCGGTCTGCACGCGCCGCACGGCCACCAGGCTGGCGGCGTCCAGCACGGCCGGGCCGGCGTCGGGCGTTTCCAGGCCGGCGCGGTCGCGCAGGCGGTCGTGGATCCAGTCCACGGCCGGGCCGCTGTCGCCGGGCGCGGGCGGTGGTGCCAGGAAGGCCGGGCCGCGCCAGATCGCGGCGTAGTCGCCGCGCCAGGTGCGCTCCAGCGCCAGCCGGTCGGTGTCGAAGCGGCCGCCGCCCAGCCACAGGCGCACGCGCACGGCGTCGGCGCCCAGCAGCACGGCCCAGGCGCCGCCTTCGCGGCCTTGCAGCCGCAGCAGGGTGGGGCGGCCGAGGGCGGCCAGCTTGTCCAGGCTGGCGCGGCCGCGCAGGCAGAACAGCCCCGGCGCGAGCACCGGCGGGCAGCTGGCGGCATCGGCCAGCGCTGCCTCGTTGGCACGCACGGTCCACAGGCCCAGCAGCTGGCTCCACGCCGGCTGCGCGGAGTCACCGGCCAGGCGCATGCGCTGGTCGAGGGCGTCGCCGGGCAGGTAGGGCACCACTTCGGTGGTCACCGGCGCCGGCGCGGCCGTGGCGGGCACCGCGGGCGAAGGCGGCGTGGCGGCCTTGGGCCACAGCAGGAACACCGCCGCCGCCACCGCCAGCGCCACGCCCACCACCCCGGCCAGGGTCGGGCGCGGCAGTTTGGACAGGCGCGGTGCCAGCGCTTCGCGCGCGGCCTGGTCCACCCAGCGTTCGCCGATCTGCGCTTCGTCGTGGGCGTAGCCACCCAGCAGTGCGCGCTCGGCGATGATGTTCACCAGCCGCGGCACGCCGCCCGAGTGGTGCTGGATGCGTTTCACCGCCAGCTTGGTGAACGGGAAGCGCTGGCCGCCGGCCACGGCGTAGCGGTGGCGCAGGTAGGCCTCGGTTTCGTTGGCGTCCAGCGGCGTGAGGTGGAAGCGCGCGGTGATGCGCTGGGCCAGCTGGCGCAGGTCGTCGCGGGCCAGGATGTCGCGCAGTTCGGGCTGGCCCAGCAGCAGGATCTGCAGCAGCTTCTGGGTGTCGGTTTCCAGGTTGGTGAGCAGGCGCACCTGTTCCAGCGCTTCCACGCTCAGGTTCTGCGCCTCGTCGATGATCAGCACCACGCGCAGGCCCTGGGCATAGGCCTCGAGCAGGTAGGCGTTGAGCGCGTCCACCAGCGCCTTGAGGCTGCTGCGCTTGGCCGGCAGCTTGATGCGCAGTTCCTGGCAGATCGTTTCCAGCAGCTCGACCGGGCTCAGCCGCGGGTTCAGCACCAGGGCCACGCGCACGTTGTCGGGCAGCTGCTCCAGCAGCAGGCGGCACAGGGTGGTCTTGCCGGTGCCCACTTCGCCGGTGAGCTGCACGAAGCCGCCGCCGCCGCCCTGGCCGATGCCGAACAGCAGGTGCGCCAAGGCGTCCCGGTGGCGCTCGCTGAGGTACACGAAGCGCGGATCCGGGGTGATCGAGAACGGTGCCTCGCTCAGGCCGTAGTGCTCGAGGTACATGGCGCCTCGCGGTGGGAAGTGCCGCTAGCCTGCCACAACCGCTGTTGTGGGAGGGCCAAGCCATTGTGGGAGGGACTTCAGTCCCGATGCTCCTGGCGAAGGGCATCGGGACTGAAGTCCCTCCCACAGGGTCTGGGCGGGGTCAGTCGTCGAGGGTGAGCAGGGAGGCGTTGCCGCCTGCGGCGGTGGTGTTCACCGTCAGGGTGCGTTCGGAGGCGAAGCGCAGCAGGTAGTGCGGGCCGCCGGCCTTGGGGCCGGTGCCGCTCAGGCCTTCGCCGCCGAAGGGCTGCACGCCCACCACGGCGCCGATCTGGTTGCGGTTGACGTAGCAGTTGCCCACTTTCACCGTCTTGGAAATCTTTTCGATGGTGGAATCGATGCGCGAGTGGATGCCCAGCGTCAGGCCGTAGCCGGTGGCGTTGATGGCGGCCAGCACCTCGTCGAGCTTGTCGGCTTCGAAGCGGATCACGTGCAGCACCGGGCCGAACACCTCGCGGGTGAGCTGCGACAGCGAGTTCAGCTCGTACGCGCGCGGGGCGAAGAACGAGCCGTTGGCGGTGGCTTCCGGCAGCGCCACGGCCTTCACCAGCTTCGCTTCCTTGTCCATGCGCGCGGCGTGGTCGACCAGGATCTTGCGCGCGTCCTCGTCGATCACCGGGCCCACGTCGGTGCTCAGCAGGGCCGGGTCGCCCACGACGAGTTCGTCCATCGCGCCGGCCAGCATGTGCAGCACCTTGTCGGCGATGTCGGCCTGCACGAACAGCACGCGCGCGGCCGAGCAGCGCTGGCCCGCGGAATCGAAGGCCGAGGCCATCGCGTCCTTCACCAGCTGCTCGGGCAGGGCCGAGGAGTCGGCGATGAGCGCGTTCTGGCCGCCGGTTTCGGCGATCAGCGCGGCAATCGAAGCGTTGCGCGCGGCCAGCGAGCGGTTGATCGCCCAGGCCGTGTCGGTGGAGCCGGTGAAGCACACGCCCGCCACGCGCGCATCCTTCGTCAGCGCCGCGCCGACGGTGGCGCCGTCGCCGGGCAGGAACTGCAGCACATCCTTGGGCACGCCGGCTTCATGCATCAGCTGGGTGGCGACGAAGGCGGTGAGCGTGGTCTGCTCGGCCGGCTTGGCGATCACCGAATTGCCGGCCGCCAGCGCCGCGGCCACCTGGCCGATGTAGATGGCCAGCGGGAAGTTCCAGGGGCTGATGCAGACGAACACGCCGCGGCCGTGCAGCCACAGCTCATTCGACTCGCCGGTCGGGCCGGGCAGCTTCTCGGGCGCGCCGAACAGCTTGCGGGCCTGCATGGCGTAGTAGCGCAGGAAGTCCACCGCCTCGCGCACCTCGGCCACCGAGGCCGACAGCGACTTGCCGGCTTCCTTGACGCACAGCGCCAGGAACTCCGGCATGCGCGCTTCCATCAGGTCGGCGGCGTGCTCGAGGATGCGGGCGCGGCTGGCGGCCGGCATGCGGTCCCAGCCGTCCTGCGAGGCCACGGCGTTGGCCAGGGCTTTTTCGACGGCGGCCGAGTCGGCAGGAATCCACTGGCCGATGCGCTCGCGGCGATCGGCCGGGTTCGTAACCGCATGTGGGAGGGACTTCAGTCCCGACGCTTCGATCCCCGGCACCAGCGGCGTGGCCTGCCAGTCCTTGACCGCCGCATTGATCGAAGCGGCCAGCGCGGAAAGGGTGTCGTCGTTGGCGAGATTGGCGCCCATGGAATTGTTCCTGTCTTCGCCGTACGACCGGAAGAGGTCCAGCGGCTGGGGGATGCGGGGATGGGGCTTGGAGTCGTACGCGGCCACCATGGCCACCGGGTCGGCCACCAGGTCGGCCGGCGGCAGCGACTCGTCGGCGATGCGGTTGACGAAGCTGGAGTTGGCGCCGTTCTCGAGCAGGCGGCGCACCAGGTAGGGCAGCAGGTCTTCGTGCGAACCCACCGGCGCATACACGCGGCAGGCCACGTTCAACTTGTCGGCCGGGATGACTTCGGCATACAGGTCGTCGCCCATGCCGTGCAGCTTCTGGTACTCGTAGCGCTGGCCGGCGGCATACGCGTGGATGGCGGCAATCGTCTGCGCGTTGTGGGTGGCGAACATCGGGTAGATGGCGTCCGACGCGGCCAGCATGCGGCGCGCGCAGGCCAGGTAGCTCACGTCGGTGTTGGCCTTGCGGGTGAACACCGGGTAGCCGGCGTAGCCCTCGGCCTGGGCCTTCTTGACCTCGCTGTCCCAGTAGGCGCCCTTCACCAGGCGCATCGGCATGCGGCGGCCGGTCTTGCGGGCCAGGTCGGCCAGGTAGTCGATCACGAACGGCGCGCGCTTCTGGTAGGCCTGCACGGCCAGGCCATAGCCTTCCCAGCCGTCGAGCGCCGGGTCGGTGAAGGCGCCGGCGATCACGTCCAGGCTCAGTTCCAGCCGCTCGGACTCTTCGGCGTCGATGGTGAAGCCGATGCCCTGGGCTTTGGCCAGCCTGGCCAGCTCGAGCACCCGCGGGGTCAGCTCGGCGTGCACGCGGGCGCGCTTGGCCAATTCATAGCGCGGGTGCAGGGCCGACAGCTTCACGGAAATGGAGGGCGCGCTGAGCACGTCGGGGTAGGGGCCGCCCGAGCCGATCGCACCGATGGCGTCGCGGTAGGCCGCGAAATAGCGGTCGGCGTCGGCCTGGGTGAACGCGGCCTCGCCCAACATGTCGAACGAATACAGGTACTTGGCCTGTTCGCCCTTGCGGCTGCGGTCCAAGGCCTCGGCAATCGTGCGGCCCATGACGAACTGGTGGCCCATGATCCGCATGGCCTGGCGCACGGCCAGGCGGATGGCCGGCTCGCCGGCCCGGCCCACCAGCCGGCGGAAGGCGCCGACGGCGTTGCGGCGGGTTTCGTCGGCCAGGTTCACCATGCGGCCGGTCAGCATCAGGCCCCAGGTGGACGCATTCACCAGCACCGAGCTGGACTGGCCCATGTGGCGGTCCCAGTCGGCGTCGCCCAGCTTGTCGCGGATCAGCTTGTCGGCCGTGAGGCGGTCGGGGATGCGCAGCAGGGCCTCGGCCACGCACATCAGCAGCACGCCTTCCTCGCTGGACAGGTCGTACTGGCGCATGAAGGCCTCGACCATGCCCGGGTCGGCCGAGCGGATGCGGGTGCGCTGCACCAGGGCCACGGCCAGGGCCTGCACGCGGGCCTGGTCGGCCTCGGGCAGGCGGGCCTGGTCGAGCAGTTCGGCCAGGTGCCCGGCCTCGTCGCGGTGGAAGGCGGCGGTGATGCGGGCGCGCAGCTCGGACGGCGTGCCGGGCAGTTCAGGACTCAGGATCGGGGTCACGGGGGTCCAGGGGCGGGGCAGCGCGGGTCCGCGCGAGAGACCGGATTCTAGTGCCCCGCGCGGGGGCGCGGAACCCCGCCCTCTTCACGAAGCTGGCGGCCGCGGGGCCGGCCTCCGGATGAATTGGCTTGCCGCGCCAGCGCGCGGGCCGTTAAAATTCGCGGGTTTCCCGTGCTGGTCGCAGGTCATCCGCGTGATCGAGCTCGTAGCAGCGGTGCCGTCAGGCCCCGGAGCCCTCCTGGTGCTCCGTCCCCGGCGCGCCCTGAGCGCGAGCCAGTTCGCGGGCTTGGCCGTCGGCCTGTCCTTGGCCACCTTCGGGGTGGCGGGGTACGCCTTCTTCCAGGGCAATGTGTTTGCCCCGGTGTTCGCACTGCTGGACGCGGCTTTCATCGCGACAGTGTTGTGGTGGGTGTGGCGGCAGGGCGACCGGTTCGAAGAGATCGCGTTCCACGAGCGCCATCTCGAGGTCCGTCGCTCGGCGCAGCCGGAGCCGGCCTTCCAGGCCCACCCTTTCTGGGTGCGGCTGCAGGTGGAGGGCGGCGAGGGCAGGGAAAGGGTTTTGCTGGGCTCCCACGGCCAGCAGGTGGAAGTCGGGTCGTTCCTCTCGTTCGAGGAGCGCCGCGACCTGGCCACCCGATTGAAAGGATTGCTGGCGTCGGCCTCGGGTCGGGGCCAGATCGAAGACCACACGTTGGGGTAAGTTCGGATGAATGCAGCGATGAAAGCAGCGCGCGCCACCCAGGTCGGCCTGGCACGCATCGCCACCGGCGTTTCCGCCGTCGTGGCCAGCTCGATGGCCCTGGCTGAAGCCACCGAACCGCAACGGTGGCAGCTGAACATGACCAAGGGCGTCACCCGCACTGCGGAAAACGCCTACGACATGCACATGCTGATGCTCTGGATCTGCGTGGTCATCGGCGTGGTGGTCTTCGGCGCCATGGCCTACGCCATGTTCAAGTTCCGCAAGTCCAAGGGCGCCAAGCCCGACGTCGACTTCACCCACTCCACCAAGCTCGAGATCATCTGGACCGTCGTCCCGATCATCATCCTCGTGGTGATGGCCGTGCCGGCCACCATCAAGGTGATCGAGCAGTACGACACCAAGGGCCACGAGATGACCGTCAAGGTCACCGGGTACCAGTGGATGTGGCGCTACGAGATCGTCGGCGAGGACGTGAACTTCATCAGCCGCCTCGACCGCGAATCCGACCGCATCCGCCAGAGCGGCGAGCTGCCCACCGCCGAAGCCGCGCCGCACTACCTGCGCGACGTCGACCGCGTGCTGGTGCTGCCCACCGACACCAAGATCCGCTTCGTGGTGACCGCCGACGACGTCATCCACGCCTGGTGGGTGCCGGCCCTGGGCTGGAAGCAGGACGCGATCCCGGGCGTGATCAACGAGGCCTGGACCCAGATCCGCGAGCCGGGCACCTACCGCGGCGTCTGCGCCGAGCTGTGCGGCAAGGACCACGGCTTCATGCCGATCGTGGTGAAGGCCGTGCCGCGCGGTGAGTACGACGCGTGGCTCGCCGCCCAGAAGGCCGGCGACCTCGTCGAAGCCGCACGCATCGCCGCCAGCACCCCCGCCACCGCGAAAGCGGCTGGCGAGGGCTGAAAGAATCCAGATAGAGGCACATGACCATGGCTAACCACGACGCTGTCCACGCCGACGACCACCACGGCGAGCACAAGCAGGGTTTCTTCCAGCGTTGGTTCTATTCGACCAACCACAAGGAC
>JAPLSJ010000092.1 GCA_026398695.1 Arenimonas sp.
AGGCCGCCATAGAACAGGGCCAGGCCCGGCAGGGTCATCATCAGCACCAGCAGGGTGGCGACGATCATCCAGGCGGTGTCGCCGGTGTTGATGGCGGGCGGGGCGGCCTGGGCCAGGCCGGGAAGAAGCAGGGCGGGAAGAAGCAGGGCACGGAGGCCTGGCGGGTGGTGCGGCTTTGCGGGGACCATACGGAATTGCCTCCTGACGCTGAGGGAAGGGGGACTCGGGGGAGAGCACCTGAACCATGACCCACGAATGACGGATTGATTGCTCGTTCGTGGCGTGTTCTATTGTTGGGCCCCGGTGGAACCACACCCCGGCCTGGGCCCCGCGCCGGTTTCCTACCCCGCGGCGGCCGCATCACCGACACCACCGCCACGGGCGCGGGCGCAGACTGCAGGCGTCCAACGGAGCTCACGCCATGATCGACCTCAAGAACCTCGACGACCTCGCCCGCAAGCTCGGCGACCTCGTGCCGCCCGGCCTCAAGGACGCGCGCGCCGACCTCGAACAAAATTTCAAGGCCACCCTGCAGGCCGGCCTGGGCAAGCTCGACCTCGTCACGCGCGAGGAGTTCGAAGTGCAGCGCGCGGTGCTGCTGCGCACCCGCGAAAAGATCGACGCGCTCGAACGCGCGCTCACGGTTCTCGAGGCGCGGCTCGCCACGCCGGCCGACAGCAAGAACTAAGCCCCGCGTTTCCCGCTTCCCATGAACCTGGCGCTGGCGCACAGCCGCGCCCGGGCCGGCGTGCACGCGCCCGCCGTCCGGGTCGAAGTGCACCTCGGTGGCGGCCTTCCCAATTTCACGCTGGTGGGCCTGCCCGCGGCCGCCGTGCGCGAAAGCCGCGAACGGGTGCGCGCCGCCATCCAGAACGCGCAGTTCGAATTCCCGCAGCGGCGCATCGTGGTCAACCTCGCGCCTGCAGACCTGCCCAAGGAAGGCGGACGCTACGACCTGGCCATCGCGCTGGGCATCCTGGCGGCCAGCGGCCAGATCCCCGTGCCCGCGCTGTCGGACATCGAGCTGCTGGGCGAGCTGGCGCTCACCGGCGAGCTCAAGCCGGTGGACGGCGTGTTGCCCGCCGCCCTTGCCGCCGCACAGGCCGGGCGCCTGTTGATCCTGCCGGTGGCCAACGGGGCGGAGGCCGCGCTGGCGTCAGGGGTGCATGCGCGCACCGCACGCACGCTGCTGGAGGTCTGCGCGCACCTGCAGGGCACCCGGACGCTGCCCCTGGCGCAGCCGGCGCCCGTGAGCCTGGAGCCCCCGCGCTACCCCGACCTGGCCGACGTGCGCGGCCAGCTGGCGGCGCGGCGCGCGCTGGAAATCGCCGCGGCCGGGTCGCACCACCTGCTGCTGATCGGCCCGCCCGGCTGCGGCAAAACGCTGCTGGCCTCGCGCCTGCCCGGCCTGCTGCCCGACGCCAGCGAGGCCGAGGCGCTGGAAACCGCGGCCGTGCACTCGGTCAGCGGCCGCGGCATCGACCTGGCGCACTGGCGCCGCCGGCCGTTCCGCGCGCCGCACCATCTTTCCAGCGCCGTGGCCATTGCCGGCGGCGGCCCGAACCCGCGCCCGGGCGAGATTTCCCTGGCGCACAACGGCGTGCTGTTCCTCGATGAGCTCGCCGAATGGGGACGGCATACGCTGGAGGTGCTGCGCCAGCCGCTGGAGTCGGGCGTGGTGACGGTGTCGCGCGCGCTGCGGCAGTCGGAGTTTCCCGCGCGCTTCCAGCTGGTGGCGGCGATGAATCCCTGCCCCTGCGGCTGGGCCGGCGACCCGTCCGGCCGCTGTGGCTGCAGCGCCGAGATCGTGCAGCGCTACCGCGCGAAACTCTCGGGCCCGCTGATGGACCGCATCGACCTGCAGCTGGCCGTGCCGCGCCTGCCGCCGCACGACATGCGGCCCGACAGCCCGCGCGGTGAACCCAGCGCGCCCGTGCGCGAACGCGTGCTGGCGGCGCGCGAACGCCAGCTCGCGCGCGACGGCACGCTCAACGCCCACCTGGGCCAGGCGCAAACCGAAGCGCACTGCCGGCTCGAACCGCGCGACCAGGCCCTGCTGGAAACCGCCATGGAAACGCTGCAGCTCTCCGCCCGCGCCATGCACCGCATCCTGCGCGTGGCCCGCACCATCGCCGACCTGGCCGGCAGCCAAGCCATTGCCACCCCGCACCTGGCCGAAGCCCTGGGCTACCGGCTGCTCGACCGCGGCGCCGCCACGGGCACGCCGCCCTGAGCTAGGCTGGCCACCGGAGGGCGACGCCATGACCACCACCCGCGGTTCCTGCCTGTGCGGCGACCTGTGCTTCGAAGCCAGCCTGCCAACGAAATGGGTGGCGCACTGCCACTGCACGCTGTGCCAGCGCGCGCATGGCGCGGCGGTGGTGACCTGGGTCGGCTTCGACGACGGCCAGGTGCGTATCAACGACCCGCAGGCACGCCTGCAGTGGTACGCATCCACGCCCGGCGCCGAACGCGGCTTCTGCGCGCGCTGCGGCACCACGCTGTTCTTTCGTTCGCACCGCTGGCCCGGCGAACTGCACATCGTGCGCAGCAACTTCGACGGCCCCCTGGACCGCGAACCGCAGGTGCACGTGCACTACGACAGCCGCGCGCCGTGGCTGGTGCCGGGCGACGACGGCCTGGCGCGCCGCGCGGGCGACGGGGGCGGCTGAGGCCGCGGCCGGCTAGGCCCCGTCGGCGGCCAGCGCCGCGGGCGTCGGCGTCAGCCCGTCCAGTTCGATGTGGGTCGGCGCATGGGAACGCGCCCCGAAGCCGACGATGGCGATCGCCGCCTCCTGCAGCGGCGCCAGCCCCAGCGCCGGCTCGATCTCGCGGTCGTTGATGGCGGCGGTGACGAATGCGCCCAGCCCCAGGTCGGCCGCCGAAAGGTACATGGTCTGCGACAGGTGCCCCACGTCCAGGTGCACCACGCGCCAGGCCTTGGCGTGGCGTCGGTATTTCCAGAACAGCCGGTCGAAGCGCGCCGTCATCACCACCAGCACCGGCACGTCGGCGAACCAGTACTGGCCGGCGAGGAAGCGGTGCACCATCGCGGCCGCGTCGGCGGCGTCGAGCACCTGCAGCGGCTCCAGCGCGTGCTGCATCGGCAGGTAGTGGTACAGGCCCGGCGCCAGGCCCTCGGCGCGCTGCACCAGCAGGTAGGCCTCGGTGGCGTGCAGGCCGCCGCCGGCGGGCGAGGTCTTTTTCACCGCCACCGCGCCGGGGGCCAGTTCGCGCGTGCCCACCGCGCCCCAGACCCGGTGCAGCATGGTGCCCAGCTCGGCGGCCGACAGCGCGGCGGCCGGGTCGAAATTGCGGCAGGTGCGGCGCTGGGCCAGCAGGCGGTCGAAGTCGTGCCGCCGTGGCGTGGCCAGCGCGCAAGGCGCGGCGTCCGGGCGGCGCAGGCATTCCTGGGCGGGCGCCGGTCCGTTCGTGTCCACCAGCTGTGCCGCGGTGGGCATCAGGCCCGCCTCGTGCCGCGCCTCGATGTCGATGCCGTCCCAGCCCCCCGAGGCCTGGGCCAGCAGCGCCGGCGGCCACCAGGGCACGCGGCGGGCGGCGGCGTCGCAGGCGCTGGCCCGCGCGTCGAGGTTGTGGCCGGTCACCAGCAGCCCGGCCTCGACCAGGGGATCGACCACGGACGGTTCGAAGCGCTGGCGCAGCGCATCCAGCGCCACGCCGTCGTCCCGCGGCACCGCTTCCAGCACGGCCAGCTGGGCCAGCGTGACCTCGAGCGGCTCGTGCAGGTGCGGGGCATAGGCCAGCCACCGGGCCCTGCGGTCCAGGCCGTCGCCGCCGGCCAGCAGCGTGCCGAAATCGAAGCGCGGCTCCTGGTCCAGCTCCACGAACACCATCGCGCAACGCCTGACGATCACCCGGCCCACCTCGCCCTTCCCTGTCGGGTCACGACAATGCCGGGCAACGCGGGTGCTTGGCAATCTTCCGCCTGACAAGCGCAGGGTCGGCGGCTAGACTCCGGCAGCACCATTTGGTGCAAGAACCAGGGGATCCGCGTGGCCAAGCAACTTTCCGAAAAGACTATCGACGCCGTGCTCGACAAGCTGTCCACCGACGACGACTTCCGCGCCAGTTTCCAGGCCAACCCGCGCGAAGCGACGCGTTCGCTGGGCATCGACGACGACGCGATCGACAGCCTGCCCGACGCACCGGTGGCGAACCTGGCCGACAAGACGACGTTTGCAAAGTCGCGCGGCGTGGTGCGCAAGCAGCTGCTCGATGCCCGCGCACCGTTCAACCCCATCACGCTGGACATGCCGGACAACTGATCCGGGAGTGGTCGGGGCGCCGGTCAGGGCCCCGCATCACGGCGTCGCACCAGCGCCAACTTGCTGCCGCCGGGCCACGCCTGCTCGAACTCACGCTGCATCTCGTCGGCAAGGCCGTCATCGCCCATCGCCGCCGCATGGCGGGCCGCGGCGCGCAGCGCCAGGTTGTTTTCGATGACATTGGCCGCCTGCCAAACGCCCAGGCTGCTCGGTTCGCCAAACGCCCGCCCGCGGCTCCTGGCGATTTGCTGCGCCAGCGCCAGCGCCCGCGGCGCATCACCGGCCGCCGCATGGGCGCGCATCAGCACCGCCCGTTCGAAGTAAAGGCCGCTGCGCGTTTCTTCGTGGGGCGAAAGCAGGGCGATGGCCTCCCCGGGCTTGCCGCGCGACAGCGCCAGCTCGGCCGCGACGATGCGCGCCATCGCCGCATTGGCCGGGTAGTTGGCCAGCAGCGGATCACCCTTCACCAGGTCCAGCATGGCCTCCGCCTGCCGCCCCTGCCCCGACTGCGCCGACATCCAGCCGGCCGCCAGCGCCTGGAAAATGACGTGGCGCCGCTTGAGGCTGTCGGCCGCCTGGTACCGGGCCGCCTGTTGGCCGGCGAACTGCGCCAGGTCGCCCGCGAAGCGGTCGTCGGGCGCGTAACTGCGCAGCAGCAGCGCCTGGGTCTGGAACGTCCACTGCGTGAGGTCGGCCGCGGATGCATCGCGCGCTGCGGTGGCCAGGCCCTCTGCCGCCTTCACCGCGTCGGTCCAGCGGCCGCGGTCCAGCGGCAGCGAAACCTCCAGCTGCCGGCTTTCAAGATCGACCGATACCGCCCCGGTGCCACTGTCGAGCTGAGCGATCTTGCGCGCCTTGGCGTAGTCACGCTTCGCCATGTGGGCCTCGACATGGTCGCGGCGGTAACCACCCACGCCCAGCGCCTCGGCCTTCTCGAAGCCCGCGATGGCTTCGTCGACCCGGTCACGGGACAGCAGCATGGCCGCGGCGAGGTACTGGGCCGACGCCTGGGCGGCGTTCCTGGCCGATATCGCCGGCGCGATGCTGTCCAGACCTTCGGCACTCTGCAGCAGGTCGTTGTGGGCGAAGTACGCGTAGTTGTAATAGGCGCGGTACTCGTCGGGATACAGCGTGGCCAGCAGCTTGAACTTCTTCAGCGCCGCGGCCGGGTCGCTGAGCGACGCCTCGGCGCCGTCCATGAACAGGGACTCGCGCTGGCTCATGTGGTCGCGATGGGCGATGGCCTGGTCCAGGTAGCGACGGGTCCCGACGGCGTCGTTGTCGGTGTAGCGCAGGAAGGCCAGCCGCAGGTAGGCGGTGGCGAAGGTGGGGTCCAGCGCCACGGCCTGCTGGTAGAGGGCTTCGGCGTCCTCGTAGCGGTTCGCGAAGCGCGCCTCCTGGGCCAGCGAGAACGCCCGCAGCGCCTCCAGGTTGCCGGTGGTGACGTCTTCCAGCGGGCGGCTGGTGCTTTCGATGTTCGCCATCGCCTCGCCCATCTGGCTGCGCACCTTGGCCAGCGTGGCGTCCAGCGCCGGCAGCACGTCCTGCGCGCCGCGCCCATCGGCGCTTTCGCTGTAGACGGTGACGCCGCTGCCGGGGTCCACCACTTCCAGGCTCACGCGCACGCGGCCGCCCACTTCGGCCACGGTGGGCAGGATCACCGCCTTGGCGCCTTCGCGCAGGGCCAGTTCGGTGGCGAGCTGGCGGTCGATGGGCTGGCCCTGGCGCTGCATGCGCTCCAGCGCGCGGTCGATCTGCAGCTCCGAGACCAGATTGATGTGGCGTGACTGTTCCAGGCCCACGCGCAGCGCCGCGTCCAGCGACCCGTCGAACAGGGGTTCGCTGGTGCGGTTCTGCAGGTCGGCCACCACCACCCAGTCGCGCTCGGCGAATGCGATGGCGGGCGGGCTGCGCAGCGCGCTCCAGAACAGGCCCACGCCCAGCACGCCCAGCAGCACCACTTCCAGCGCCACCACCGGCGGCCGCCGCCAGATGGGCAGTTCGCGCCAGGCCTTGGCGCCGGATTCCGGGGCGCGCAGCGGCGACAGGCCGGGCTCGCCGACCTCGTGCACCAGCATCGGCGCGGGCACGCCCTTGAAGTTGTAGCGGCCGTGCATCAGCCAGCGCAGGTGGGTGCTGGCGTCACCCAGTTCGCCCATGGCGCGGTGGCAGAGGTTCTGGGCCATGCCCGACATCAGGATCTGGCCGGGCAGCGCCAGGTTCATCAGGCGCGCGGCCACCGGCTTGGCCAGGCCTTCCACTTCAAAGGCCTTGGCGCCGGCCAGCACGTCCTTGGGTTCGTTGGCCCAGGTCATCACGTCGCCCACGTGCATGCCGATGCGCGCCTTGAGGTCCAGCCCCTCGACGGCGCCGAGCTCGCGCAGGCCGCGCTGGTAGCGCAGGGCGAAGTCCAGGGCCTGGATCGGCCGCTCGAACAGGGCCAGCACGCCGTCGGCCTTGTCGATCAGCTGGCCGTGGCAGAAATCGATCAGCTGGCGCAGCAGCTGGTCGTGGCGCTTGAGCAGGGCCACGGCGCGCAGGTCGCCCAGGCGTTCGACCAGGGCGGTGGACTCCACGATGTCGCACAGCAACACCGTGCGCAGCATCGGGGTCACCGGCGCGGTGTTCAGGGGCTGGGAACTGCGGGTGTCGGGCGAGTCCATTCAGGGAAGGCCAAGGGCTACTTGCAGGGGTGAACGCGGCCCCCGTGCGCCTCCGGCCACCGGCTCAGCGGGCCAGGCGCCAGTGGTCGCCGCCCTGGCGCTTGGCTTCGTACAGGGCGCGGTCGGCCTGGCTGTACCAGGTCGACCAGCCGCCCGGGTCCTGGCAGAAGGCGCCGCCGATGCTGATCGACAGCCGGTGCTCGCGCAGGCTGGGCAGGCGCAGGCTGCGGATGGCGCTCATCAGGCCCAGGGCCCGGTTGGCCAGCTCGCCGTCGTCGCTCACGCGCAGCACCAGGGCGAATTCGTCGCCGCCCAGGCGGCAGGGCAGCTCGAGCGGACCGGCCACGCGCCGCACTTCCTCGGCGCAGGCGCGCAGGGCGGCGTCGCCGGCCAGGTGCCCGCTGCGGTCGTTGATCTGCTTGAAGTGGTCGATGTCCACCAGCAGCAGGGCCAGCTTGAGATCGTTGAGGTCCTGGCGGCCCAGTTCGTCGAGGAACCGGTACAGGCCGCGGCGGTTGGCCAGGCCCGTGAGGTCGTCGGTGCGCACCAGCTGCTGGGCCACGGTGAGTTCGGTGCGGGTCTGGCGCAGGGTGTCGAGCGTCTGCATCAGGTCTTCGTTGCGGCGCTTGAGGTGCTGCACCAGCTGGTGCTCGCCGGCCACCAGGTAGGCGAAGCTGCGCTGCATGAAGCGGGCCACGTGGGCCGGCTCGCGCTCCACCAGCGTCTGGAAGGCGTCCTGGGTGATTTCGTACAGCACGCCCGGGCTCTCGGCCACGGCGCGGGCAAAACGCTGGTGCCGGCCGATGAACACGGCCAGCTCGCCGAAGTACTGGCCGGGGCCGAGCAGCTTGTCGGCCAGGCCGTCGTCGAAGCCCAGGCGGACTTCGCCGGTGTCGATCAGGAACATGCTTTGCGCGGCTTCACCGCGGCGGAAGAGTTCTTCGCCGGGCAGCACCGCGCGGCTGACGCCGGCGGCCGCCAGGATGCGGAACTCGTCGGGCGACAGCTGCGAAGGCAGGCGGCCTTCCTGGCCACTGCCGGATCCGGCGGTGTTCAGGGAGCCGTGGAGATCGGCTGAGATCACGGACTACTAGGGCTAAGGTCTCACCCGAGTGTATCCAAGCCGGGGTGAAGGAAACAGCGACCAGCGTCTTGGTTGCGGCGGCGCGGGCCCCGGCCGGCGCCCAGGGGCGACGGCCGGGGTGCGCTCCCCAATCGCTTTGCGTCAGGCGGCGACCGCCGGGGTGCCGCCGTGGAACTGCTCTTCCTCGGTGGAGCCCTTGAGCGCCGTGGTCGAGCTGGTGCCGCCCTGGATGGCCTGGGTGACCGAGTCGAAGTAGCCGGTGCCGACCTCGCGCTGGTGCTTGACCGCGGTGAAGCCCTTCTCGGCCGCGGCGAACTCGTTCTCCTGCAGCTCCACGAAGGCGCTCATCTGGCTGCGGGCGTAGCCGTAGGCCAGGTTGAACATCGAGTAGTTGAGCGAGTGGAAGCCGGCCAGGGTGATGAACTGGAACTTGTAGCCCATCTTGCCCAGCTCGACCTGGAACTTGGCGATGGTGGCGTCGTCGAGGTTCTTCTTCCAGTTGAAGGACGGCGAGCAGTTGTAGGCCAGCATCTTGCCCGGGAACTTGGCGTGGATGGCTTCGGCGAACTTCTTGGCGAAGGCCAGGTCCGGCTTGCCGGTTTCGCACCACACCAGGTCGGCGTAGGGCGCGTAGGCCAGGCCGCGGCTGATGGCCTGGTCGATGCCCGGGCGGGTCTTGTAGAAGCCTTCCACGGTGCGCTCGCCGGTGCAGAACGGCGCGTCGTTCGGGTCCACGTCGCTGGTGAGCAGGTCGGCGGCTTCGGCGTCGGTGCGGGCGATCACCAGGGTGGGCACGTTCGAGACGTCGGCGGCCAGGCGCGCGGCAATGAGCTTCTGCACGGCTTCCTGGGTCGGCACGAGCACCTTGCCGGCCATGTGGCCGCACTTCTTCACCGAGGCCAGCTGGTCCTCGAAGTGCACGCCGGCGGCGCCGGCTTCGATCATGGCCTTCATCAGTTCGAAGGCGTTGAGCACGCCGCCGAAGCCGGCTTCGGCGTCGGCCACGATCGGCTGCAGGAAGTCGATGCTGTCGTTGCCTTCGGCGTGGTGCAGCTGGTCGGCGCGCAGCAGGGTGTTGTTGATGCGCTTGACCACCAGCGGCACCGAGTTGGCCGGGTACAGCGACTGGTCGGGGTACATCTCGCCGGCGACGTTGGCGTCGGCCGCGACCTGCCAGCCCGAGAGGTAGATGGCGTTGAGGCCGGCCTTCACCTGCTGCATGGCCTGGTTGCCGGTGAGCGCGCCGAGCGCGTTCACGAAGGGCTTCTCGCCCAGGTACTTCCAGAGCTTGTTGGCGCCGATGCGGGCGAGCGAATGCTCGATGGCGACGGTGCCGCGCAGGCGCACGACTTCTTCGGCGGAGTAACCGCGCTCGATGCCGGCCCAGCGCGGGTCGGTGGCCCACTCTTTCTTCAGCTGCTCGGCGGTGGGGAGGGTCGTGGTCATGGCGGTGTCCTTTGTATTTCGAAGTGGGGAAGGCGGTGCAGGGATTTCAGTCAAGGCGCTCGTAGGCCGGCAGCGTCAGGAACTCGGCGAGCTCCTTGGCGTGCGTCAGCTCGTCGAGCAAGGCGATGGCGTCGTTGATGCGGGTGCCGCCCGGCAGCTTCATGCGGTCGGCCAGCTTGGACGGCAGCGCCATCAGCGCGCGGTCGAACAGCGAGAAATCCACCGGCGAGCCGTCGTCGAGGTGCAGGTCGCCGTGGTGCAGCCACTGCCAGAGCTGGGCGCGGCCGATCTCGGCGGTGGCGGCGTCTTCCATCAGCCAGTGGATCGGCACGCAGCCCTGGCCATCGAGCCAGGCGGCGAGGTAGCGCACGCAGACTTCCACGTTGCTGTCGAAGCCCTTGCGGGTGATCGTGCCCACGCTCGGGCGGATCAGCGCGTCGCGGTCCACCGACACGTCGTCGCGGCGCACGGCGTGCTGGTTCGGGCCGGGCATCTTCTCGTCGAACACTTCGCGGGCGATCGTGATCAGGGCCGGATGCGCCACCCAGGTGCCGTCGTGGCCGGCATTGGCTTCGCGCAGCTTGTCCGAGCGCACGCGGGCCAGGGCCTCGTCGTTGGCGATCGGGTCGCCGCTGATCGGGATCTGCGCGGCCATGCCGCCCATGGCGTGGGCGCCGCGACGGTGGCAGGTCTGGATCAGCAGTTCGGAATACGACTTCAGGAACGGCTGGGTCATGCCGACCTGGCTGCGCTCGGGCAGCACGCGGTCGCGGTGGCGGCGGACGGTCTTGATGTAGGAAAAGATGTAGTCCCAGCGGCCGCAGTTCAGGCCGACGATGCGGCTGCGCAGCGCGTGCAGGATCTCGTGCATCTCGAACACGGCCGGCAGCGTCTCGATCAGCACGGTCACCTTCATCGCGCCCGCGGGCAGGCCCAGGCGCGCCTCGATGAAGTCCAGCACGTCGTTCCAGAGCGCCGCTTCTTCCATCGACTGCAGCTTGGGCAGGTAGAAGTAGGGGCCGCGGTCCTTGGCCTGCAGGGTGGCCGCGTTGTGGAAGGCGAACAGGCCCAGGTCGAACAGGCTGCCGCTCATGCGGCGGCCGTCCACCAGCACGTGCTTCTCGTCCAGGTGCCAGCCGCGCGGGCGCACGATCAGCACCGTCTTCGACGCCGGGTCAAGCACGTAGTGCTTGCTGCCGTCCGGCGCCATCCAGTCCAGGCTGCCGGCGACGGCCTTGCGCAGGGCGCGCTGGCCGGTGAGCAGGTTCTCCCAGGTCGGGCAGGTCGAATCCTCGAAATCGGCCATGTAGCAGTTGGCGCCCGAGTTCAGGGCGTTGATCACCATCTTCGGGTCGACCGGGCCGGTGATCTCGACGCGGCGGTCGAGCAGCGCGGCCGGCAGCGGCGCCACGGTCCAGTCGCCTTCGCGGATGGCGCGGGTGTCGGCGCGGAAGTCGGGCAGTTCGCCGGCGTCGAAGCGGGCCTGGCGCTGCTTGCGGGCGGCCAGGCGCGCCTGGCGCTCGGGCTCGAAGGTCCGCTGCAGGTCAATCAGGAAGGCCAGGGCCGCCGGGGTCAGGAGGTCTTCCTGGCCGGCCAGCCGGGGGCCGTGCAGTTCCATCGGGGAAATCGTCCGCGCCGCGTCGCCTGCCATGGTCGTGCTCCTCATGTTCCGGAACTCGAAGCTAGGCCTGCGGGCTACCTTTGACAAAGCAAATGTTTTGATACTTACTATTAACTAGCTTTATACCAATGAAGGAACAAGGGCTTATGGCCGGCCCGAACGCCCGCTTCTACTACAAAGGCGACCGACTCAAGCCGCTGCGCGCCTTTTGCCAGGTCGCGCGCCTGGGCTCGGTGTCGCGCGCGGCCGAGGCCCTGTTCCTCAGCCAGCCCGCCGTGACCCTGCAGCTGCAGGCCATCGAGCGCGAGCTGGGCACGCCCCTGTTCGAGCGCATCGGCCGGCGCTTCAGCCTCACCCGCGAAGGCCAGGTGCTCTACGACATCGCCCGCCCCCTGGTGGAGGGCCTGGACGGCCTGGACGCGGAATTCCGAAGCAAGATCAAGGGCCTGCAGGCCGGCGAGCTGCACGTGGCGGCGGGCAGCTCCACCATCCTCTACCTGCTGCCGACCCTGGTGCAGGCCTTCCGGGCCCAGCATCCGGAGGTGCAGCTGGTGCTGCACAACGTCACCGGCCAGGACGGCCTGGGCCTGCTGCGTTCGGACGCCGTGGACCTGGCCGTGGGTTCGATGCTGGACGTGCCCACCGACCTGGCCTACGCCCCCGTGTACTCCTTCGACCCGATGCTGATCTGCCCGCCGGGGCACCCGCTGGCCACCAAGCCCGACCTGCGCCTGGAGGACCTCTCGCCCTACGGACTGATCCTGCCGCCGCGCCGCCTCACCACTTATCGCCTCGTGGACCTGGTGTTCCAGCAGCGCCGCGTGCCCTACACGGTGGCGCTGGAAGTGGGCGGCTGGGAGGTGATCAAGCAGTACGTGGCCATGGGCCTGGGCATTTCCATCGTCACCAGCATCTGCCTCACCGAGGCCGACGAGAAGCGCCTGGTGGCGCGCAACCTGGGCGAGTATTTCCCGCCGCGCAGCTACGGCGTGGTGATGCGCAAGGGCAAATACCTCAGCCCGCAGGCGCGCGACTTCATCGACCTGATCAAGCCCGGCCTGTTCGAGCGCCGCGACTACTTCGACACCGGTGCGTCCGAGCGCTGAGCCGGCTCAGAGCGTGCCGCGGTTCTTGCCGACGAAGGGACGGTACTGCTCGCGCAGGCGCAGCATGTCGGCGGCGTAGTCGTCGGTGGTTTCGAACAGGCGGTCGAACACGATGCTGCGCGTGGGGTAGTGGAACGCGGCGCAGAACACCGGCACGCCGGCACGCCGGGCGATCTTCCAGAACCCGGGCTTCCAGTGCTCCACGCGCTTGCGGGTGCCTTCGGGCGCCAGCACGAACCACATGCGCTGCGCCTCGCGGATCTCCGCCGCGGTCTGGTCGACGATGCCGCCCGGTGCGCTGCGGTCCACCGGATGCCCGCCGAACTCGCGCAGCAGCCAGCCCAGCGGCCCGCGGAACAGTTCGGCCTTGGCGATGAAAGTGATGTCCACGCCCATCGCCAGCTTCGCCGCCAGGCCCCACACGGCGTCCCAGCCGGACGAATGCGGCGCCACGATCACCACCAGCCGCGGCAGGTCCGGCCAGTCGCCCTCGATGGTCCAGCCGCCCAGGCGCAGCACGTTGCGGCCCAGCCAGCGGCCAAAGCGCGTGCCGTTGCGCGGGGCGTTCGGCGGCAGCACGGGAACCCGGGTCATTCGCGGTCCCAGCCGCTGGCGCTGCGGTGGCGCTTGACGGTGGAGCGCTCGCGCTTGGCGCCCAGCCGCCGCTCCTTCGAACCCTTGGTGGGCTTGGTGGCCACGCGCTTCTTCGGCGCGGTGAGCGCAGCGGCGATGACGGCCGCCAGGCGGTCGCGCGCATCTTCGCGGTTGCGGTCCTGCGTGCGGAAACGCTGCGCGCTGAGCACCAGCACGCCGTCGTCGGTGATGCGGCGGTCGCGGCGCGCCAACAGCCGCTCGCGCACCGCCTCGGGCAGCGACGGCGAGTGCGCCACGTCGAAGCGCAGCTCCACCGCGGTGGACACCTTGTTGACGTTCTGCCCGCCCGGGCCGCTGGAGCGCACGAAGCGTTCCTCCAGTTCCTGGTCGGGGATGGCCAGCGTGGGCGAGATCTGCAGCATGGCGGGAAGTCTAGCAAGCCACCCTTGTGGGAGGGACTTCAGTCCCGGCGCCCGTGGGCCACAAGCGTCGGGACCGAAGTCCCTCCCACAGACGGGGGCCGGTACAATCGGCGGCCTATGTCCGGCCTCAACACCCCCCAGCAAGAAGCCGTCGCCTACGTGGGCGGCCCCCTGCTCGTGCTCGCCGGCGCGGGCAGCGGCAAGACCAAGGTGATCACCGAGAAGATCGCCCACCTCATCGCCACCGGCCGGCACGAGGCGCGGCACATCGCCGCCATCACCTTCACCAACAAGGCCGCCAAGGAGATGCGCGAGCGCGTCGCCAGGCGCGTGAAGGGCGACGCGGCCGAAGGCCTCACCATCTCCACCTTCCATTCCCTGGGCCTGCGCTTCCTGCAGATCGAGCATGAGCGCGCGAAGCTGCGCCGCGGCTTCTCGATCTTCGACGGCGACGACCAGATGGCCATCATCAAGGACCTGGCCACGCCGGGCCTGAAGAACGACGCGCTGTATTCGCTCCAGAACCTGATCAGCGCCGCCAAGAACAACGCCCTGTCGCCGGAACAGGCCGCCGAGGCCGCGCGCTCGGGCCGCGAGCGCGAAGCCGCCGGCATCTACGCGCGCTACCAGGCCCGCCTGCAGGCCTACAACGCGGTGGACTTCGACGACCTGATCCGGCTGCCGCTGACCCTGCTGGAGGCCGACGCCGACCTGGCCGCCGGCTGGCGCGAGCGCCTGCGCTACCTGCTGGTGGACGAGTGCCAGGACACCAACGGCGCCCAGTACCGCCTGTTGAAACAGCTGGCCGGCCCCAAGGGCAACATGACCTGCGTGGGCGACGACGACCAGAGCATCTACGCCTGGCGCGGCGCCCAGCCCGAGAACCTCGACCAGCTGGCCACCGACTACCCCAACCTCAAGGTGGTCAAGCTCGAGCAGAACTACCGCTGCACCGCCCGCATCCTGCGCTGCGCCAACACGCTGATCGAAAAAAACCCGCACGCCCACCCCAAGAAACTCTGGAGCCAGCACGGCGACGGCGAGCCGGTGCGCGTGTGGGAGTGCCGCAACAACGAACACGAGGCCGAGCGCGTCGCGGGCGAGATCCACTACCTGCACCAGGCCAAGGAAATCCCGTACGGCGAATTCGCCATCCTGTTCCGCGGCAACCACCAGTCGCGGCCGCTGGAAAAGGCGCTGCAGCTGCTGCGCATCCCCTACCACCTCAGCGGCGGCACCAAGTTCCTGGACCGCGCCGAAGTGAAGGACGCGCTGTGCTGGCTGCAGGTGCTGGCCAACCCCGACAACGACGCCGCCTTCCTGCGCGCCATCGCCGCGCCCAAGCGCGAAGTGGGCGCCACCACGCTCGAGAAGCTGGCCGCCATGGCGCAGACCGCCGGCCTGTCGATGTCGGTGGCCGCCGGGCAGATCGGCTTCCTCAAGCAGCTCACGCCGCGCGCGGCGGCGGGCCTGGACGAATTCACCCGCATTGTTGATCGGCTGCGCGACGCCGCCGAAACCCTCACGCCCGCCGAACTGGTGCCGAAGCTGGCGCTGGAAAGCGGCCTGCTGGCGATGGTGCGCAGCCAGTGCAAGGACGACGCCAGCTTCCAGCGCCGCAAGGCCAACCTGGACGAACTGGCCAGCTGGTTCGAAGGCGCGCGCGGCGGCGGCCCGGGCGAACTGGCCGCGCAGCTGGCCCTGCTGTCCAACGCCGACCGCGGCGAGCCCGGCAACGCCGTGCGGCTGATGAGCCTGCACGCGGCCAAGGGCCTGGAGTTCCGCGCGGTGTTCGTGGTCGGCTGCGAGGACGGCAACCTGCCGCACGAGGCCAGCCTCGAGGAAAACCGCCTCGACGAAGAGCGCCGCCTGATGTACGTCGGCATCACCCGCGCCAAGGAGCGGCTGTACCTGTCGCACAGCGCCGAGATCAAGCGCTGGGGCGCGCTGGAACACCTGCTGCCCAGCCGCTTCCTGGACGAACTCCCCGCCGCCGACCTGCTGCGCGACGGCCTGGACCCCGAGCGCGAAAGCGCCGAGAAGAAGCAGCGCGGCCGCGCCCACATGGACGCCATCGCGGCCATGTTCAACGACTGACACCGGCCCGTCACCAGCCGGTCGCCCGGGCCGGGTAAACTTGCCGGCGACGAAAACGGACGACAAACCATGACCCCGCTCAAGACCCTCGCCCTCTCGGCCCTGGTGCTGGCGCTCGCCGCCTGCCAGACGCTGCCCGCCAACGACGACGTGCTCACCGACCAGGAACTGGCCCAGGTCGTGCCCGTGCCGGTGCGCAAGAAAGTGCCCGACGCGCCGGTGCTGCCGGCCGCCAACGACAACCTCAACGCCGTGGCCTGGATCCAGGCCTCGCTCGAATACCGCCTGATCGCCGGCCAGACCTACCGCAGCGCGCTCTACCAGCTCGACCGCGCGCTCAAGACGCCCGAGTGGGACGCCCTGGTGCCGAGCGAGCGCGCCAACCCCGCCACCGGCCTGGCGCCCGCCGTGATCGTGGACATCGACGAGACCGTGCTCGACAACTCGCCCTACCAGGCCCGCCTGGTGCGCGACGGCCTGGCCTACAACGAAACCACCTGGGACGCCTGGGTGCGCGAGGAAAAGGCCACGCCGGTGCCGGGCGCGCTGGAATTCGCCCAGGCCGCCGCCGCCCGCGGCGTCACCGTCTTCTACGTCACCAACCGCGCCTCGCACTTGGAAGAGCCCACGCTCAAGAACCTGCGCGCGGTCGGCTTCCCGATCGACAAGCCCGAGCAGTTCCTGGGCCTGGGCTTCTTCGTCGACGGCTGCGAACAGGAAGGCTCGGAGAAGGGCTGCCGCCGCCAGTTCATCGGCCGCACCCACCGCGTGCTGATGCAGTTCGGCGACCAGATCGGCGACATGGTGACCATCGTGGCCAACAACGCCGAAGGCCGCGAACAGGCCATGGCCCCGCACCTGGGCTGGATCGGCGAGCGCTGGTTCGTGCTGCCCAACCCCACCTACGGCAGCTGGGAGCCGGCGCTGTTCAACAACGCCTGGACCCTGCCCGAGAACGAGCGCCGCCAGATGAAGCTGCAGTCGCTCAAGTACGCCGAGTAAGCCCATGACCGCCGTCCGCGACCGCCTGATCTTCGCCCTCGACGTCCCCACCGCCGCCGAGGCCCGCGCCTGGGTGGACCGGCTGGGCGATTCGGTCGGCTTCTACAAGATCGGCATGGAGCTGCTGACCAGCGGCGACTACTTCCGGGTGCTCGACGAACTGGCCGGCCGGGGCAAGAAAGTGTTCGTGGACCTGAAGTTCCACGACGTCCCGGCCACCGTGGCGGCCACCATCAAGGGTCTGGCGCGCTACCCGGTCGATTTTTGCACCATCCACGGCCAACATGACGGCATGATGCGCGCCGCTTCGCAGGAGAAGGGCGCCATTAAGCTCTTGGCGGTCACCGTGCTCACGTCCATGGATCGCAGCGATCTTCGGCAATTGGGCATCGATCGTGAGCCCGCCGAGGTGGTGGTGGAGCGGGCGCTGGCCGCCCGCGCCGCCGGCTGCGACGGCGTGATCTCGTCCGGCCAGGAGGCCGCCGCGCTGCGCCAGGCCACCGGCCCGGGCTTCCTGATCGTCTGCCCCGGCATCCGCCCGGCCGGCCCCGCCGGCGACGACCAGAAGCGCACCGTGGACGTGCCGACGGCCTTCGCCGCAGGCGCCGACCACATCGTGGTGGGCCGCCCGATCCGCCAGGCCGCCGACCCGGCCGCTGCCGCCGAAGCCATCCAGGCCCAGGTCGCCGCCGCCCTGCGCGGCTGAAGGCCGGCTGGCCGGGCCGGGGCCGGACAACGGGTCGCAAACATTCGATCTGCTAGATTCAGCCCCTGCCAAACCGATGCTCCAGCCCCGACGCATGACCCGAAGACTCCCCGCCTGGGCCCTGCTGGCCCTGCTCTCCCTCGTCCTTGCCCTGGGCGCCTGCCGCAAGGATTCCCCGCAGGAGGCCCAGGCCCCCGGGGACCCCGTGGCGGCCGTGGAAGGCCTGGCCAAGGCCCTGCGGGACAACGACCTGGTGCGCTACTCGCGCCTGAGCCTGCCGCCGGAGCTCTACGACCGCAGTGAGGCGCTCTGGAACCGCCGCGTGGCGGAGGCCGAGCCGGTGGACGACGCCGACGCCGCCGAGTACGACAAGATGATGGCGCGCTTCACCGCGCCCGACGCCGAGGCCCAGCTCAACCGCGACCTCGAGCCCAAGCTGGCCAAGCTCGAAGCCGAGATCGCCGGCCAGTGGCCGATGATGCAGGCCACCGCCCTGATCTTCCTCAACGCCGCCATCCAGGCCAACACCGAGCTGAGCGACGAAGAGAAGGCGCACAGCAACGAAGTGGTGGCCGGCCTGATGGCCTGGGCCCAGCCGTCGCTGTTCACCGACCGGGCCCGCGCCCGGGTGGCCGTGTCGGCCCTGGTGGAAACCGCCGACGCCCTGGCGCTGCCGACCCTGGCGCAGGCGCGCGCGCTGCCGATGGTGCCCGCGATGGAAAAGGGCGGCATCGCCCTGGCGGGCTTCAAGAAGGTCGCCAAGGCCTACGACCTGGACATCGACCGCGCGCTGGACGGCGTGCAGGCCGAGCTGGTGTCGGCCAACGGCGACAGTGCGCAGGTGAAGGTGAGCTACCCGCTGCTCGACAAGACGGTCAGCTTCGAGATGGAAATGATGCGCCGCGGCGACGGCTGGTACAGCGCGCAGTCCGTGCGCGACGCCGAGGCCGAACTGGCCGAAGCCGGCGAAGAGGCCGCCCCGGCCCAGACCGGAGCCGCGGCCGACGCCGCCGGTTGAACGAGACATGGACGAACCGCAAACCCCGGCGACCCCGCCGCAGCCGCTCCGACCGCGCGCGAAGCCGCCGCTCTGGGCGCGCTTCATGGAAAAACTGCTGCAGCCCTGGATCGAGATCAAGCGCGAGCCGGTGGTGCCGCCGTTCAACCTCGACCGCCCGGTCTGCTACGTCATCGAGAACTACGGGCTGTCGAACACCCTGATCCTCGACCGGGCCTGCCGCGAAGCCGGCCTGCCCTCGCCGCTGGCCGCGCTGCCGGGCGATCCGCTGGGCCGCAAGCGCAGCTACGTGGCGCTGTCGCGCCGAAGCGCGGGGCTGTTCGGCCGGCCCAAGAACCGCAGCCATTCCGACGCGCTGTCGCGCCTGCTGATGGCGCACCGGCTCTACCCCGACCAGGACGTGCAGCTGGTGCCGGTGTCGATTTTCGTGGGCCGCGCACCGGCCAGGCAGTCGGGCTGGTTCTCGGTGCTGTTCTCCGAAAACTGGGTGCTGGTGGGCCGCTTCCGGCGCCTGCTGGCCATCCTGCTCAACGGCCGCGACACGGTGGTGCAGTTCTCGCCCAGCGTGCGCGTGTGGGAAATCCTGGGCGAGGAAATGCCGCACGAGCGCCAGGTGCGCAAGGTCAGCCGCGTGCTGCGCGGGCACTTCCGCCGCATCCGCACCGCCGTCATCGGCCCCGACCTGTCCACCCGCCGCCTGCTGGTGGACCGCGTGCTGGACGCCGAGCCCGTGCGCAAGGCGATCACCGACCAGGCGCGCCGCGACGGCACCGAATACCTGGAGGCCTGGAAGAAGGGCCACGCCTTCGCCTGGGAAATCGCCGCCGACTATTCCAACCCCGTGGTGCGCTCGGCCTCCTTTGCGCTCACCGGTTTCTGGAACCGCATCTACGACGGCGTCAACATCAACCACCTCGACACGCTCAAGCAGGTCGCGCCCGGGCATGAAGTGGTCTACGTGCCCTGCCACCGCAGCCACATGGACTACCTGCTGCTGAGCTACCTGCTCTACAACCGCGGCATCGTGCCGCCGCACATCGTGGCGGGCGTGAACCTGAACATGCCGGTGATCGGGCCGATCCTGCGGCGCGGCGGCGCGTTCTTCATCCGCCGCTCGATCCGCGGCAACGCGCTGTACGCGGCGGTGCTGGGCGAATACGTTTCGCAGCTGGTGGGCGAAGGCTTCTCGCTGGAGTACTTCATCGAGGGCGGCCGCTCGCGCACGGGCCGGCTGCTGGCGCCCAAGGGCGGCATGATCGTGATGACCATCAAGGCCTTCCTGCGCGCGCCGCGCCGGCCGGTGGTGTTCCAGCCGGTGTACATCGGCTACGAGAAGCTGATCGAGGGCAAGAGCTACCTCGACGAGCTCACCGGCCAGCCCAAGGAAAAGGAAACCATCTGGGCCCTGCTCAAGGCCGGCGCCGGCATCCTGCGCCAGCACTACGGCAAGGTGGCGGTGAACTTCGGCGAGCCCATCTTCCTCGACACCGTGCTGGCCCAGCACGCGCCCGACTGGCGCGCGCGCAACGCCGACCCGGACGACAAGCCGACCTGGATCAACGGCGCCGTGGAGGACATCGCGCAGAAGATCCAGGTCAACATCAACCGCGCCGCCGACGTGAACCCGGTGAACCTGCTGGCGCTGGCCCTGCTGGCCACGCCCAAGCACGCGATGTCCGAGGCCGACCTGCTGGCCCAGCTGGCGCTGAGCAAGAAGCTGCTGGCGGCGCTGCCCTATTCCGACCGCGTCACGGTGACCGACCTCGACCCGGCGGCCATCGTGGCCTACGGCGAGAAGATCGGCGTGCTCACCCGCACCGTGCACCCGCTGGGCGACGTGATCAGCGTCGAGGGCGAGACGGCGGTGCTGCAGAGCTACTTCCGCAACAACGTGCTGCACCTGTTCGCCGCCGCCAGCTGGGTGGCGCTGTGCTTCCAGAACAACCGGCGCATCAGCCGCGCCGGCGTGCTGCGCCTGGGCAAGACGATCTACCCGTTCATCAAGGCCGAGCTGTTCCTGCCCTGGAACGATGCCGAGTTCGCCGAGCGCCTCGATGCCACGATCAACCTGTTCGTGGCCGA